>CBFGTI010000110.1:0-17670 GCA_965651695.1 uncultured Imperialibacter sp. | reverse complement strand
TGGTGCCCTCGTAGTACGTCCACCCGCCACTGTTTTCCAGCAGCCGGATGGCTTCTTTGTCGCAGGGTTCGCACAAAGAGTTTACGACCTTAATGTCTGCAGGGGTGCCGCTGTCATTAATGATAAAAGAAAGTATTACCGCACCTTTTACAATCCCTTCACCACGCTGCTGGTTGTTTCGCAGATATTTTTCGAAGGCCACCCACCCCATGTCCGGGCTGGCTAGCTGTGGATTAAAAGCCGCAGGGCTTCGAGATACAGCCCCCGTTGCGTTGAATTGGCTCCGATAGTCAGCCTCGGCTTTTTTCGCAGGCATCGATCTTTGCGCTGCGCCACCCGTCGCTGCGTCATCCTCTGCAACTGCTACTGGCGCCTCCGTTACTACCTCCTCGGCAAGTACTTCTTCCAGTGCTTCTTTTGCCGCTTCAGGTTCGGGCTGCTCTTCTATAACAGCTACCTCTTCCAAAACTTCGAGCTCCACCGCAACGTCTTCCGATTCAGCGGCCACGGCTTCGTCCGCATCAAGAATCATGTCTGCAGCTACCTGATCGGCCTCTTCAATTCTTGTTGAACCCGTCGGCACTTCCACTTCACCCGCTCCGGCAGCCGTAGAAAGAGCCGGGCCGGTGGTAATTTCTTCAGTTTCCGGCGGCGCGCTGTCTGCCGCCTCAGGTACCGGTTTTTCAGCAGCTTTTTCGTCGGTTTTCTGGTTCAGGGCAATGGTGGAGTCGGTGGCAACCTCGTCTTTGCTGGCTACTGATGCAGTTTCTTGTGTGGTAAGGCGCCAGGCCGAAACCCCAGCAAGTACCATTAGTGCTACAATTGCAGCTATTTTCCACATCATTACCGGCTTGCGTCGCCATGGTTGCATTTGCTGCCTTATATCGTTGAGGTCTCTTGCAATCTCCCCGGGGTCAAACTGCTCCATGCCCTCCATGGCCTCGTAGGCAAACGGGTCCTTCTCCAGCTTTTTTTCAAAAGCATGCCGCTCGTCGCTGCTCATTTCGTTGTTGAGATAGCGCAGCATTTCTCTTTCGTCTATACCCTGCCTCTTGTCACTCATTGTTTTGCTCTAAGCAAATTTTCAAATTTCTTTTGCCATTTTGAATATGGCTTTTTACTTCCTTCAGGTCCAGCCCTTTCTCGCTGGCTATTTCCTGATAGCTTTTCTTTTCGAAATAAAACAGCGAAACACACACCTTCTGTTCAACCTTCAGGCTTTCAATGCATTTGTGCAAAGCCGGTGCCAGGTCCATTGGCTCATCATCCAGGGGATGCACCGTTTCAGCATATTCCATAAACAGCGCGGTGGTTTTTTCCGAAGCGCTTTTCCGCGACCTGATTTTCATAAGACAGTGGTTTTTGGTTACCACATATAACCATGTCCTGAATTTTTCTATTTTCTGTTCCGATGTGTGGTGCAGGAGTTTTTCAAAAACCTCCATCGCCGCGTCTTTCGCTTCTTCTCTGTCTTTCAAATAATTAAGGCACACACCGTACACCAGTGCCAGGTAGCGGTCGTAAAGCTCAGTCAATATTTGCCGGTCATGCCGGGAGACATACTGCTGCCAAAGGGCTTCGTCGCTGAGGTCGGTCGATGTCAATTTACTTGGTTCTTCAATCTTCTAAAGCTAATACTTTCTGCAAAATGAAGTAGTATGGAAGCGAATCTTTGACCCCGTTAGCGGGGGCAACAGAAAAAAAGTTTGTTTCATTTATGGAATCCGTTCCAAAGCTGCATCCTCTCACCAAAACCAAAACTTAAAGACTATGAGACATGCAGTAAAATCTCTGATCGCAGTTGTGTTTTTGTTCACCGCATGGGGTGCGCAGAGTCCCGCTGGAAGTCCGGCTGGAAGTCCGGCTGGAAGCCCGGCAGGAAGCCCGGTGACAGCCTTGAAAGTTGCCGGGAAAATAGTGGATAGCGCGACAGGCAAAGCGATGGCAAACGCTACCATTACGGTGAAAACGACGAGGAACACAACGACTTCCGACAAAAACGGCGCTTTTGAAATAATGGCGCCCAGTGCCAACGACGTGCTGATCGTCAGCAAAAGCGGCTACGCCACCAAAGAAGTGGCCATTGCAGGAAGAATTTACCTCGAAGTGAGCCTCGCCCCCCACACAAGTGAGCCGGCGCCGGAAGAAGTAGCCGACGAGGTAGTTTACGAAACAGAGGTAAGCCCTGTGTATAAAAAGTCAGCAATGAGTGCAACGGGAGCGGTCAACCGGAGTTCTTACATGGGTGAGAAGGTAATAGTTCACAATACCGAGGACTATGCCACCATACATGAAAACCGTTTTCACAAACCTGCCGATGAACCGCTTTCTACCTTTTCGATCGATGTGGACGCAGCCTCGTATTCCAATATGCGCCGTTTTTTAAACCAGGGTCAGAAGCCGCCGGTTGATGCTGTGCGAATTGAGGAGATGATCAATTATTTCGACTATGAATATCCGCAACCCAAAAACGAAGACCCTTTTTCTATCAACACCGAAGTGGCAAAGGCACCCTGGAACGAAAAACACTACCTGGTACACATAGGTCTGCAGGGAAAAACGATACCAACGGAAAACCTGCCGCCCAGCAACCTGGTTTTCCTCATCGACGTATCCGGCTCGATGGCCGATGCGAACAAGCTGCCGCTGCTCAAGTCGTCGTTCAAACTGCTTGTGGATCAACTACGGCCGGTCGACAAGGTAGCCATAGTGGTATATGCCGGTGCTGCAGGAATGGTTTTGCCCGCCACCGCCGGCAATGAAAAAGAAAAGATACTTGCTGCGCTAAACCAGCTGGAAGCCGGCGGATCTACAGCCGGGGGAGCGGGTATTCAGCTGGCGTATAAGATTGCGAAAGAAAACCTGGTGGAAGGCGGCAATAACCGGGTGATAATAGCCACCGATGGCGATTTTAACGTGGGCGAATCGAGCAACGCCGGAATGGAGCGGTTGATCGAACAAAAGCGCAACGACGGGATCTTCCTTACCGTGCTTGGGTTCGGAATGGGCAACTACAAAGATTCGAAAATGGAGATACTGGCCGACAAAGGAAATGGAAACTACGCCTACATCGACAATATACTGGAGGCCAAAAAGGTGCTGGTGAACGAGTTTGGAGGTACGCTGTTCACCATAGCCAAAGATGTGAAAATACAGGTGGAGTTTAACCCTGCGAAAGTTCAGGCCTACCGGCTGGTGGGGTACGAAAACCGCCTGATGAACAAGGAAGATTTTAACGACGACAAAAAAGATGCGGGCGAGTTGGGCTCGGGGCATACCGTAACGGCGCTGTACGAAATTATACCCGTAGGCGTATCGAGCAGCTTTGTATCGGTGGATCCATTGAAATACCAGCGATATACTCCCACCGAATCTGCTAATGCAAGTAATGAGCTGATGACCGTAAAGCTCAGGTACAAGCAACCTGATGGAAATACCAGCAAGCTGTTGAGCCAGGTGATATCGGAGAAAATGAGTTTGAGGCCGTCGAATAATTTTCAGTGGTCGGCTGCAGTAGCCGGCTTCGGCATGCTGCTGAGGAATTCCGAATTTAAGGGAGCGATGACCTACGAGCAGGTGTTGTCGATGGCGAGTACGTCCCGAGGCACCGATGCCAACGGCTACCGGAGCGAGTTCATCAATTTGGTGAAATCGGCCATGCTGTTGAATTAACGGCAAGCTTCCCGGGAGCGCCCAGGCTTTCGGGAAGCTTTTTATTTACTAAAGTTTTAGTTATACAATTTTCCGGGCGATGCATTAGCTGTTATCTTTGAGGTTGAACAATTACAACGTGATCTCCCATAATAGTTAACATGCTAAAAAGATTACCAGCACTTCTGCTCGTTTCCTTCCTTTCTGTGGAGGCTTTGGCCCAAATGACCGTCGACGATTTGAACCGCGCCATCGAATTAAACAACACCGGTTTCGACCTGCTCGCACAATCAAAGTTTACAGAGGCATCAAGGTATTTTATGAAGGCCATTGAGCTGGATTCTACCGAGCGGAAATACTACCTTAACCTGAATTCTGCCTGCAATGAGCTGAAAAACTTCAGGTTGAGCAGAACCTATTTCGAAAAGGCCAAGAAGATTTTTTACGAGGATGATGAGATTTTTTATTGTGCGGGACTGATCAACAAAAACCTCGGCTACTACACTGCGGCCGTTAGCGATTTTACCAGCGCTATCAAGTTTTCAGCCAATTACGATGAGCCGTCCGACCAGTTTTATGCATTTTACTTCAACCGCGGTGTGTGCTATTTGAAACTGGCGGAGTATGCAAAGGCTGAAAAGGACTTTTCCAGCACGCTCGAAATCAATCCCTACCATCATGGCGCTTTTGCCAACAGGGGCATGGCCAGGTACAATTTGAAGAACCGGACCGGGGCCTGCCACGACTGGCAGGCAGCCGTAGAGCACGGCTACGAGGAAGCGGCTGGGTACGTTTCTAAGTATTGCCGGTAGATTACTTCCTCGTCAGCACCTCCCCGTAGCGGTTTTCGGCGAATTCGCTGTTCGCTCGGGCTAATTTGCCGTTTACCAGCACCACGTTAAACCCTTCGGTGAGGTAATGGGGGCGCTCGAAGGTGGCCTTTACACGCACCTGCTGCGGGTCGAACACCAGCAGGTCCGCCTTATAACCCACCCGCACCAGGCCACGATCGGTAAGCCCAACAATTTCAGCCGTTTGGCCACTCATTTTGCGGACAGCTTCTTCGATGGAAAAAATTTCTTGCTGCACGGTATAGCTTTCGATTATTTTCCCAAAACTACCGTACCCCCGCGGGTGCCGCATGCCCGGGCTGGCGTCCGTAGATACCACCACCCATTCATTCCTTAGCAATGCGGTCTGCAGCGAGTCGTTCATTACAAAATAAGCAGCACTGGCACCCTGTGGGCCGATGTCGTCTATCAGAATATCGGCAAATGGTTTGTTCATTTCCTTCTCAAGATCAGCCAGGGTTTTGCCTGCGTAGGGAGGCGTTCCCAATAATGTGGCTTCCGGACCATTGCGCTGTTGTACCTTGCTAGTGAGAAAATCCCTTAACTCAGCTCGTCGTTTCGCTTTTATCTCTTCAAAATTTGCCGGAGGCAGTGCCCAGTCGGGGAAAATGATTGCGATACCCGTGAAGCTTGCCGTATAAGGGTATACATCGGCTGTTACACGATAACCCTTGTTGCGAAAGTTTTGCAGCACCAACAGTATTTCCGCAGCTCGCCCGGTGCCGTTTCCATATACCGACTTCAGGTGCGATATATGCACAGGCGCCCACTGCCCAAGGCTCAGGTACTCATTCAGCGAATTGTGGAGTTGGTCGTCATCTTCATTGCGCATATGGGCCATTAAAATGCCGCCATTTTTTCTTACCGTTTCCGCCAGAGCCTCCAACTCTTTTGCTCCGGCGTATTTGCCTGGCACATACTCCAGCCCGAAGGAGAGGCCAAAACTACCCGCAGACAGTTGCGTGGCCAATTCGTTGTTCATTGTTAGCAGAGCGTCGTCGCTTATATCCGGGGCATAAGGAAACGGCAGTATCGCCCTCAATGAGCCATGGCCTGTAAAAGGAGCGATGTTTACAGCGGGCACCACCGCGGAAACGGAATCTTTCCATTCAGAAAAATGACCAACGCCGCTGCTAAAGCCATCCTGCCCCAGGCAAATGGTGGTGACACCCTGGGCCAGAAAGTTGTGAAATTCCGGCGTACGCTGAGGGTCGCCATGCGCATGGGCATCAATAAAACCCGGGGATACTATCTTGCCCGTAGCATCTATAACCGTTGCGGCTTTAGCATCTGCGGGCACCATGCCGATAAAGGCTATGGTATCCGCCTGCACTATCAGATCGGCTCTGTAGGAAGGCTTGCCGGTTCCGTCCACAACCCGGCCGTTCCTGATGATTACGTCATATTCGCTAATCTCTTTTAAATGCTCAGGCAGACTAGCGGTATCGCAGGCAAAAATGCCCAGGCAAAGTAGAAGGTGGAGTAGTCGGGTGTTCATGGGTTAATCGAAAAAGAAAAGAAACGCCAAAGATTCCGGAACTTCAAATCTTTATTTTGAAATCTTAGTTTTGTATCGATAGAAGAAAGCACCGATGTTCCAAAATACTTTCCCACTTGCAGAGCGCATGCGTCCGGTAAATCTCGGTCAACTGATCGGGCAGGAACACCTCGTAGGGGAAAATGGTATCTTGCGCAAGGTAATTCTTTCGGGTCAAATCCCTTCCATGATCTTCTGGGGCCCGCCGGGTGTTGGTAAAACCACCATTGCCAACATCATTGCCAATACACTGAAAGTACCTTTCGAAACGCTGAGTGCCGTAAGTGCCGGAGTGAAGGACGTGCGGGAAGTGATTAGTAAAGCCAGGCCCGGCATCCGCACCATATTGTTCATAGACGAAATTCACCGCTTTAATAAGTCGCAGCAGGATGCCCTGCTGGGTGCCGTAGAAAAAGGAAAGATCACCCTTATTGGCGCCACCACCGAAAACCCAAGCTTCGAGGTCAATTCCGCCTTGCTCAGCCGCTGCCAGGTTTATACCCTGAAAGCGCTGGAGGTAAAGGACCTCGAAAACCTGCTGGGGCGCGCCATGAAGGAAGACGAAAAGCTGAAGAAAAGACAGATCAAAATTGTAGAAAGAGAGGCGCTCTTCAGACTATCGGGTGGAGACGCCCGCAAGCTGCTCAACCTTTTTGAGCTTGTTACCGACCAATACCCCGACGACCCGCTGGAGCTCACCGACGACATGGTAGTAAGCACTGCCCAGCAGCGAATCAGCATTTACGACAAGTCGGGAGAGCAGCATTACGACATCATATCGGCTTTTATAAAATCAATAAGAGGCAGCGACCCAAATGCCGCCGTATATTATCTCGCCCGCATGGTAGAAGGAGGTGAGGATGTGAAGTTTATCGCCCGCAGGATGCTGATCCTCGCTTCTGAAGATATCGGCAATGCCAACCCCAATGCATTGCTGCTGGCTACAGCTACATTTCAGGCCGTTACCATGATTGGCTACCCGGAGTCCCGCATTATCCTCTCGCAATGTGCTACTTATCTGGCATCTTCACCCAAGAGTAATGCGAGCTACGAGGCTATTAACAATGCCATAGCGCTCGTAAATAAAACCGGTGATCTGCCCGTGCCGCTCGCTATCCGAAATGCTCCCACCAAGCTGATGAAAGACCTCAACTACGGCAAAGACTACCAATATGCGCATAGCTACAAAGGCAATTTTGCCGAAATGGAGTTTTTGCCCGAGGAAATAAAGGGGACCCGCCTTTTCGATCCCGGTAAAAATGCACGGGAAGAAGAAATGCGGAAGCAGCTGCGTGCGCTTTGGAAGGAAAAGTATGGGTACTGATTCTTTATTGTTTCGCAGTGTCAATCAATAGCTGATACTCCGTCCACAGCGAATAGTTCCACGCCTCGCACACATGAGCGATGTGAAAAATTCTCCAGTCGCCGCGTTGTCGCAGTATTTTCCATTTTACAGCCGATAGCATGCTGCCGTAGAACCAGGGAAATGTTGTTAGATAAGGTTTTACCTGCTCAAAGCTGACGTGCCTGTTTTCCGCTGCCTGTAGCCGCAAAAGGCTGCAGGCATACAGCATACGCCGGAAGGGATGCATTTCATTGCCGGCCAGTTCTTCCAGGTCTCGTGTCAGCTGCTTACATTCTGCCGATTGGTCTCCGGCCAGGCTAAGCCACTTCGCCAGATGGTAGGCAATCACAGCAGTGTCGGGGTAATAGGGCGATACTTTGTACGGGCAGGAAACGTATGTCTTCAATGCAATTACCTCCAGGAGAAAGGCGCGGCTGCCAGCGCTGTAGGCAGTAGCAGGCAAGCGGCATTTGTTGAACACATTCAGCAGGTTGGTCATGGCACACACATCCACTACAAATGGCATTTTATCGCCAAGCCATGCGGCATACACCCTGGGTTGGTCGGGATAGTGTTCCAAAAAATGTCTTTCAATATCCCGCTGAAGCGACTTTACCTGTTCAGCGGCCGCCTGGCTTGCCTCATAAACCATGGAGGTATCATCGATGTCGTCGGGTAGCCTGAAAAATCCAAGCTTGTGCAGCAACCGGCCATTGGGAAACGGGATGTCGGGATCGGTGGGCCAGAAATTGTAATGCATGCGCCCTCTCCGGCTTTTGTGCAGCGGGAAGGTGGCTTCTATCTTTTTGAGAATGACGGTAGAGCGAATTTTTTGCCCCTCATCCATCACGTGCATCCATTCCAGCAATTTGCCCGCAATAAGGGCTGGAAAAAAGACATTGGGATCAGCCCGAACTGTGCCCGTCACCGGATAAATCCGTTTCGAAGGGAAGCTTCCAGCCGGAAAAACTCCACCTGGCGCCGTTGTTTGTAAAACCTCCAGCCTGTTTAGCCAGCTGTCTACAAGCTGTTCTCGTCTCATTACAAATACTCCATATGGGGGATTGATGCGTCACCAAATAAACTACAATTTGACATATGTTTGCTCATAGAGTGTGAGCACCCGAACCAAAATTTGAAAAGCGATGAAGGTCAGCCAACTTTTAGTAATCGCTGCCGCCATTTTTTCTTTTAGCCACAGCGCAGTGTCTGAGCCCAAAGGGAGGGACCTTGAGCTCGATAGTCTTTACGAACAGGTAAACACGGCAGCACCTGCCCTTAAAATTAAGCTGTATAATCAAATCTCCGATTGGTGGATTTACAATGATGCCGACAGCAGCAGGTTTTATGCCGCCCGGGCGCTTTCCATGGCTAAAGACATTGGCGACGAACGGGCAGAAGCTTACGCAATGCAGAATATCGGGGTCGCTTTCCGGGCGCAGGGAAGCTACGACAGTGCGCTGCATTACCTGGGCACGGCCAAAGACATCTATTCAAGGCTGGCCTCTGCTCTTGAGCTTGCCTCGGTTTTTAACGACCTGGGGATTGTGTACGACGAAAGGTCACACAATTCGAAGGCAATTGAACTTTACCTGGAAGCAGTGAAAATCTACGAAGCCGAAGAAGATGAGCGGGGGCAAGCGAAAGTGTACAACAACCTTGGCATTATTTACAAGAAAGAAGAGCAGTACCAGCGTTCGCATGAGTATTATAGCAAAGCCTTAAAAATGTATGAAAGACTTGAGAGCGAATTGGGTATGGCCATTTGCTACGGAAACATAGGGGCGGTACTTCAGGAGCTTGGCCGATACGATGAGTCGATCGACTATTCCCTGCAGTCCATTAAAGGATACAGTGCCCTGGGATTGAGCCAATACATTCCGTATTCCATGACCAACGTTGGGATGGCCTTTTTTGGCAAAGGAGACTATTTGGCTGCAGAAAGATGGTATAAGGAAAGCCTGGAGCTATACGATGAGTATGGTAACAAAAAGGAGCAGGCATTTACATTGAACAGCCTGAGTGAAGTATGCTACGCCACTAAGAGATTTACCGAAGCATTGGCTTACGCCGAAAAAAGCTACCAGCTGGCCTGCAAAACCGGGGCTGCGGATGAGGTGCGGCTTTCGAGCAAATCCAGAGCGCTTGCCAACGAGGCCCTTGGCAACCTGCCAGAAGCGCTCAATGCCTGGAAAATGTATACCACCGTCAACGACTCGCTCCTCCGTAAAGACAGAACACGGGCCATTGCCGAGCTGCAAACACAATACGAAACCGAAAAGAAAGAGCAGCAGATTCAGCTGCTAAAGGCTGAAGCCAGCATCAAAGATCTGGAAGTAGATCAGATGCGCCAGCTGACAATTACCATGCTGCTGCTGATCATATTGGGAATCGCCGTGGTAAGCATTGCATTTGTACTGTTCAGGTACAGGCAGCGAATAAAGGAAACGGAAGAGAAAAAGCGGCTGCAGCAGGAGCGGTTCAGGTCGGTGATAGAAACCGAGGAAAAAGAACGAAAGAGAATTGCCCAGGAACTCCACGATGGTATTGGGCAGGTATTAACTGCGGCACGGCTCAACCTGTCTATCCTGGAGGGTAGCGTGGCCGAGAAGCTTGAGAAGCCACTCCGCAATTCTGCGAAATTGCTCAACGACGCCATTAGCGAGATACGAAACATATCTCACAACATGATGCCCAAGTCGCTGATGGGCGGTGGATTTTCCGATGCAATCAAAGACACGGTCGATAAAATCAATTCGTCGGGAAAGGTGTGCGTGCACCTGGTAGGAGACTGGGACAACGGCCTAAATATTGAGACTGAAAAGGCCATCGCCCTCTACAGGATCATCCAGGAGTTGCTGAACAACTCGCTCAAGTACTCAGGAGCGACTGATATAAACCTGAGCGTATCCCGAAGTGTGAAGGGCGGCTTAGACATTTCCATCTCAGACAATGGCGCCGGCTTCGACACCTCCATTATTAGCCAGAGTAGTGGAATCGGATGGAAAAGCATCTATTCCCGCGTGGAAATGCTGAACGGTCAAATCGACGTAAAATCGCAGCCTTCAATCGGCACCCGGGTACACCTCAACCTGGCTTCGTAATGGAGCGGGTGCGCATTTGCCTTGTGGATGACCATCTGATGCTACTGGATGGGCTGAGCTCCCTGCTATCGCAGCACCCTGCCGTGGAAATTGCCGGAATGGCGAGCAATCCGCTCAAATTTTTGGACGAGCTTCCGACGATCGCTGCAGATCTGCTCATTACTGATTTCAGCATGCCGCAACTTAACGGCGTACAGCTTATAATGGAGGTAAAGCAACGCCGGCCTGAAATAAAGACCCTGCTGCTCACTATGCATCACGACAGGTCAACTGTGTCGGAAGCGCTGGCGGCCGAATCGGAAGGGTATATCCTGAAAAACTCTGGCAAGGAAGAAATCTTTCAGGCCATCGAAGCTATAGCCGGTGGAAGCACCTACTACGGAAAAGACGTAATAAAGACCCTGATCAAAAAAACTGATGGAGCGCGCCCCCCTTCAGTAGCAGACACCCGCTTGGCGGAGGAGCTCACCGCAAGGGAAAAGGCGGTGCTTACACTCATAATGAACGAGCTCACAAGCGAAGAGATCGCCGGCCAACTCTGTATTTCCAAGCGCACGGTGGATACTTATCGGCAAAACCTTCTTGAAAAGACTCAGGCAAAAACAGTTGTCGGACTCATCAAATATGCCGTCCGAAGCGGCCTTGTTCAGCTATAGATCCGTACTTGTACGGATGAAAAATTGGGTACTAATACTGATTTGTAACTAGCTGATGCATAGTAGGTTTGTACCATACCAAACTCATACAGCCATGAAAAAAAACTTTGTTATTATTCTCGCCATCCTGGCGGTTTGTCATGTCGGCTATTCCCAAACTGAACTGCCCGATGCCAAAATGAAGGTTTTGATGGATTTTCCCAAGGAGGGGAGAAACTCCAAAAACGGCAAAGGGTTCAGTGCCAATGTGGGCCTACTGGAAAAAGACAGACTCAAGGTTGCCCTTGTATCCTTTTTTGTTTTTGATCCTGGATTTACAAAAACGTTTTCTTACTCCACTACCACCCACCACATTACCAACTACAAGTACAGGAATACGGGCGGGTTTGCTCCCATTATTGCTGCGGGAGCGCTGGAAACCGGATACGGCGCGATGAAAGAAGAACTGGCTAAAGCCGGTATCGACCTTCTATTGCCGGGCGAATACCTCGATACAGAAGAAAAGAAATCTTACTTTGAAAAGTTTGAGGTTGACCATGAAGGGTTCTCCGACTGGACCCGTAAAATGAACAGCGGCAGTCACCAACAGGCCTACGGCACACCCGAGGGCTTTATTATCGCCGACGTTGTAAACGAGCCTTATGCAAACTATGAGGTAAAAGGGCTTTTTGCCGTGAGGAGTTCAAAAGTAGCCGACAATAATGCCTTTCTTTTTAATAAGGACACCAAAATGACGGCCTCTCTTGGGTACGACCTCGCCACCAAGCTGGAGGTTGACGCCGTAATGGTGGTTTACATGACATGCTTTGCACCAAAAGATTCCAAAATTGAGCTGGTAAATGCCACCATGCTCACGTTTGGGCCTAATCCCACTATGCCTGAAGGAAATGTTTCGAAGCACGGGGTAATACCTCACGCCACGGGATTATTCTACTGCGGCACGAGAGTGAACCCGGAGGCACCCATTCTAAACGTAAATAAGAAAAAACCGGGAACGGAAAAGCTGGATTTTGCGGGTTTCGATACCATGCTGCAATCACTCGCACAAGCTACCGCCGAATATTTTAACGACAGCAGAAAAAAATCCTGACAAACACCAAGTTGGCTGGTGAGCGATGGCAGGTTTCGCGATCCTACGGGGTCCGGCCTGCCATTTGCATTTAATTACCTATTCCTTTTCATGATCTGCTTTTGCCGCAAGGTATTATTCTTATTTTTGTCGATTGTAAAAAATCCCGACGGGGACTCTACGACTTAACTCATTCATTATGATGCAGCAGATCAACGATTTTTTAGTATTAATTGACAGTTTTATAGGCAGTGCCGACTGGTTTGTGTATTTCCTGTTAGGAACAGGCCTCTTTTTTACTGTTTATCTGCGCTTTCCCCAAATCCGTTTTTTCCGGCATGCACTTCGTGTAGTTAGTGGCAAGTACGACAGAAGCGATCTCCCCGGTGACACATCTCATTTTCAGGCACTTGCAACGGCGCTTTCGGGCACGGTAGGCACGGGCAATATTGCTGGGGTGGCGTTGGCTATCCACCTTGGAGGGCCAGCGGCGCTGTTCTGGATGCTGATGACTGCGGCATTGGGCATGACAACCAAGTTTGTGGAAGTTACGCTGTCTCACAAATACAGGGAAACCACAGCCGACGGTACACAGGCAGGTGGGCCTATGTATTATATGAAGAACGCCAATTTTACCCTGTTCGGAAACAAAGTGAGCCTGAAGTGGGTGGCGGTTTTATTTGCCATTGCCACGGTACTTTCTTCATTTGGCACAGGTAGCCTTCCGCAAATCAATAGTATTTCAAATTCGGTGTTTGCCACCTTTGGTATTGAGCACTGGATTACCGGGCTGGTTCTGTCCGTATTTCTTGGGCTGGTAATTATCGGGGGTATAAAGCGAATAGCCGCCGTTACCTCCAAGCTGGTGCCGGCCATGGCCATCATCTATTTTATCGGCGCATTTGCCGTTATTTTCTACAACGCGGGAAATATCGTTCCATCTTTCGTTGCCATTTTTTCCGACATATTTACCGGAAGCGCTGCCACAGGTGGTTTCCTCGGAGCTACGCTGGCCTATGCATTTAACCGTGGCGTAAACCGCGGTCTGTTCTCAAATGAGGCCGGTCAGGGTTCTGCTCCCATTGCGCATGCCTCGGCCAAAGCCAACGAGCCGCTATCCGAGGGAATGGTGGCTATTCTCGAGCCCTTCATCGACACCATCATTATCTGTACAGTTACCGGCCTTGTGCTGCTTTCCAGCGGAGTGTGGAACGAAAAGCATCAAAACGTTTTCCAGCAAACCGATATGTCGGTTTTAACACGGACATATGACGACAAGAACGATCAGGACCGGGAGTTGCTGTTCGGTCACCTTTCGGGTAAGGAGCCGGTGGCGCTGTACAATGGCGAGTTGAATGTGGAGAACGGAACGATCACTAATAACCTCTCGGTACTGCATGCCCGCTCGATTGCCGAGGAGGTAACGGTGCTAAAAGCAGGCGCGCCATACACCGGTCCGCTTACTGTTGCCAATGGCAACCTCGTCAACTATGCGCCCGATATTTCGGTTACAGGGAAATCCCTGCTACACAGTGCGCCGCTTACCACAGTGGCTTTTACCAGAAGCTACTTTGGCGACTTTGGTCAGTATATAGTGGCCATTGGCTTGCTGCTTTTTGCTTTCAGCACAGCCATTTCCTGGTCTTACTATGGCGACAGGGCCATGACTTTTCTGCTTGGTCCCAAATCGGTGATGCCCTACCACGTGATTTACACGATTGCGTTTTTCTTTGCCTCTTTTACCGATACTACTATCATATGGACGCTGTCGGGCATCACCATTGCGTTGATGACCATTCCCAACCTGATAGGGATAATTTGGCTAAGGAAAGAAATGCCACAGATCATAAAGCAGTATGGAGACTTTTTCGAGAAGAACTTCCCGGGATTGAAGCATCCGAAGTTTAAGTAGGATTTCAAAGGTTGCTCCGGCGATATTTCCTGATGCTATTGTGTTGAGGCAAAAGCACCCGTTGGTTCACAGACCGGGTGCCTTCCAATGGCTTTTAAGAGAACGGCTTGTTATCAAAAGACCCGGCGAGACCGGCTGAAGGGTGGCGGGAATTAATTGAGCCAGCACCTCCTTCACCAAAAATCGGTTAAGCCTTTGCCAGCTCCTTTTGCTCTTCCTTCATAGCAGGAGCGTTTCCGGCTGACTCAACTGATTTAATTTTTTGGCCCAGTAAAATGCAGACAATGGTAATAACGATGGCAAAGTAGCCTACGTAGTTGTACCGTTCCAAAGTCCCACCCTGATCGATCACGATAAGGCCGGCGATAATAGACGCTAAACCGGACGAAAGCTGCTGCACAGAGGAGTTAATGCTCATAAAACTCCCCCTGTTTTGTGGCTTCACCGAAGAGGTAATCATTGCCATTGCGGGAATCATCCTACCACCGGCCAATACAAAAAACAGCCCAGTAACCACGAGTGCAGCCACTACCGGTACGGGCGGCATGTGCGTGATTAGAAAGATCGGGATAAGCCCCAGCGTTGCACTAATCGTAAACACAAGTTTTTTCCCATACTTATCTGCCAGCTTGCCAACAAGCGGCGATGTAAAGATCGTTAATGCTCCCCCTACCAGGTAAATATAAGTAACCTGATCGCCCTCAAAGCCAACGTTGCGAATCATGTAAGGAGCTATAAAGGGGATTATAGAAAACTGCCCAAGCATCATCATCATCATGAAAATCAGCGCCAACTGCTGATTAGGCAACGATATCGCATTGGTAAGCACTTTTTTTATACCGGGCCGCTCCGATTTTTTTACCATGTGCGCTCGCAGAGAAGGAATGTACCGGTAAATGGCCCATGAAATTATAAGGCCAAGCCCGGCAAGAAGTAAAAACGGCGCATGCCAGCTAAACTTCTGCGCCAGAAAGTACCCGAAGGGCACCCCTGCTACAGAAGCAACGGAGAATGCGGCCATTACCACGCCCATACCCCGGCCACGTCGTTCCTCAGGTACCACGTCGGCCACTACTGATAGGAGCAGGGCGCCAAGGACCCCACCAAATGCGCCGGTGAGGCTGCGGGCAATAAGGAGTGGCAGGTAAGTTGGGGCCAATGCACACGCAAGTGTACCGGCCACAAACCCCGCATTTAAAAACAGCAGGGCGCTGCGGCGGTCGAACCTGTCGATGAAGAAAGCGGCAACAAAACCACAAATGCCAGCCGTAAACGTGTAGCTGGAAACAATGAGGCTAAATTGCTGTGGGGTAATAGCAAACTCCTTCATGAGCATATCGCCTAGTGGCATAATGATCATGAAGTCCATTATATGGGCAAAATTAATTGCAGCGAGTGTATATAAAATTATTTTCTCCTTTGACATGGGAATGACGGGTATGCCTGGCGCTTAAAAATTAGCGCGAACAGATAATGGAACAGGTTACGACGATAAAGAGTTGCCTCAGGAGAAGACCACCCAAGAGAAAAGGTCGGGAGTGAGTAAAGCAGGCCTGCAGATGCTAGGCGCTCGCCAACGCAGTTACTTCTTCATCAAGGCGAACCGCTTGCAGCTTTCTGGCAATTTTTTCGAACATGTCGTATTCATCAGCAGAAAACTGATACAGCACAGCCGTATCTTCATCAATGCCGTAAGTGTTCGAAAAATACCAAAACTGATCGTTGGTGCCGGCGTCGATACTTCCTTTTACTTCGTTGTGCCAAATGAGGTACTGCATGTTACTTGATTCTTAACTGAAAATAAGGTTTAACTGAAACTGAAACCCGCCAAAGTGATCAGGCTTCTTATTTAGTGGTTGAAAACTATGTCTTTTACGGCTGAAGTGCACTTAGGTTCTGTGTTTTAGTATTATTTGCCAAAATAATTGTACTAAACTTATCGTCAGACCGGCTCCTAAATGCGCAATTTGTCGGAGAGGCATGCGCAACCGCTATTTGCCTCTACTTTCCTTTATCCGGATTAGCTGCAAAAGGTAACCTTCCAATAAAATATTGGAATTTTTCAAGATAGTATGTACTCAAATGAATTATTGCGTTCGAATGGCGATCACCGGATCGAGCCGGGAGGCTGTAGCTGCTGGTATAATGCCGGATACCATGCCAATTACTGCCGACACGCCGAGGCCGAGAACGATGTTGCCTACAGAAAGCTGCAACTCAAGGGACCCCAGGCTGACAAACGACAGCAGGTAAACAAACAAGATGCCCGTTCCTCCGCCGATGATGCTCAGGAAAATGGCTTCGAACAAAAACTGGAAAAGTATGAAGTAATTTTTTGCGCCAAGCGACTTTTGTATTCCTATGATGTTGGTGCGCTCTTTTACTGACACAAACATGATGTTGGCAATACCAAACCCACCAACCAATATCGAAAAGCTTCCTATTACCCACCCTGCCACGCTCAAGACGTCGAATGCTGAGCCTATAAAGTTTACAATTGCTTCGGGGCGGTTAAGTGCAAAATTATCTTCCTGCGCCGGCTTCAATCCCCGTTTTATTCGCATCAGGCCTTTCAATTCATTTTCAAGCTCAATGAGCCCGATGTCTGAAGGGCGACCTTTGGCGGTAATAGAGCTTTCAAGGCCGTCCCTGGCCCCGCTGTAGTACACCTTCATCATCGACTTATAGGGCACGTAAATATTGTCGTCGTTGCTAGGCATGCCGCCAAGGAAAGCCTCGCCTTCTTCTTTAATAAGGCCAATTACATGGTACTTCAGTCCCCGGATAGAGACCTCCTTTCCCAGCGGATCGCTATTGGGGAAAAGATCTCTCGCTACCCGGCTGCCGATTATTGCCACGTTGCGTGCCGAGTTAGTTTCAATCTGTGTGAAGTACCTGCCACGCTCAATCGGTATCTCATATACATCTTTATGTGCAAATGCAGCCCCGATCATTGTGCCGCGGGTCGAGTTGTTTTTTTGCTTTATTACCACATTATCGCGGTAGGCGGCTATCGTGATGGCAAGGTAATTTTTGGCATTGGTGGCCAAAAACTCATATTCTTCGTAGGTGGCTTGCGGCCTTTTCATATACTTCCACCAGGGATAAGGGCCATCGCCTAATCCATACGGCCATTTCTCTACGTTGATATTGTTGGAGCCCAAAAAGTTGAGACTGCTTTTGATGCTGTTTTCAAGGCTGTCTACAATCGTAAAAACGGCGATGATGGCAAAAATACCTATAGTTACACCAAGCAACGACAGGGTGGTTCTCAATAAGTTAGACTTCAGCGCATTCCATGCGAAGCGGAAACTTTCTAAGGTGAGGCGAATGACTTGCACGGCTTTTTCTTTTATGAGTAGACAAACATTAGAAATAATTACAACTCTCTGAAACTTTCGCTATCTTTGCGACCTTTATCTAAAATATCCTCACTGTTACCCACACTGTTTAATACCGTAATATTAAATGAAATTATCAGAATTTAAATTCGATTTACCCGCAGGTCTTGTAGCACTTTATCCTTCCGAAAACAGAGACGAATC
>CBFGTI010000109.1:0-17706 GCA_965651695.1 uncultured Imperialibacter sp. | reverse complement strand
AGTTATACAACATCATTCAACGAAATTTCTAGGGTGTTGCAACGCTGAAAACAGGCGGATGGCACCTACTTCTACCTCATCACCTTCTCCGCCTCCAACAGAAAATACCAGGGAGCGCTTACCATTATCAGGAACAGGTAAACCAAAGAAACGAGCAGCTATGGGTGAAATGAACAATAATAAACCGACAGTGCCCGACGAGGTGGTAATGAATAAGATTTACCTGATACGGGACCAAAAAGTGATGATTGACGCAGATCTGGCGGAGTTGTACGGTATCGAAACCAAACGATTGAAAGAGCAGGTAAGGCGGAATAGGGAACGCTTTCCGGATGACTTTATGTTTCAGTTGACGACGGCTGAGCATCAACGTTTAAGGTCGCAATTTGCGTCCTTAAACAAAAGTAGAGGCCAACACGCCAAATATCTTCCGTTTGCCTTTACCGAGCATGGCGTTTTAATGTTGTCAAATGTCGTCAACAGTAAAAGGGCTATCGCGGTAAACATCCAAATTATCAGGATTTTCATAAAAATGAGGGAGATGCTACTGACCCACCAAGATCTTCTGATAAAGATGAATAAGCTTGAATCGAAGATTTCGAATCACGACGAAAACATCAGGCAAATATTTGCCTACCTAAAGCAGCTCATCCGGGAAGAGGCAGTGCCACGAAAAACGGTAGGGTTCCGGCAGCGGAATAATAACAGCTGATACAATTGCTCTGATTGCCTTTAGCTACACTGCCGTTAAGGAAACTGCCCCATCATCCCGGCTTGTAACGGGGGATGCCGGGGTTTGCGATTGCATCGCATGAACGAATCATTCCAGCCTCCAACCTCCAACCCCGAACCTCCAGCCTCCACCTAAGAACTCAGAAACTCAGAACTAAAAACTCAGAACTCAGAACTCAGAAACTCAGAACTAAAAACCCACCGCTGCGGCTGCTCGCCCAGCATGTTTCCAGCCTCGAGCCTCTAATCCCATCCTCCCCGTTTGTAACGGGGATACACGAGGTTTGCGATTGTATCGCATGAACGAATCATTCCAGCCTCCAACCTCCAGCCTCCAACCTCCAGCCTCCACCTAAGAACTCAGAAACTCAGAACTAAAAACTCAGAACTCAGAACTCAGAACTAAAAACTCCAAACTAAAAACTCCGAACTCAAAACTGGCATAGTACTTGCGTCGCTGCCATACTTTGTCTTATACAACCCGGCAGACATAGCCAAAAGCCGGAAAATTCTCACCCCGATTAGCTACGGGGCGGGAGTAATGAAAAAGTCGATCCAGACGAAAGGCCCGTACACAAGGGCGGCAATTCTTCAACGTCATACTCGTCATGCAGGTAAAAGCCTCAACACGACGCCCTGGTGTGTGCACACCTCGTGAGAAGGCACGTGTCAAAAACTTGCGGTTTTAGCCCGAAAGGACTAAAACAGATGATGATTTAGGGTAGGCTGCCTGATTAGCGGGTAAACTCGTGATACGGGATGCGGTGTTTTTCCTGATTCTTTAGATCGTAAATTTTTAATCACTCAATACTTTTTATCAGTAATGAAAAAACTTTTTCAGTTTACCTTATTAGTGCTGTTGGTTCACCAGGCATCGGCCCGGCAAAAGTTTACCATTTCCGGCGATGTCACCGATACCAACGGGGAGCCCCTTATTGGCGCAGCAGTCTTCATACAGGAGACGTTCCAGGGAGGAGTTACCAATTTCAATGGCAAATATGAAATAACCGGGGTGGCCGAAGGCAGGTTTCAGCTTGTGGCCTCTCTTCTTGGCTTTGAAGCCGACACTGTTCCCGTTGAAGTCGGCGGAGCTAACCCGGCCATTTCATTCCGGCTCAAAGAGCAGCCCATGCAGCTGGAAGCGCTGGAAGTAGTGGCCGAAAGGGTAACGGAAAGAACCGCCATCAGCAACGTGTCGTTTAGACCAAGGGCTTTGCAAACCAGCCAGGGGCTAACCGAAGACCCGCTGCGGACACTGGCAACGCTTCCGGGTGTAGGCAGGGGTGGCGATCTGTTCAGCCCCTCGCAGCTGTACATACGGGGCGGGGCTCCCGACGAAAACCTGTTCCTGATGGACAACAACAAAGTGCACTTTCCCTACTACTTTGGCGGGCAAAAATCAATCATTAATACCGATGCCGTAGAGAGCATCGAGCTGCTCACAGGTGGTTTTTCGGCCATGTACGGCAACCACATGTCGTCGGTAATGAACGTGCAAACCCGCGACGGTGATTTCGAAAACTACAAGGGGAACGCCTCCGTGGGGTTTTACAATGCCGCCGCGCTGGTGGAAGGGCCCATAGTGAAAGAGAAGCTGTCGGCCCTGGTAGCGGTGCGAAGAACTTACCTCGACCTGTTTTTGGATGAGTCTGCGGAGTTTCCCGTGGTGTCGTTCGGCGACGTAACTTACAAGGTCAGCTACAATGTAACCCAAAAAAGCAAGCTGGCCCTCAGCGGCCTCAGCTCCACCGAGTCAGTCGATTTTATAGCAGCCGACCAGCAGCCGGGGCTTCCGAACAAGATTGTAGGTGGTGGAAAAAACCATTTTCAGAGCCTCCAGCTCAAAAGCGCCATCGGTTCGGGGTTTTACAACAAGCTCTCCGTTACCAATACACTCAACAACAACACCTCCAGCATTGGCAGCAATGTTTATCTTAACATCGATGCGTGGCAAACCGGCCTGCGCGACGACTTCACCTGGTTTGTTTCCAACAAGCACAAGCTCAAGACCGGCTTCGAATGGCAGTACGGCTCTTTCGACTTCAATGGCAATTTCCCCATCGATCCGCTGCAAACAGACCCCAACGATACTACCGTTACCTTAAGGGAGATTGACGTGCACGACAGGGGTGAGGCGATTCGAAGCGCCTACGCTTTGTACGACGGAAATCCGCTGCCACGCCTGGGAATTAATATGGGCCTGAGAGTGGACCAGAACCCGCGCCGCAACTACTCGAATATTTCGCCCCGCCTGGCTCTTAATTACCAGCTGACAGAAAAAAGTAAGCTGCGGTTTTCTACGGGTATTTACAGCCAGTTCCCCGGCTCGGAGGGAAACCAGGAACTTAGCTCAAGCAGGGCTATTCACTACATAGCCGGCTACGAGCACCGCTTTGCCAACCATCTGTACGGGTGGATAGAGGCATACCACAAGGACTACCAAAACCTGGTGTACTATGATGAGCAGCTCAACTACTCCAACGACGGAGAAGGTACTGCCAGGGGCATAGAGCTGTTTATCAGAAAAGAGAAAGGCAAGCTGCGGGGCTGGGTCGCTTATTCGCTGTCGCACAGCGAGCGAAAAATACCCCTGCTGGATGAGGTGAAAGACTTTGAGTTCGACCAGCGTCACATCTTTAACCTGGTGGCCGAGTACTATTTTAGCAAAACGCCCATGCAATGGTACGTACCGGCACTGGTACAGCTCAATTTCAGGTATGCCGACGGAACGCCCTACACTCCTGTAACGGGAGCAATCGACACAGGCGCCGGCTGGACGCCCGTATCTGGCGAGCCGCTATCGCTGCGAAATTCCGATTACCTCAACCTTAATGTCAGGCTTGAGTGGAGATACATTGATACAGGTAAAATGCGGATGGGTTCATTTATAGAGGTTTGGAACGCGCTGAATGCCAAAAATGTGCAGGGCAGGTCTTACCAGTATGGTTCGCAATACCCCAACAATGTAAACGAACAGCCTTATCATGCCACGCCATTTCTACCGGCCGGCGGATTCAGGGTAGAGTTTGGGGAGAGATAGGTATTTTCTCTTTCCTCAGCTGCTTATTGGTGGCATCCTTAGTCAATCAGGTATTTATTCCTCCGGCAAGAAAAAGCCGCGCCGCTATCCTCATCATCCCCGTTTGTAACGGGGATGCACGAGGTTTGCGATTGTATCGCATGAACGAAATCAGCACTACACTGCCACCCACCACCTCCTGCTGTGCTCCTCGCTCTGCATGTTCCCAACCTCGAACCTCCAACTTCCAGCTTCCAGCTTCCAACCTCCAGCCTCCAGCCTCCAACCTCCAGCCTGCCCAAACTCAGAACTCCAAACTCCAAACTCAGAACTCAAAACTCAGAACTCAAAACCCCTTCCAGCGCTGCTTTTATCTGCTTTCGATGAATGGAAAAATTCGCCAGCGCCACCGCGTAGTTGCCGATGCAAAACGCCAGCGCCAGGCAGCCATACAAGTAGTTGCCGGCTGGGCCAAGAAAAACAAGTGCGAGGAGAAACGACACCACCGTCCAGAAAGCCAGGAAGAAATTGGTGTTGGGGAAAAACCGGTAGGTAAGAAAAAGGATGCAGCCGGTCGACGTATCGGCTACCTCACCGCGAACCTGCGGTATCATAATCTGCGCCCGGGTTACCCGTAGCGTAACGGTAAAGGTGTCCGGCCCTACCACCCCTTTGAAAACCCTGCCCGTTGCTTCTTCAGCCGTGGTTTGTGTTTTCTGCCGAACGAACGCCATTACCGTTGCGCCATCTGCCGGCAGTACCATCGTTTCCCGTTCGAAAGGGATCAGCCGCATTACTGCACGCCGGCCACCAGCGAAATCTCCACCAGGGCATCTTTGGGCAGCCTGGCCACTTCTACCGTTTCCCTTGCAGGAGGATCTTTCTCAAAATAACCTCCGTAAACCTCGTTGATTACGGGAAAATCATTCATGTTTTTGATGAAGATACTACACTTGAGCACGTGAGCGAACGTGAGCTTTTCGGCCGTTAAAATAGCCTTCAGGTTTTCCATCACCAGCCGTGTTTGGGAGCGTACGTCGCCGGCCTCAAACTGCCCGGTAGCGGGATTGATGGCCACCTGGCCGGAAACGAAAACAAGATTGCCGAACCTTACCGCCTGGCTGTAGGGCCCGATAGGTGCGGGTGCGGCGGTAGTATGTACTATTTGCTTCATGTTATTCTACAGTTACTGATTTGGCCAGGTTGCGGGGCTGGTCTACATTGCAGCCTCTCATCACCGCAATGTGGTAACTCAACAGCTGCAGCGGCACTACCGACACCAGCGGCATCAGTGCCTCGTGTGTGTTGGGTACTTCAATTACGAAATCAGCCATTTTCTTAATGGTTTCCTCACCTTCTGTTACGATTGCAATTACCCTGCCTTTGCGGGCCTTCACCTCCTGTATGTTGGATACCACCTTCTCGTACGAAGAGTCTCTGGTGGCGATAAACACCACAGGCATTTCTTCGTCAATAAGTGCGATAGGGCCGTGCTTCATTTCCGCGGCGGGGTATCCCTCCGCATGGATGTACGAAATCTCTTTGAGCTTGAGCGCCCCCTCCAGCGCCACGGGAAAATTGTAGCCCCTGCCGAGGTAAATAAAATTGCGGGCATCCTTAAACAGCCACGATATTTCCTTGATACGGTCGTTTACCTCCAGCGCTTTTTTTACCTTGGCGGGAATACTCTCCAGCTCAACCAGTAGCTCGTGGTATTTTCTCTGGGTAATGGTGCCTTTCTGCTCGGCAATTCTGAGCGCAATCATTGCCAAAACGGTGAGTTGCGCGGTAAATGCTTTGGTACTCGCCACTCCAATTTCGGGGCCGGCGTGCAGGTAAGCTCCTTCGTGTGTGATGCGCGAAATGGAAGAACCCACGGCGTTTACCACCCCCAGTATAATGGCCCCCTTCGACTTGGCTAGCTCCAGGGCAGCCAGCGTGTCGGCAGTTTCACCCGACTGCGATATGGCGATTACTATATCACCTTCTTTGATTATGGGGTTGCGGTAGCGGAACTCCGATGCGTACTCAACTTCCACCGGGATGCGGCAAAGGTCTTCGATGATGTACTCCGCCACAAGGCCGGCATGCCACGAGGTGCCGCAAGCCACGATCACAATCCTTTCGGCATTGGTAAGTGCCGTGGCATATTCCCTTATGCCGCCCAGCACCAGCTCGCCTTCGTCGGCACGCAGGCGCCCCCGCATACAGTCGGCAATGGAGTTGGGTTGTTCAAAAATCTCTTTGAGCATAAAGTGCTCATACCCGCCTTTTTCTATCGCTTCCAGGTCGAGGTCCAGCTTATGCACCAGCGGCGTTTGCTCCACGTCCTCAAGGCTCTTGATAGTCAGCTGCCCGTTGATAACCGCCAGCTCTTCGTCGTTGAGGTACACTACCTGCTTGGTGTATTCTACTATGGGTGTGGCGTCGGAAGCAAGAAAAAATTCGTTGTCGCCAATGCCAATTACCAGCGGGCTGCCTTTTCTGGCCGCTATAAGAGTGTCGGGTGCGTCTTTCGACATTACCACGATGGCGTAGGCGCCCACCACCCGCGTAAGGGCAATGCGAACGCCCTCCTCTACGGAGCAGCCTTCGGAGTCGATAATGTATTCGACAAACGACGACAGCACTTCGGTGTCTGTTTGGCTTTTAAAAGCATACCCTTTGTTTTCAAGCTCGATCTTAATGGAGGCATAGTTTTCAATAATACCATTGTGCACCACGGCAAGCCGGCCTTTGAACGACGGGTGGGGGTGAGCATTCACATCATTGGGTTCGCCATGGGTAGCCCACCGGGTGTGGCCCATGCCGATTTGGGAGGCAGGGCTTTGGTTATTGATGAGATTCTCCAGTTCCTTTACCTTTCCCTGCTTCTTGTATATCTGCAGGTCGGCTGTTTGGTTGTTGTACAAAGCCACCCCGGCACTGTCGTAGCCGCGGTATTCCAGTCTTTTAAGGCCTTTAATAAGTATTGGAAGGGCCTGCTGAGAGCCCTTATAAGCAACAATCCCACACATTGTTAATCAAGATTAGTGTAAAAAATTTTGAAACGGATCTTGTCAGCGGGTATAATGAATCGGTTAAGGCTCGTGTGATCGGTAGGATACAGCACCAGGTCCTTAATGTCTATGAGGTCATCTCTTAAGTACTGCGTAAACAGCGTAGGTACGCTCTTGTAGGTACCGGTGGTATCTACGTTCGAAAACAGCTTCAATTGCGTACCCTGTTGCCCGTTTTGATATCCGGGGTCGCTCATCACCACATACTTCCAGAGGTTGTCAATATTGGTGTAGTAATAAGACCAAAACTTGATAGCGGCACTGTCGCTTCTGATAAACGCAAGAGTGCTGGGGGGCTTGATGTAATACTCAAGCGAGGTGAGGGGGTCGTTGGGGCCGATAATCAGCTCCGCCCTGTTCACCACTATATGGCCGAGCGAATCGACGAAGTTTCTTACCGGTTCAAGCGAGATCTTTGTGTGAATGCCCGTGCCCGGCTGCACATACACCTTGCCTGAAGGGGGAACAATTTCATCTCCGGCTTCGCTCAAACCTTCCAGCTCGGTGCCGGTTCTGTCCACCACAATGTTGGTATACCTTGCCTCTGCATTGCTAAAGGTGAGGCGATATTCAAGCGAGTCGGCTGTTTCGGTATGATAGTGCATACTGAGGTAAGACTTGGCCGGGTCGAAGCCAAACACAAAAGTGTTGTTCTTTCCCGGTATCAGTGCAAATCCTTTAATGTCATTTCTCAGCTCGTTTACGTCTGTGCCGTCCAGCACCTTATTGAAGATTTCAGCAGCCCAGAAAGGTTCGGCCTTCATGCGCAGAATGGTGTCTTTGCTTGGCGAATAGATAAATGTTTTGGAGGCTACGGCATTTCTGCTGTTATACTTTGTGGTGTCGTCGGCAAAGTACCTCAGGCCGGCAAACAAGGTATCGGTAAGCTGATGAACGCTAACAGTCTGGAAGAAGGCACCATACTCCCCGTGTACATAGGCCACTTCAAAATTGAATTGGATGGAATCAAGCACACCTTTGGTGTTGATCCCCACAAACTCACCGTCTCTGGTAACCTGCGAAAATGACTTCGTAACGACCTCACCAAAAAATGGATCTTTAAACCTGCCAACCATCAGCCGGCTGTCCAGCGATGTATTGATACTGTCGTTGAGTATTACCGAGGAAGGCAGCGTAAACTCCTTCTCATAAACACCTACATTATTTTCGTTTGGATTTAACTCTAACCCAATAGCGCTTGGGTTTTCGCAACTAAAAAATATCAGGGTTGCCAAAAACAGCAGCCCTGATATTACTACCCTACCCTGCAAGTTCATTATATAGTGTATAGTGTCTGTCTAAGAAGTTTTCGTCGTCCGAAATAACATTAATTTTCTTTTCTTTGGAGAGTTCGGCGGTAAGGTTCTTCAAACTTTCGTTGGTTTCTTCCTCCCCGCGGATCACAGCATCTGAATATTCCACGGCCATTTTAATAAATCCGTTGTAATCGGCTGTTTTCAAATGACTTAGCATGCTGTCTTCAATGTCAATCATCTTTACTTTCTCAAGCAAGTTATCTCCAAACTTAAAGTTAAATGCATTGTCGTATATAGTGAAGACACACTTTGCAGTCTGAAAGATGGGATCGTTCTTATAAGTTGTTTTAGCATACAAAGGAATCAGGCTCGTCATCCAGTCGTTGCAATGGATAATGTCGGGTGCCCATCCCAGTTTTTTAACGGTTTCGAGCACGCCCTTGCAAAAGAAGATGGCCCTTTCATCGTTATCCTCGTAAAACCTGTCTTCCTTGTCGTGGAAAACAGACTTCCGGTGAAAATAATCTTCATTGTCAATGAAATACACCTGCAGTTTTGCATTAGGAATCGAAGCAACTTTAATTACAAGCGGCTTCTCTTCATCGCCCACGGCAATGTTTATGCCCGACAGCCGTACAACCTCATGCAGCCTGTTTTTACGCTCATTAATAAGCCCAAACCTCGGCACCAAGATCCTGATCTCCATCCCTCTTTCCTGCATAGCCTGAGGCAGTTTTCTTACAAACTCGGCTACTTGGGTGGTTTGGAGGAAGGGGTTGATTTCGCTGGCTACATAAAGAATGCGAAGTTTTGACATAAGGGTATGAATTTAAATTGATAGAACAAACGGAGGCACAAAAGTACAAAATTTTCAGATGCTTTCAATACAAATTCCCTTTTATAACTTAGTTTTGCTCCCCTTTAGCTTATTCATATTCAGCAAGGTGGAGATATTCACAGCCTTGGCCGACATCAGAGAGAGAGTGCTTTCGCTGAGGGAAGCCGGAAAAAAAATTGGTTTTGTTCCTACCATGGGTGCACTCCACCAGGGGCATGAGCAACTGATCAAAACATCGCTGGCGCAGACCGACATTACGGTGGTGAGCATCTTTGTGAACCCTGCGCAATTCAACAACGCTGCCGACTTCGAGAAATACCCCAACAAGCTGGAGGAAGACATCGGCAGATTAAAGAAGCTGGGATGCCACATGGTTTTTACTCCCGCCTCTAGTGAAATGTACCCCGCCTCTCCGCTGGTAAAAATAGCGTTCCCCTCCCTGCAGCATGGTATGGAAGGGGCTTTCAGGCCGGGGCATTTCGAAGGAGTGGCGCTGGTGGTAGCCAAGCTTTTTCATTTAGTACCTGCGCACAAAGCGTACTTTGGGCAAAAAGACTGGCAGCAGTATCTCATCATCAAACAGCTGGTGGCCGATCTGGCGTTCAACATCCAGGTGGTGCCGGTGGCCACGGTACGAGAGCCCGATGGCCTGGCAATGTCGTCGCGAAATTTGAGGCTGAGCGCTGAAGGAAGGAAAAAAGCAGTGGTATTTAACCGAATGCTTATAAATGCCCGGCAGGCGCTGCTGCAAGGGAAATCGGTAGCTGAGGTAAGAATTTCCGTGGAGTTGGAGACTAAAAAGACAGCTGGAGCGTCTTTGGAGTACTTTGAAGTTGTAAATCGTGAAACCCTGCAGCCTGTTGAACGTGTTGATGATGATGGCGCACCCGTGTCGCTGTTTATCGCCGGGTACGTGGAAGGGGTAAGACTAATAGACAATATCTTTCTTAAGGAGGAGACAGAACAACCAAATGCATATTGAAATTTTAAAGTCTAAAATTCACAGGGTTAGGATCACGCAGGCGCAACTCCACTACGTTGGTAGTATTACCATCGACGAAGAACTGATGCAGGCCGCTAACCTTATTGAAAATGAAAAGGTGCAGATTGTAAATGTGAATAATGGCGAAAGGCTCGAAACTTATGTAATTAAAGGCGAAGCAGGCAGCGGCGAGATCTGCCTCAATGGCCCTGCGGCACGCAAAGCCCAGGTAGGAGACGTAGTCATCATCATTTCGTATTGTCATATGAACATTGATGAGGCGAAAAACTTTAAACCCACACTTGTGTTTCCCGACGAAAATAACCGACTCATCAATTGAAGCTAGCGATACTCCGTACTTTAAAATACATGCTCACGTTAGGCGTGGCGGTGGCCATACTATGGTGGCTCTTTAAAGACATGGAGCTGGCCGATTTCGTGGCCCGGCTTAAGCAGGTCGACTACGGGTGGGTATATCTTTCGATTGCGTTTTCCATTGTGGCCTTCTGGGCCCGGGCCTACCGGTGGAATCTCCTCTTTCAACCGCTTAATATCGAAGTCAGCACTTTTCGGCTCACTGTCGCGGTCATAGTAGGGTACCTCGCCAACCTTGCTTTCCCCCGAATGGGCGAGGTTAGCCGATGCGCCGTGCTCAAGCGAACCGACGACGTGCCCATATCTACTTCTATTGGTACAGTGGTTACCGAGCGGGGAGTCGACTTAATTTCTCTTCTCATTCTTGTGGCTGGCGCCCTGGCTTTTGAATTTACAAAGATCAGCTCTTTGCTGTCCGACATGTTCGGTCAGGTGCTGGCCAATCTGTCGGTTCAGCAGGTGCTCATTATTGCTGTGGTGGCTCTGCTTGCTTTGGCCGCAGCCTGGTGGGCATTTGCCCGTTTCCGCAATTCGCCGGGTTTTGTCCGCCTCAAAGAACTTCTATTGAATCTCTGGCACGGCGTAAGCAGCATCTCAAAAATGAAGTCGCCACTTAAGTTTATTCTTAGCACGGTGGTATTGTGGCTGTCCTACTACTTTATGTCGTATGTGATCGTTTTCTCGCTGGAAGAAACCGCCTGGCTCGACTTAAAAGCCGGCCTGGTGCTGCTGGCAATGGGCGGAATTGGCATGGCTATGCCAGTGCAGGGCGGTTTTGGCACATACCATGCCTTTGTGGCAGGAATTTTACTATGGTATGGCATTGAAGAGCAAACCGGCGTATTTTTTGCTACCTTGCTTCACACGTCGCAGGTAATTACAGCCATGGTATTAGGGGGGCTGGCACTGCTTGTGGTAGTATTTTTACCGAGGAAAAAACAAGTTGAGTACCAGGCAGAAGATCAAAAGCAGGAGAGAAGCAGCTTCTCTTATTGAAGATTGGAAAAACAACGGCCTGTCTGTGGTTTTTAGCAATGGCTGCTTCGATATACTTCACCTTGGTCATGTAGATTACCTCGAGCGGGCCAAAGCACTGGGCGACAAGCTGGTGGTAGCGCTCAATACCGACGCTTCGGTACAACGCCTGAAGGGGCCCGGCAGGCCAATCGTGAACGAAGAGTCGCGGGGCAGGGTAATGGCTGCACTTTCGTTTGTAGACTTAGTTGTTTTTTTTGACGAAGAAACGCCAAAAGAACTGATTGAAGCATTAAAACCCAATGTGTTGGTAAAAGGCGGTGATTATACACCGGAAACTATAGTGGGGGCAGATGATGTTATTAGCCTTGGGGGAAAAGTTTTAACCCTCCCATTGATAGATGGCTATTCCACTACTAACTTTGTTGAGAAAATTAAGAAAACAGGAGAAAACATATGATACTGGTAATTGGTATTGTTTTTATGATCATCAGCTGGTCGGTGAGTTCCAGGCTGAAAAGCAAGTTTAAGAAATACTCGCAGATTGGCTTGTCTTCCAACCTTAGCGGCCGGGAGATAGCCGAAAAGATGCTGGCCGATCATGGTATTTACGATGTGCGGGTGGTATCGGTTGAAGGACAACTTACAGACCACTACAATCCCGCCAACAAAACCGTAAACCTGAGCCCGGAAGTTTACCACGGGCGGTCTGCTGCGGCAGCTGCAGTGGCAGCGCACGAGTGTGGCCATGCGGTTCAGCACGCTACGGCTTATAGTTTTCTCGAGTTCAGGTCGGCCATGGTGCCCGTGCAAAACGTAACCGCAAGGGTTATGAACATTATTTTCATGTTCATGCTGTTTGGATCGATATTCGCTCAGGGGGTGTTGCCTATGCAAACCGCATTTTTAATCATCATCGGATGTTACTTTGTCTTCACGCTGTTCGCTTTTGTTACGCTGCCGGTGGAATTCGATGCCAGCAGCCGGGCATTGGCGTGGATCGACAGGAAAGGGATTGTAAACACCAGAGAGCATGGCATGGCAAAAGACGCCCTGAAGTGGGCCGCAATGACCTACGTTGTCGCCGCATTGTCGTCGCTGGTAACGCTGCTGTATTTTATTATGGCATACCTGGGCGGTAGCCGCGATTAATAAATAGAACTTTTTAAAGTTGATGAAGGACTTGGGCAGCGCTCAAGTCCTTTTTTATTTATACTTTAGTGCCCAAGCAACACAAATAAAATGACATTTACCCTAACTGAAGAACAACTGGCCGTAAAAGAGGCCGCAAGAGATTTTGCACAAAACGAATTACTTCCTGGAGTAAATGAGCGCGACGAAACACAAACATTTCCGTATGAGCAGGTAAAGAAGATGGGTGAGCTCGGCTTTATGGGAATGATGGTAGACCCCAAATACGGCGGCAGTGGTATGGATAGTGTTTCTTATGTGCTCGCCATGGAGGAGATTTCGAAGGTAGATGCCTCGGCTTCCGTATGCATGTCGGTTAATAACTCGCTGGTATGCTGGGGCCTGGAAAAATACGGCACCGAGGAGCAAAAACAGAAGTACCTTACCCGGCTGGCCAAAGGTGAAATTATTGGAGCCTTTTGTTTGTCTGAACCGGAGGCAGGCTCGGATGCCACCTCGCAGCGAACAACGGCCGAAGACAAAGGAGACCATTACCTGCTCAACGGCACCAAAAACTGGATTACCAACGGCAAAAGTGCTTCGGTGTACATTGTAATGGCGCAAACGGACGCCGCCAAGGGCCACAAAGGAATAAATGCGCTGATTGTAGAAAGAGACATGCCGGGGTTTGTTGTCGGCAAGAAAGAAAACAAGCTGGGCATAAGAGGTTCCGACACCCATTCGCTGATGTTTCAGGATGTAAAGGTGCCAAAAACCAACAGGATAGGAGACGACGGTTTCGGCTTTTCGTTTGCCATGACTACACTGAACGGCGGCCGGATCGGAATTGCCTCTCAGGCGTTGGGCATTGCTTCGGGCGCATTGGAATTGGCCGTAAAGTACGCCAAAGAAAGGAAGGCGTTTGGAAAACCCATAGCCGAGCACCAGGCTATTCAGTTTAAGCTGGCCGACATGGCCACTCAAATAGAAGCCGCGAGATTGCTTTGCCTGCAGGCCGCTCGCCTCAAAGACCAGAAGAAAGACTTTGCACAAGCGAGTGCCATGGCTAAGTTATTTGCCTCTGAAGCTGCCATGAAAGTGACGGTGGAGGCGGTGCAAATACATGGTGGATACGGTTACGTGAAGGAGTACCACGTGGAGCGATTGATGAGAGATGCTAAAATTACCCAGATATATGAGGGCACTTCTGAAATTCAAAAAATTGTAATTTCCAGAGGCATTCTCAAAAGCTAGCTTCTATTTTAAGTTATATTCGGGACAGGCATTTTGTTATTATAGGATATTTGTATTAGTTTTATACAAATTCTATTATAAATTTTTCTATTGCACACCACCCTCCAAATTGGATGATTCATGGAAGAATACAATAAGATTATCGAATCGTTAAGTATTCGATTTATCAAAGCCCGACACACCAATGTACTTCAGCCTGTTACCGTAGAGAACTTTTATGATGTTGAAAACACAATTTTTATTGTTCACAAAGGCGTTCTGAAATTTGGCAAAGACAAAGAGCAGGTTAAGGAGGGGGAGGTTTTGTTTGTGCCGGGCGGCAAGATGTCTTCCATTACCTATGGGTCGGGCAATGCCATCAGTCTTTCCAACGACGACTTTCTCAACAACAAAGAGAAGTACCTTGAAAACGTGAAGGGCTACAGCGAAAAGGAGGAAACCCGCGACAACTTTAGCTACATTACTTTTGAAGCAAAAGTTTTCGACACGGTCAACTTCTTTGCCTCGCTGGATATACCTCCGTTTATTGTGAGAGACGAACTAATCGGCTCGCTCATTCAGTCGATTGTGGAGGAGCATTTTTCAGGCAAGCTTGGAAGAGACAGGATTGTGAAACTGGAAACAGACCGGCTGGTGGTGCAAACGGTGCGGTACGTTATACAAAACAACTTATTTGTTGAGCAACTGGCAACCAATAGCAACTACTTTAAGGACCCCCGGCTGATCGACATTTTTGCATACATAAAAGATAACCTCGAAGACGATCTTTCAAACAAAATACTGGCCAATGTAGCCAACGTGTCGGAGGACTACGTGGGCCAGTATTTCAAAATGCTTACGGGCATTAACCCACAGGACTACATCGAGTACCAGCGGATGGAGAAGGCGGTGAACCTTCTCCGTACCTCGAAAAAGAGCATTAGGGAAATTGGAAAAGACGTGGGCTACAAAGACACCGCTTACTTTTGCCGCCGGTTCAAAATGATGTTCGGTATCCCGGCCGGAAAAATGCGAAGAAGGGAGTCTCTAATTAATGTTTAACGATTTGTTGATACTGTGAATCCGGTCGGAAACCTCCAGCAGCAGCTCCGGATTTTGCTCAACGCTATTGCCCAGGATCAGAGTATCGGCGCCAGCCTCAAGCGCCTGTACCGCCTTCGAAACAGAGTTGATGCCACCACCCACAATCAGGGGCACATTGATGTTTTTCTTTACCGCAGCTATCAATTTTTGCGGAACGGGCTTTTCGGCACCGCTGCCTGCATCCATATAAATACACCGCAATCCAAGCATTTCGCCAGCCATGGCGGTTGAAACAGCAATGCTTATTTTATCAGTAGGAATAGGTGTGGTGTTGCTGATGTAGCTTGCCGCCGTTGCAGGCCCGCTGTTTACCAGCATATAGCCAACGGGTATTACCTCCAGGGTGGTTCTTTTTAAAATAGGCGCGGCAATTATATGCTGCCCGATAAGAAACTCCGGGTTGCGGCCCGAAATAAGCGATAAGAAAAGGATGGCGTCGGCTTGCGTGTCTATTTGATAGTAGCTGCCGGGGAATATTATAACCGGCAACGAGGAATTGCTTTTGATCAGGTGGATAATCTGGCTGAAGTTGTTTCGCGTCATAAGGCTGCCGCCCACCAGCAGGTAGTCGACCTTATTCTCAATACACATGTTAACTACCCTGAGGCACGAGGCGTTGTCGGTTATCTTGTCCGGATCCAGTAAAATGCCCAGTGAACGCTTGCCTTGCCTAGTGTTTGTTTCCAGCTGGGTCAGAAGTGGGGCCATTTTTCAAAAAGTTTTTCTGCACCGAGTCCAGAGCCGTCTGAATCAAAAACCCGGTGATCATCGGCGTAGTGCGTGTTAAAATGGATCTTAAAAATGAAGGACCTTTTTTTGTCGGATGTGGCTCATTTTGAGCTTCGCTGTAGAGTCTCGACACGTCCTCGGCTCTTCTTCGGGGCGGCTCAACATCACGAGCCTTATCTTTTTTAGAGGAGGTGAGTGCTTTCGTAATTTTGTAGCCCACAAATAAAACACCGCCCACTGTCAGGCCTATTTTGAGTGCCTGCAGGGCATCGTTTTTCACGATTTCAGAACTTTCCTGGACTCTTCTTTTGGCAATTTGCTCCAACTCCAGAAGCTGTTCCCTTTTGCTTTCAAAATCCAGTCCGCTACTCATTGTGATGTTTTAGTTTGTCTATTTTTGCCTTTTGCCCGGCCTTATTATGTGCTATCTGCGTTGCAATTTTTTCTCTTAGCTTGCCGGACTTAAAAAGGTAAAAGAAAAAGAAGAGAACAAGCAGGTAAAACCCCCCCACAATCGCATGCCCCCAATATTTTGTTTCCAGCACCTCGTTGAGGTAGTTGGCCACGGCTGTACTTATAAACCCGAGAAAAAACAGAAACACGACCAGTATGAGGAACAGCGAAATGATTTTGGAAATGACTTCGGAGATGTCCTCGATGAAGTTGAGTTTAATTAATTCCAGCTTTATTTGTAAGTAGTCCGCAATGGCTTCTACGAGCTCATCAATATTGGGAAATTTTGACAATAGCACCTCCTTGTTTCGATGTACAACGAATTGGAAAGCAAGTTATTAAACTTTCCATTAATTACTTAAAGATTACTTTGGGGCTTTTTGGTCAATGGCCTTGGCGGGCGGCATCGTCTTCATATTGTCGCGACTCGTAAATATGAGGCTATAGGGGATGAGGAAAAATAACAGCAGAATATAAACGAACCCCACAATCCGGTAGCGCAAAGTAAGCGTACCCAGATATTCGGCAATCTTCACTGGGACCTGCCGTATAATGGGAAATGGAAAGATGATGAGAACGCCAATAACGTTGAAAAGCAAATGTGCTATGGCTACGGCAATGGCCTCTTCCGACTTAAACATGGCCGCAATAATGGCCGTGATGGTAGTGCCCACGTTGGCTCCGAGTATAAAATGAAAGGCTTTGTCGAGCGATAGTTTGCTGGTAGCGGCCAATGGCACAATAAGCGAGGTGGTAATAGAACTCGATTGAATGCCCGCTGTAATAAGGGTGCCCCACCCAAATGCCTTAACCGGGTTATTAAACACCACGTTTTCGAAGTTTATCTTTAGTTTACCTATCAGCTGCTTGTACAGGATGTTGGACAGAAGTTTGATGCAGGCAATGAGGATAGCAAAAGATACTACCAGCAAAAGAACAGGGTGTGTAATGCCCGTGCTTACCCACCGGCTGATTGGGTCAAACAGCAAAACATTTATGTTAAAAACCGGACCTTCCACAGAAAAAAGGTTCTCCATGGTAAGCCATGAGGCGATTTCGTGCGCCAGGCGGGAGAGCAGCTGGTAGTGGTACTCTAGGGGAAAAAGTATGATGGTAGTGAGTACATTAAAAATATCGTGGACAGCACCAGCGGCAAATGCTTTCCGAAATTCCTTTCGCTTTGTGATGTAACCCAGCGAAACAATGGTCGAAGTGATCGTGGTGCCAATATTTGCACCCATTATGATGGGCACCGCGGTTTCGAACGAAATGGAACCTACCGCTACAGCCGCCACTATCATTGATGTGCTGGAAGAGCTGCTTTGGATAAGCGCCGTAACCAGCAGGCCAATGAACAAGCCGATAAACGGATCGGAGGCAACCGAAAGCACCGACTCCATGGCAGGGCCGGTGAGCTGGCCAAACGCATGGCCCATCATACTGATAGACAGCAAAAAAATGAAAACAATCAAAACCACCGAACCTACGAGCAGCGGCAGGCTCGTCTTTTGCACAAGCCTTGACTCATCGTTCAAAGTAGGATTGCTTGCCATCAAAAAATAATGATTTATATTGTCGCAGAAACAAGCCGTAAAGATAGAAAAAAGGTGGTCACCAAAGCCCGGCGGCAATGTAAAACAATTGTTATGCCGGCAGCCGAATGCAGCGCCTCTTTACAGCAATGCTTAACATTAACTTAACAAGGGATAGCAAAAGTTCTTTTAGTTTTGCAGCGATCGACCAAATGCATAGTCCCCTTACAATTTTAATATGGCCTCCGGAAAATCAAAGCAGCAACACATAACCTACGGTAAGTTGTC
>CBFGTI010000108.1:0-18516 GCA_965651695.1 uncultured Imperialibacter sp. | reverse complement strand
GTTAACGAACCGCCACCCTTCACCCTGCCTTTCAGCGACTCCGGAAGGTCGTTCATTTGCTGGGCTATGTCGTCGTTGTTGTTAATTTTAGCAGCACGCTCCAGCAAGCGGGAGTGGAGGTAGAATACATCGCCAGGATAAGCCTCACGTCCTGGCGGTCTGCGCAGAAGCAGTGATACTTCGCGATAGGACACGGCCTGCTTGGAAAGGTCGTCGTAGATTACCAATGCAGGGCGGCCGGTGTCGCGGAAATATTCGCCAATGGAAGCACCGGTAAACGGCGCAAAGAATTGCATGGGAGCGGGGTCGGACGCAGCAGCTGATACCACCGTGGTGTAGGGCATAGCACCGGCCTTTTCAAGTGCCGACACGATACCGGCAACTGTAGAAGCCTTCTGGCCCACGGCTACATAAATACAATAAACCGGCTCTCCTTTCTCGTAAAATTCTTTTTGGTTGATAATGGTGTCGATAGCTACAGCAGTTTTGCCGGTTTGCCTGTCGCCAATTATCAATTCGCGCTGTCCACGCCCGATGGGAATCATGGAGTCGATAGCCTTAATACCTGTTTGCAGAGGCTCGTTTACGGGTTGTCTGTAAATTACACCGGGTGCTTTTCTTTCGAGGGGCATTTCGAAAAGCTCGCCTGTAATTGGTCCTTTGCCGTCGATAGGGTTGCCGAGTGTGTCTACTACCCTGCCGCACATGCCGTCGCCTACTTTTACGGAGGCAATGGTGTTGGTGCGCTTTACAGTAGCCCCTTCTTTAATATCTTTATAGTCACCAAGCAATACGGCACCTACATTGTCTTCTTCAAGGTTTAGCACGAGTGCCTTCAGTCCGTTGTCAAACTGGAGCAACTCACCCGCCTGGGCACGGGTAAGGCCGTAGATACGTGCCACACCGTCACCAACCTGAAGTACTGTGCCCACTTCTTCCAATTCGGCTTCTGTTCTGAAGCTTGAAAGCTGTTCACGCAAAATTGCCGATACCTCGTCAGGTCTTACATCTGCCATTAGTGTATTGTTAAGATGTTAATACTTTCTTATATATGATTTCGAAATCAATTTATTCTTCAGCTCCAGCAGCCTGCTGTCTATGCTGTCGTCAATCTGCCGGTCGCCCACACGGATAATGTAGCCACCCAGCATATCTTTGTCCACTTTCTCGGCGAGCTTCACCTCCTGGTTGGTAATCCTGGTAAGCAGCGACTTAAACTCCTTTCTCAGGTCGTCTGTTAAGGGGAAATTGGTGGTTACCGTGGCTTCTGTTATTCCTTTAAACTGGTTGTACTGGTGGCCAAACTCTGCTGCCAGCATTGGAAGGATAAACTCCCGGTTCTTTCTCGTGATAATATCGAAGATGGCCATGGTAAGCTGGTGAACCTTACCGCCAAATATTTTTTTCAGTAAAGCAAGCTTCTTGTGGTGCTGGATAATGGGGTTTTTGAGCATGAGTACAAAATCCCGGTTGGTTTTGCACAACTTGTCAAACTGTGCCATATCCTCATTTACCTGATCCAGCACCCCTTTCTCCTGCGCCAGCTCAAGCAGCGACATGGCATACCTCGAAGCTATCCTGAATTCTGACATGCTTAGTTCGTTTTTACGTCTTTAAGATACTCCTGAACCAATGCTTTCTGCGCCTTGTCGTCTTTCAGGTTTTTTCTCAGCACCTTTTCGGCTATATCCAGCGAAAGGTCAGCCACAAGGTTTTGAATTTCTGCCAGGGCCGCCTTCTTCTCGTTTTCGATAGTGGCTTTGGCATCGGCAATCATTTTTTCGGCTATTTTGGAAGTATCGGCTTTGGCTTCCTCTCTTATCCGGTTAGCGGCAGCGCTGGCTTCGGTTAGTATTGAATCCCTTTCTTTGCGGGCCTCGTCCAGCAACATTTCATTGTCGGCCTTCAGTTGTGTCATTTCCTGTTTTGCGAGCTCAGCAGAGTGCAACGCATCGCTAATGAAGCCCTCTCTGGCCTTGAGTGCGTTGGCTACCGGCTTCCACACAAACGTGAGCAGCACCATAAAAACGGCCAGAAACACAACCAACTGCCAGAAAATAAGACCTATACCGGGGGTTAAGAGTTCCATTATCTTTGTGAATTAAAGTTCAATTTTTTAAAAACAGAGGCTGCCTAACGCAGCCTCCTGAGTCATTTAGGGTGCTACTTCGTTGAATGAAATCAACAAACACACCACCACACCAAACAGGGCAATTACCTCGATAAGTGCAGCAATAATAAGCATTGCGGTTTGGATTCTGCCGGCTGCTTCTGGCTGACGAGCCATGGCTTCCATTGCAGAACCACCAATACGACCGATACCAATACCAGCGCCTATCGCTACTAGTCCGGCACCGATTCCAGCGCCCATAATTGCTAAACCTGCGTTAAGCAAAATTGATAACAACATAGTTGTATAATTTAATTGTGAAAATAGTTCTAATTAATGATGTTCCTCATGATGCTCTTCAATGGCCAAGCCAATATAGAGCGATGAGAACATGGTAAATACATATGCCTGTATAGTGGCTACCAGCAACTCGATAAAGCTGATAAATACAACTATAACAGTAGACCCAAAGCCAACAGCATAGCTCTGAAAGATGAATACAAGGCTTATTAAGCTGAGAATTACAATGTGCCCTGCCGTGATCGCCACAAAAAGACGAATCATGAGCGAAATGGGCTTGGTAAACAGCCCGATGATTTCTACCGGTACAATAATGGGCTTTAGCGCCAATGGCACGCCGGGCGTGTTGAACACGTGGCCCCAGTAGCTCTTGTTTCCGCTAAAATTGGTAATGATAAATGTTAAAACCGCCAGCACCATGGTTACTGCGATGTTGCCGGTAAGGTTGGCAGCGCCAGGTAGCAAGCCGAGCAGGTTGCCAAACCAGATAAAGAAAAACAGGGTGAGCATGTAAGGGAGATATCTCTCGTACCGTGGGCCAATGTTGGGCTTTACGATATCGTCTCTCACAAAAATGATAATAGGCTCAAAAAGCGACTGTATTCCCTTAGGCGCTTCTTTGGGCCTTTTCTTGTAACCTCTTGCAACAGCGAAAAACACAACCAGCATGAGTGTTGCATTCAGGAAAAGAAAAGCCACGTTTTTGGTAATAGAGAAGTCGAGTACTTTGCGGCCTGCCTCTGTGGGAATAATATGCTCGTGCTCGAGACTGTAGCCATTGTATTCAACCAGGTTGTGGTTTTCGTCGTAGAACCTGCTGCTCGAAAAAACTTCGATACCCCGGTCGGAAGAGTAGAGAATAACGGGCAGGTATAGGGTGCCGTAGTGGCCGTCCCAGAAATGCCAGGTGTGTGAATCGAGGATGTGATGATTGATAAGTTCGGCCGGATTGAATGGCTTTCCTTCGTCGCCAGCGGCCTCAACCGGCTTTATACAAAATAAAACTAGCACCAATGATAAAATGGTGATTTTTAGCAGGTTGGCCCACCTGAAATATATCCCTTCCGTCATTAACTTGGTCTCTTTTCGAAATTCGAGCGCAAGTTAGTCATAACGGTAAATAATTCAAACCCAAGAAATAATAAATAGAGGGCGAAAAACATGATGATGAACCGTGTGGTTTGCCCACCTGCAGCGACCAGATAGGCCACTGCTACAAGCAAACTTGAGAGGAGGCGAAAGGAAATACTGCCGATTACAAAAAGTACAAAATTTTGATTCTGGTCACGTACTATTAATTTCTGCACAAATAAGATAGCGAGCGACTGCAGAAAATAGAAAATGACCATGAAGGGCCAGGTGCTGTGGAAGTAGTCGCCTAACCCAAGCTTACGGAGCAGAAAAAGTAGCAGGGCGGTGCCAGCTGAAAAGGCCAGGAGCTTTAAATAGTCTTTCATTTCAATCTTTGGGAAGCCGCTTGTACAGAAGGTATAGAGAACCGCCCAGTGAAAGCATGGCAAAGGACAGTAGAAAAACAGGAAATTTCAGTTGAAGATAGGAATCGAGCCAGTAGCCGCCGTAGGTAGCTACGCCTATGGTAGCTACCATCTCAAATGCAATACCCGAAAACTTAAGGAATGCTGGTGGTCCGGCAGTTTTGTGCAAGGGGGGCAGTTTCTCCCCCGCGGCAGCATTATCGTGTCCCTTGTTTCGGTCAGAATCAGGACTGGGCCTTGAGGAGTGGCCGCTCTTCTTCTTCCTTTCGTTCTCCAATTCTAATTTCCTTAACTGATACCCCCATCTGGCATTTACCATTAAAGGTGGCGCCAGCCTCAATTACGAGTTTGTTGGTAATTATATCACCGTTTATTACTGCCGAAGGCTTTAATATCAGCAAGTCGGTTATCTCAACCGTACCGTCGACCAGCCCGGCAATTTCGGCATTTTGTGCCAGTATGTTACCCACCACGTGCGACGAGTGGCCAAACGCCGCTTTCGATTTGGTGGTAATGTTGCCAATGATTTTCCCCTCTACCCGAATATTTCCAAAAGTTTCCACGCTACCATGCAAAATGGTGCCCTTCCCGATAATGTTGCTGGAGTTGCTTAACTCTTCCGCCTCCTTGATCTCTTTGTTATTAAACATCGCCATATCCTAAATATTAAAAAGCTACGAATTCTTCCGGGTCAACGGGCACCCCGTTGTGCCATAGTTCAAAATGAAGGTGCGGGCCGGTTGTGAGCTCGCCTGTGTTGCCGATAATAGAAATAATCTCACCCGCACTTACAAAGCTACCAACGTTTTTCAATAATTCCGAATTGTGTTTATACACAGAAAGCAGGTTGCTGCGGTGCTGCACTCCTATTACGTATCCGCTGTCGGTAGTAAAAGAAGCAAAAATCACAGTGCCGTCGGCTACACACTTTACTGGCTCATCTTTATTCGCCACTATGTCGGTTCCGAAGTGTTCGTTGCCGGGGCTAAACTTGTCGGATACAATGCCTGAAATGGGCTGAAAAAGGTATATATCCTGCAATTCGGAATATTCGCCTGCACTTACCGGGATCACATCCAGGTCCGACGCTTCAAACCGCTTTCTGAAAATGGAATCGATGGGGGCCAACTTTTCTTCGCCTATCTCCGAAGAGGTGAGCGTGCGGCTTGCCTGTTGCGAAGCACGGATATCATTTTCTGTGGTAAGTAAAGAAGTATCGCCGGAAACTATCATTTTCAGGTTCTCTATAAACAGGTCTTTCTTTTCCATTTCATTAAGCATGGAATCGACCTTGATAGAAAGACTCACTAATTTTTGATTGGTTTCCATTTGCTGGTGCCGGGGATCAAACCAGGTGGCCAGAATTGTTGTTGTGAGGTAAAAGCTTATTCCAAAAAAAACAGCGATTAACACAAACGAAACGAGCAATACCCGTGCGTAATTGAAACGGATAGTGCTTTTTTCAGCAAAATTCTCTTCATTGCGTATAATGAGGAGGTATCCTGTAGTGAGCCAGCTGGATAACGTTTTCTTATTTTTCAATCTTCTGAAACTTTCTTGAAGCCACAAAATAACATAATAAAATAAGACCTTCTTATTTTTGACGTATAATTGAACCCATTTTAGTCGTTACGTAATCGAAATATAATCCCTTGATAAGGAACTGTCCTTTATACCAACTACGGTTACTTCTGGTAATTACGTATTTTTTAGCTGGTTGTGGTGTAACCCGCATTAAACCTGTGGGCGACACCTACCACAACACCACCGCTCGCTACAACGCCTATTTTTATGCCAACGAAAGGATAAACGAGGTTGAGCAAAAACTGTATGCCGAGGGTGAGAGGAACTACAATAAAATTCTGCCTATTTACATTACGCTCGATTCGTCGTCGGCCAAAGCCAACGAAGCACTTATTGAAGACGTGATAAAGAAGGCTTCGATTGCAATACAGCGCCACGAGAACAGCAAATGGGTAGACGACAGCTACATAGTGGTAGGTAAGGCGAGGTTTTTTAGCCTCGATTTTGCCAATGCAGTGGAAACGTTCAAGTACGTAAACGTAAAAAGCAAAGATAAGGCCGTGCGACATCTTGCGCTTATCTGGCTCTTCCGAACGTTTGTGGAGGCAAAGGAATTTAACAACGCCACTGCCGTAGCCGACCACCTGGAGCGTGAAAAGCTGAACCGCGACAATCGCCGGCTTTTTCACATGGCCAAAGCGCACTTTTACCAGGTAAACAACGACCTGGACAACATGGTAAAAAACCTGGTGCAGGCTGTTCCGCTGGTGAAAGACAACGACGAAAAGGCTAAGATTTATTTCATCATTGGGCAGGTGTATCAGCAGCTCCAATTTGATGCGCTGGCGTACGAAAATTATTTAGAATGTTTGCGAAACAATCCGTCCTACGAGCTCTCCTTTTACGCTAAGCTGAATATGGCGTCGGTAACCCAGCTCAGCAATTCTAGCGACTTGAAAACCGTGCGGCGGTATTTCCGAAAGCTGCTGAAGGACGAAAAGAACTTGGAGTACCGCGATAAGATTTTTTACGAACTGGCCAATTTTGAACTGAAGCAGGGCAACCTTGAAGAAGCTATAAGCAACTACAACAATAGCGTGAGGGCCAGCACGTCGAATCCCCGGCAGAAGGGCTACTCTTATCTGCAGCTGGCTGAGCTTTATTATGGGCAGCTAAAAAAGTACAAAACCGCTCAAAGCTACTACGATAGCACGTTGAATGTACTGCCCAAAGATGAGCCCAATTACCAGGAATTAAGCCAGAGGCTGGCTGTACTTACCAGCTTTGTGGAGCAAGTAACAATTATTGAAACACAGGATAGCTTGCTAACGGTAGCGGCGCTGCCAGAAGAAGAGCTGGATGCCTACCTTGAAGAATATATTGCCCGGCAGACGGAAGAGGCGGAGCAGACTGCTGTGGACTCTAAAAAAGGCAAAAACAGAAGCACCACGGCGTTTGCATTTGAGTCTGAGGGAGCGGAGATTAACATTACGCAGCAGGGCACATGGTATTTTTACAGCACGTCGGCCGTGTCGCAGGGGCGGCAGGAGTTTGTGCGCCGGTGGGGCAACCGGCCGCTTGCCGATAACTGGCGGCGCTCCGTAAAACAGAGCAGCCTGGGGCCGGTAGCCAGGAATACCGATGCCACCACACAGCCTGGCGATGCCCCTCCCGGGGAGGAAGTGGCTTCCATATCGAAAGAGGACCTGATGAGCACCCTGCCCCTTACCGAGGAGGCCCGAAACGAAGCTTTGTCAAAAATAGAAGAGGCCTACTTTAAGCTGGGTAATATCTACAACTTTCAGCTGGATGAAAAAGACAATGCCGGCGTCACTTTTAACAAGCTCATTGTCAGGTTTCCTGACTCAGACCACGCCCCGGAGGCATTGTACCTGCTTTACCTGATCTACAAAGAGCTGGACAGCGTTATTTACTCCGATTACGAAGAGCAGCTGGTGCGCAGGTTTCCGCAATCTATTTATGCCAAGCTTATTGCTAACCCGCGGTACAGGGAGGAGAGCTCCGTTGCCTCTGCAAAACTGAAGGAAGTATACAGAGAAGCGTATGACTACTACCAGAAGGGAGAATACGAAAATGCGAAAAAGCTGACCACGGAAGGGCTGAACGAATATCCCGATACGGAGTTTACCGACAATCTGAAGCTGCTCGACATTATGCTGGTGGCCAAGCTTGATGATATCTACAAATACCAGTTTGAACTCAACAACTTTATTAAGACCTATTCGGAAAGTGAGTTGATACCCTATGCGCAGTCGCTGGTGACTGCCTACGACGAGTTTCAGCTGAAGCTGGTAAATAGTGCCAAGGCTCGCTTTAAGAAGGAGTTTGACCAGCAGCATTTTTTCATATTGGTGTATCCGCCCGATGGCAAACTACCCGACGAACTCCCGGGTAAGATTGATGCTTTTATAAAAATGCAGCTGGGAATGGAAGATTTAACGATGGGGAACCTAATACTGGACCCACGGCGTTCCATGATTTTGGTGAACTCCTTCAAAGACAAAGAATCGGCCACCTCATTTTACCGAAAGTTTAACGAGAATAACACCGTGCTTACGGAATATGGCACTGTAAAATTTTATAATTTCGTGATTACGCGAGAAAACTTTAACGTTTTCTACCAGACCAAAGACCTGGATGCTTACTTGACTTTTTTCAATAACAACTACTGATGCAAAGCAGAAAATTAAAGATATTCGTTATTTCCCTCTGGCTGGTCTTCGCGGCAGCTGTTGTATGTATCCCGGTATTTTTTCGCATGATCGGGAACAACTCCTTTGGCTGGTTTGGCGAGCTGCCTGGCCTTGAGAGCCTCGAGAACCCCGAGGAAGACCACGCTTCGCAGCTGTTTTCTGCCGACAATGTGCTGCTGGGCAAATACTTCAGAGCAAACAGAACGCCCGTTACCTATGCCGACCTGTCGAAAGAGTTGATCGAAACATTGCTGGTAACTGAAGACATTCGCTTCTATCAGCACCCGGGCATCGACCTCAGATCGCTCGTAAGGGCCGTAGTAGGCAAGCTTACCTTCAGCTTTGCGGGTGGTGGCAGTACCATAACTATGCAGCTGGCCGAAAACCTTTATCGCACCGAGCAGGAAAATAAAGGTAAACTTCACTCAGTTGCAGGCTTGGGCCCGATAGTCACCAAGTTTAAAGAGTGGATCATTGCCGTGCAGCTGGAGAAGAACTACACCAAAGAAGAAATAATGGCGATGTACCTTAACACGGTGCCGTTTGGTAGCAACGCCTATGGCATAAAGGCGGCTGCCAAAACCTTCTTTAATAAGGAGCCGAAGCAACTAAACTACCAGGAATCGGCCCTGTTGGTTGGCCTGGTTAACGCTCCCACACGCTATAGTCCCATTATCAATCCGGAGGCATCAATGCGCAAGCGAAACGAGGTGCTTTATAACCTGAGGAAATACGACCGCATCAACCAGGTGGCATATGATACCCTCAAAACAACGGATTTTGGCCTGCAGTATAAGGTAGACAGCCACAACGAAGGCCTTGCCACCTATTTTCGCACAGTAGTAAGAAACTACCTGCTTTCGTGGACAGCCGAAAGGGGCATCGACCTGTTTGAAGATGGCCTGAAGATTTACACAACCATCGACAGCCGGATGCAAGCATACGCTGAACAAGCCATGGCCGAGCATATGGACACACTTCAAAGTGTTTTTATACAGCACCTCGAAGGCCGGGAGCCGTGGATTAACGAAGATGGCACGGTGATGGAGAATTTTATCGAAACCACCATTAAGAGGACCTCCTATTACAGAAACCTGGTGAAGCAATACGGTGAGGGATCTGATTCAATTGATATTAAACTGAATATGAAGCGGCCTATGCGGGTGTTTAGCTGGAAAGGCGAAATAGATACCCTGATGTCGGCTGTTGACTCGCTTAAGTACTACAAGCATTTTCTGCAAGCCGGATTTATGGCCATGGACCCGCACTCCGGGCACATAAAAGCCTGGGTCGGCGGTATCAACTATAAATACTTCCAGTTCGACCATGTAATGCAGGGCAAACGGCAGCCGGGCTCGACCATTAAACCGTTTGTGTACGCTGCCGTAATTGACAACGGCTACACGCCCTGCTTCGAAGTAGTGGATGCGCCGATTACCTTTTCGTTTCCGGGGCAGGATCCGCCCACGTGGACCCCCAGCAACTCAGATGGGCCTCCAACCGGTGAAAAAATGACTATACGGAGGGCTATGGCGAAAAGTATAAACACCATTACTGCCTATTGGATGAAAAAGCTGGGGCCTAAGACGGTAGTAGAGTATGCCCACAGGATGGGCATTCAAAGCCATCTGGATCCGGTGCCGGCCCTTTGTCTTGGCGCAGGTGGTGAGGTTTCGGTGTACGAAATGGTGGGAGCCTATTCCACCTTTGTGAACCAGGGCGTGTGGACGGAGCCTATTTATATTACCCGGATAGAGGATGAAAACGGCAAGGTACTGCACGAGTGGGTGCCAAAAACGAGAGAAGCCTTAAATGAAGAAACCGCCTATATAATGACGCATATGCTGAGAGGGGCTACCGAAGAACCGGGCGGAACAGGCCACAGAATAAGCACCGTGGTAAAGGAGGGCAACCAGGTAGGAGCTAAAACCGGTACTACCCAAAATGCTTCCGACGGATGGTTTATGGGTGTTACCAAAGACCTGGTGGCAGGTGCATGGGTAGGCGGCGACGACCGTAGCATTCACTTCAGAAACTGGTATATGGGGCAGGGCGCCAGAACGGCCATGCCGATATGGGACAAGTTTATGGTAAAGGTATTTACCGACCCCGATTTGGGCTATACCAAGGGCGAATTTCCTAAACCTGCGGGCGGCATCAATATGGAACTCGATTGCTCGAAGTATGAAAACCAGGAGATGGATTCGCTTGGCATAGACATTAATGAAGTAACGGAAGATGATATTTTTTAAAACTGATGCTTTCAGCCCCATTTTCCGGCACATCCTACAAAGTAAGCGAAGTTAATCAGCTGCCCCATGAGCCCGGTGTATATCGCTTTAAAAACAATGCGGGAAAGCTCATTTATGTGGGCAAGGCCAAAGATTTAAAAAAGAGAGTAGCCAGCTACTTCAACAGGTCGAACCAGCTGAACCGGAAAACGCTTCGGATGGTGAGCGAAGTGGTGGAGGTGGAGTTTACCATCGTAAATTCCGAGTTTGATGCCCTGCTGCTGGAGAACAACCTGATAAAGGAAAATCAGCCGCGATACAACATCCTGCTGAAGGACGACAAAACCTTTCCCTATCTCGTTGTGTTGAAGGAGAATTTCCCGCGGATTATCTCTACACGCAAGGTAGACCGCGCAAAAGGAGAATACTTTGGGCCATATGCCAGCGTAAAGGCAATGAAGAATGTGCTGCAGCTTCTCCGGCAGCTCTACAAAATACGCACCTGCAGCTTCGACATGACGCCCTTCAATATTCAGAAGGGCAAGTTTAAAGTTTGCCTGGAGTATCACCTGGGCAACTGTCTCGGCCCCTGCGAAGGCTATCAGCAGCACGAAAACTACCTCGAAGAAATTGAACAGTCGAAAGAGGTATTAAAAGGCAACCTGTCGGTAGTAAAAAACTACTTTAAGGACAAAATGACTGAGGCGGCTGCCTCACTTGCCTTCGAAGAGGCCCAGAAGTACAAAGACAAGCTGGACCTGCTGGAAAAGTTTCAGTCGAAATCGCTGCTGGTTAGCCACAAAATAACAGATACTGATGTGTTTACTCTCGTGTCCGATGCGCAGTCGGCCTTCATTAATTTCATGAGGGTAGACAACGGCATGGTGAACCTGACAGATACATTTGAAATAAAGAGAAAGCTCGACGAAACCGACGAGGAGATACTGCAGCTGGTGATCGTTAACATCAGGGATAAATATGAAAGCACCAACAGAGAAATACTGACCAACATACCTGTGCCTGCCTGGGACGACAGTGTAGAGATGGTTCAGCCGAAGATAGGCGACAAGAGGAAATTGGTGGAGTTGTCGATAAAGAATGCTTTGTTCTTTAAAAAGGAGAGGTTTAACCAAAAACTGCAGCAGGTACCCAGAGAAAACCGGGTGTTGATGCAGCTGAAGAACGATTTGAAGCTGAAGAACCTTCCCAACAGGATAGAATGCTTCGACAATTCCAACATACAAGGCACTAGCCCGGTGGCCTCTATGGTTTGCTTTATCAACGGCAAGCCTGCAAAAAAGGAATACCGGCATTTCAATATAAAAACGGTGGTTGGGCCCGACGACTTTGGTTCGATGAAGGAGATAGTGTACCGCCGCTATAAGCGGGTGCTGGAAGAGGAGTCTGAAATGGCCGATCTCATAGTTGTGGACGGCGGTAAAGGACAGCTGAATGCCGCCGTTGCTTCGCTAAAGGAATTGGGCATTTACGGGAAGGTGCCCATTGTAGGAATAGCAAAAAGGCTTGAGGAGCTCTACTATCCTGAAGACCCAATTCCGCTGCACCTCGGCAAGAAGTCGGAGTCGCTAAAGGTTTTGCAGCACCTGCGCGACGAAGCGCACCGGTTTGCCATTACGTTTCACAGAAACAAAAGATCGAAAGTACAGGTAAAGTCGCTGCTCGATGAAGTGGAAGGGATTGGTGAAAAAACAAAACAGCGGCTTCTGACTGAATACAAGTCGGTAGAAAAAATAAGGAGCACCTCGGTGACCGAAATAGCCCAGCTTGTAGGATTGCACAAAGCCACCCTGGTGAAGGACTTTTTGGCAAAAAAATAGGAAAGGAGCACACAGGCTCCTTCGCTGGGCGGGTTAATGTTGTGTGCTTACTACTGGTGGAAAGTGAGCAAAGGTACTTTCACTTCCATAGCTACTTTTTTGGTGGCGCTGCTTTTGAATATTCGTTCGAACAACGAGTGGTTGCGGGGCAGCATCACCAACATGTCTATTGCTGATTCGTCAACAAACTTAAACAGGCCTTCTTTCACATTGTCGCTTTTCACTGTCTTGAAGGAATGGGGAATGTTCTTGAAGAACTTGTCCACTTTAAACCCTTCTACCAGTTTGTTGAACGGAAACTTATCGTCTTCAGTAACATTCACGATCGTGACCTCCGAGTTGAACAATGAGATTAAAGTCTTCAGGGGCTCCAGCCCGCTTAAACTTTCAATTTTTTCAAAGTCGGCGGCCAGCGCTATTTTTTTAGGATAGAAGACGCTTACGTTTTCAGGCACAACCAGCACGGGTACATCGGCAATTCTTATTACCTCGCTGCTGATACCGCCGAGCATCTTCTCCAGTCGGTCGTGAGAGCCCTTGGTACCCATTACCACCAGGTCGATGTGGCGGGTTTCGATTGCTGTATAAATGGCATCTATTGTGAAGGAAACGAAAGAACGGTGATCGTGCTTAACGTCTTTTAGTCCGGGAATTTCCTTGTCAAGTTCAAGAAACTTTCTCTCCACCTCATCTTCATATCCCTGCAGAACCGGCTCTATAAGCGCTTCGCCGCCCATATCGATATGTGGTGTGGGCACGTGAATAGCATTAACCAAGTGGATGCTGGCCCCTGTGCGTTTGCATAGGTCCACAGCTATGCGTATAGCATTTTTCGAGCAGGGCGAAAAGTCAGTCGGTACTAAAATGTTTTTAATTTTCATGGCTTTTGGTGTTATGGTTGTGTGTTTTACTAAAGTAAAGGTATGCTGCTATTGCCGGTTATTTGCTGACTTACCATCTGCCAACAACTGATCTTTGTCACCCATTCAGCCTGATGTATAAGTAATTAACGGGGTGTGAATCAATTTAATGTGATCGTTTTCATTTTTTCGGCCACCCGTTTATAGAGGTACAGGTGCTGGATGCCTGTGTAATTGTCGGCCTCGCTTAAGGTTACGTAAGCACTTCCGTCGTGGGTAAAGGCTATCGCTTCACCTTGCGCCTCAGGGTGGTAAGGCAGCACTATTGGGTTTTTCTGAAGTACATCGGCCCAGGCTTCTCCCGGCTCCCGCTCCCAATAGAATACGGAAAGGTAGTTCTTCATCAACAGTTCTGTTCCGTTATAAGAAATCTCCCCTCCTACAACCTCATGAAAAGGGATAGTTCCGGCTTTTTCGAGGGTGAAGGTAGTGTGGGTATGTTTTGACGCCGGCCATACATACACATGTACGTGGCGCTCTCTTTTGGACACAATATAAAAGTCGCTGGTGAGCGGATCCACCATCAGGGTCTCGGCATCCCGGTCGCCGTCGGGGTATTGGTAGGTAAAAGTGGTGTAGTCATCAACAAAAAGCCGCTGTGTTCTGTTCTTAAGGTCCACGCCTGGTTCTTCAAAAGAATAGATATAATAAGTGCCATAAATGGCCCTGTTATCTCCTGTTTCGGCAATGTAAAGCCGGCTGTGCTTCCCCTTCTCACCGGGCCCAATGGCTATGTCTTCCCAGTCGCGGTTTTTCAACCCCTCTATTTTTACCTGGGCCACTTTTCCTCCCAGGCTGTCAATCAGGTAGATGGCCGGCTCGCCGCCGCTGTCGTTGTGCGCCCAATAATAGCCCGGGTACCTGCGGCTGGCCACTATTCCGGAAACTTCCTTTAAATAACCACCTTCGAGCACTCCCACAGACCGCCCTTTCTCAAAAGGGGCATTCTGGTCGACTTTGTGGGGCTTCTGGTTTTTTTTGCATCCTGTAAAAAAGAACAGGACCGTGACTAGGAGTAAAATTATTGTACGCATCTAATGCTGGTATCTTTGCTGCTAAGCGAACAAAACTATAAATAAATCAATGTTTCGACAGTTGACCTGTTGTTCCGCGGGGCCGACCGTTTCGTTAACGTCTTGTAATTACCTCTATTGCAACAAAACTTAGCCCGGTAGGTTAGCCCGGCAGGTTAGCCCGGCAGGATTAGTTCACTTCCAGTTCTGCTATCACTCCTTCATTTTCCGAAAGTGGAAGATTTTCCTCAAAATGCTCATTTATCCTTTCCGCATCGGTACTTAAAACAACGCTGCCTGGCTGGCCGATACGGACCACGTGTTTATTATCTCCCAGGTTCAGGGCAACGAAAATCGATTTGCCGGCAGACTTTCTTATATAAGTGATAATATCGCCTGCTGCCGGCACGGGTATAAAATCGCCGCAGCTGAGTGCCTCCTCCTTTTTCCTCAGTGCTATAAGCGAGCGGTACAGCGAAAGAATGGATGAGCGATCGGCACGGAGCGTTTCAACATTTTTCTCAGCGTATTTGGTTTCCAGCGGCAGCCAAGGCTCCACCCCGGAAAATCCGCCGTATGCCTTGCTGTTCCATTGCATGGGTGTGCGCACCGGATCGCGGTTAAGCCCCATTCCCGGTACATTCAACTCCCACGGGTCCTGTACTTTTTCAGGAGGGATAAACACGTTTTCCATGCCCAGTTCGTCGCCATAGTAAAGCGTAGGCGTCCCACGCAGTGTTAGCAGCAGCATTGCGGCTACTTTTGCCTGCTGGTGCCCGGCCCGTGTTGCAATTCGCGCCTTATCGTGGTTGCCCAGCACCCAATTTGGCCAGCCGTCGTCGGGTAAGGCCGCTTCGTAGTGGTCTATGGCTGCGGCAATGGCACGAGCTTGCCAGGGCAGGGTTATTAGCTGAAAATTGAAGGGGAGGTGGGCACCCTGGTTGTCTTTGCCGTAGTAGGTTACCAGCCGCGGAATAGGGAGGTATATCTCGGCAATCATCACCCGGTCGTTGTATTCTTCCAGCACCTTCCGCATGTTGGCCACCACCTCATGCACCTCCGGCTGGTCTACCGAGTACGCGGGATCGAGCACAAAATAGGGGGGCATTTCGGGGGTATAAACGGGGTTGGGCGGGTTGTTTCGCCACAGGTTATCTTTAATCATATGCCACATCACGTCTACCCGGAAGCCATCAACTCCTTTGTCGAGCCAAAACCTCATGATGCTAAACATCGCTTGCTGCACCTCCGGATTACGCCAGTTGAGATCGGGCTGCTCTTTCAAATACGCGTGGTAGTAGTACTGGCCGGTTGGCTCGTCCCATTCCCAGGCGCTGCCTCCAAATACACTTAGCCAGTTGTTTGGCGGGCCTCCGTCGGCCGCCGCGTCCTGCCACAGGTACCAATTGCGCTTACTGCTGTGTTTTGAGACTCGGGCTTCTTTAAACCACGGATGTTCGACAGAGGTGTGATTGGGGACCAGGTCCAGAATAACTTTGAGCCCGAGCTGATGAGCCTCCTTCAGCAGCAGATCGAAATCGTGCATGGTGCCGAATAGCGGATGAATATCTGTGTAGTCGGAAATATCGTAGCCAAAGTCGGCCATGGGAGAGGGGTAGACCGGAGATATCCAGAGGGCGTCTACACCGAGCCACCTGAAGTAGTCGAGCTTTTGCCGGATGCCTGCCAGATCGCCTACGCCATCGTTATTACTGTCTTTAAAAGAACGTGGGTACACCTGGTATATAATTCCCGTCTGCCACCAACGCAACTGCTCAACCTTTTTCATTATGTAAGAGCAACGGTGGCAAAAAAGCTTTATTACGCAATTTTTTTGACATCATTCGACCATTAGGTCGTTACATTCTCAGAAAATACCACCAATACAGGTTAATGGCCAGCGCCAACCATGAGTTGGCACAGGTATTTAGCCGGATGGATATAGAGAAAGATAGCATATGAAAAAAGTGAAGTGGTTTAGAGAGGCCATTATATACGGGGTCGACATTTCGAAATTTAAAGACAGTAACGGTGATGGCATCGGCGACTTTCGGGGGTTAATAGAAAAGCTTGACTACTTCTCGTGGCTGGGAGTGAACACCCTTTGGCTGCTGCCGTTTTTTCCCTCTCCGTTTAAGGACAACGGCTATGATGTAAAAGACTACTATAGCATCAATCCCGACTACGGCACGCTGGATGACTTTCTGGAGTTTATGCGCGAAGCCAAAAAAAGAAAGATCCACGTGATTATCGATCTGGTGCTGCACCATACGTCCAACGAACACCCGTGGTTTGTGGCCTCTGCCTATGGCGAGGGCAGCAAATACGACGACTATTATATTTGGTCGAAGAAAAAACCAAAAGAAAGTACAGCTGAAAGTATTTTCCCGGGTGCCGAGTCGAGTACTTGGACTTACGATCCCCGGGCCAAGTCGTACTACTTTCATCGGTTTTACCATTTCCAACCCGATTTAAAGATCAAAAACCCAGATGTGCAAAAGGAAATATTTGCCATCATGGAGTTTTGGCTTTCGTTTGGTGTGGACGGTTTCAGGATGGATGCGCTTTCGCATATGATAGAGGAGAAAGGAAGACCCGGCACCCAAGTCGACAGGCCCGAGCAGTTTATCACGGATATTAAAGCTTTTATTCAGAAACACAGGAAAGAAGCTGCTTTGCTGGCTGAAGCCGATGTAACCGTGGATGAACTGGATACATTTATTGGCAGTGAAGAGAAAATGGACATGCTCTTCAACTTTATTTTCAATAATTACCTTTTTCTCGCACTTGCCAGCCACGACGCAGGGGCGTTTCAGGTTAGCTTCGAAAAAACCACCATTCCGCTAGACAAGTGCCAGTGGGTCAATTTCATAAGAAATCTCGACGAGGTGGATCTGGAACGGCTCACCGAAGAGGAAAGAGCGTTGGTAATGGAGGAGTTTGGGCCGGATGAGAATATGCGTATCTACGAAAGGGGCATCCGGCGGCGCTTTGCCCCGATGGTAAAAGGAGACAGGCGTCGGATGGAGCTGGCATTTAGCATACTCTTTTCCATTCCCGGCAATCCGGCGTTTGTTTATGGCGACGAAATTGGCATGGGCGAAGACCTAAGCCTGAAGGAAAGAAACAGCGTGCGAACGCCCATGCAGTGGAGTGGTAAGAAAAATGCCGGCTTCTCCGACAATTCAAAAACTATCTTTCCTGTAATCTCAAAAGGACCTTTTTCCTACAAAAAGGTAAACGTAGAAGACCAGCAAAACGACAAAAACTCCTTTTTGAACTGGGTGAAAAAGCTGATACAGATGCGTAAAAAGTATGTGGATGCGCTGGAGTCGAAAGTGGAGATTGTACCGACGGAGCATCGCGAGGTACTGATGATAAGATTTAGCAACAATGAAGAAATAATGACGCTTCACAATTTGTCGCCCGGCCGGAAGACGCTGTCGCTGCCTAAAGAGTACCAGGGAAAAAAGGTGAAAGTGATTTTTTCGCCTGACGGTGAAAGCCGAAAGACACTTGGTGCGGGCGAAGTTACGCTCGACGGCTATGCCTATTTATGGCTTGAAGCTGAGGGTTGAAGTGACCCGCTCTTCTTTGGCTGAAGTGGAGTGTATTGGATTCGAACCAACGACCCCCGCCCTGTCAAGGCGATGCTCTAAACCAGCTGAGCTAACACTCCAATGGTTCAAATTTTGAGAAACAAAACGAAATAAGCAACTCCGGGAGCCAGCGAGGCATTGCTAGCAACTGCCAAACAGCTGCGTGGCAAATTCCAGTATGGGTTTTTCAAAAAGCGCCCATACACCCACGGCAACCCCAGCGAGCAGGGCCATCAGCATTATCCTGTTCTTATGTTTTGCAGAGAGCTGATTAGATTCTGCCGGGTTCTTCATAATTAAAAAAGATAAAGAGTACAGTACCAAAACTGTTGAGCCGGCACCATACCCTTATTTGCATTTCTATTCTACTACCTCGCCTTTAATAGTGAGTACAACCGGCGTTTCGGAGGCGTTGTGATACACACTTACGGTTTTGCTGAATGCGCCCGCCTTGGCGGCATTATAAGTTGCTTTTACAAAACCTTTTGCACCTGGCGCTACCTCCTCCCTGGTGTAGTCGGTTACGGTGCATCCGCACGAAGCCGACACCTTTGTTATTCGAATGCTTTCGCTTGCCGGATTGCTGAACTCAAAATTGTGGCTAACAGGCGCACCTTTTTCTACCTTGCCAAAGTCGTAAATCATGGAGCTAAAGCTCATGCTGGCAGTTGCATTGCCCGGATTGTTGGTGTTGAAACTTGAAAGACCAAGGACAGCGATCATTAGCACTGTTGCAAGGATCAAATTCTTTTTCATAGTAATTTTTGTTTA
>CBFGTI010000107.1:0-18588 GCA_965651695.1 uncultured Imperialibacter sp. | reverse complement strand
GAGGCTGTATGAGAGCGAAGAACTTACACTCGCAGCTGAAATTAAAGGAAGCCAAAACCCGGCCGAACGATTTGTATTTAGTGCCCACGTGCAGGAGCCCGGTGCCAACGACAACGCCACCGGTGTAGGCTGCCTGGCCGAAATAGCAACTGTGGCGGCAGCGCTGGTTGAAAGGGAAGCCGCAGACCCGCAACGCAGCATTACCTTTTTGTGGGGAGACGAGATTATTTCGACCCGCAGGTATATCCAGGAAGACAGCCTGCGTGCCAGGCGAATTTTGTGGGGCCTTAGCCTTGATATGGTAGGCGAAAACACCGAAAAAACAGGCGGTTCGTTTCTCATCGAAAAAATGCCCGACCCTTCAGCCATCTGGACGCGGGGTAACGACAAACACTCCGAATGGGGTGGCGATGTATTGGACGAGGCTGCCATGTTTCCGCATTTTTATAACGACTTTGCCATCGGGCGCTTTAAAGAACAAGGCGAGCACGCTAATTGGGCGGTGAATACCAACCCGTTTGAAGGCGGAAGCGACCACACGCCCTTTCTGGACGCCAAAATACCGGGACTGCTGGCGTGGCATTTTACCGATATGTTTTACCATACCGACGGCGACCGCCTGGAGAACGTATCCAGGGAAACACTGCGCAACGTGGGCACCCCGGCTCTCGTAATCGCTTTAGCCCTCAGCGCAGGCGACGAAAAAACAGCGACGGCAATCCTGCAGGAAACAGAAGAAGCAGCAAGGCTAAGGCTGGCAGAAGAAATGACACTGAGCACGGCTCAACTAAAACAGGGAGGCAATCGCGACGAAGAGCTGCGGATTATTAAAACATGGGCACTTTGGTACGACGGGGCGCTGCATAGCACGCTGCAAATTCCGATCGGTGGCCCTTCGCCAACGTTGCAGGCGCTGGTAGAAGCCAGCAGCAGCAGGATTGCCGGGCTCGCCAACAACTACTTGCTGGAGTTGAAAAAGATGTAGCCGGCCATGCCTTGGACAGGCTCTTTTCTTACCCGGCACCAATTGAGTGGGCCGAACGGCTTTCCGTTCGACCCCTCTTTGCATCCTATCAAAAAAAATTGGCCCCATTATAGCCGACCTTTTTCGCTGATACAGTATTTTTCAAAATTGCTTGTACACGAAAGAGTCTTTAATGTTTCACCAGCTATTGAAAGAAACGACCGCCCAATCCCATTTGGCGCTTGAAAAAAAGCTATTAGCCTCTATCCGGGATATTACTACCCCCTCTCACTATGTGGCACTTTTGCACCGGATGTATGGTTTTTATGCCCCGCTTGAACACACGCTGGGTCACTTTCTGGGCAAGGGAGCTGTGCCAGATTACGGCGAAAGAAGAAAAGCATCGTGGATACTTTCCGACATCCGTACTATTAGCAAACTGCCGCCATTAAGGGTCTGCACTGATTTGCCCGCTATCCAAACCTATCATGCGGCCCTGGGCGCTATGTATGTGCTGGAGGGCGCCACGCTGGGTGGCAAAATAATTGCAGGTATGATAGCCCGCCAGCTAAATAGCGGCACCGAAAGTGGTTACTCGTTTTTTCTCAGCTACGGTGAACAAAGACAGCAAATGTGGCGCACATTCTTATCGAAACTGCAAAGCCCATTCGCAGCCTGCGAGCAGAAAGAGATTCTCCATACCGCCGAAGAAACATTTGTAAAATTTAAAAAATGGATAGACAACTATGCTGCCCAATTACTTTGACTCCGAATTTTGTGGGCAATTGCCTATCCACCTTACCAATCTCATTCAATCCTATGGCATTCTGCTCGTAATTGACCGCAGCAGCGGCGTGATAGTGCAGGCGAGCGAAAATAGTGAAGAGATTTTTGGCAAGCCTGCTCACGACCTGGTGCAAAGGCCAATTGGTGCGGTAATAACCGCAGCGGACCTTGAAAACCTGGAACGAAAACAGCAAAACGAATTTCACGATAAAATTCCCGCAGTATGGGAAATTAATGGCCATAAAGTACTTGTACTCATCCACCGAAAAGATCGATATCTTTTGGTAGAAATAGAGAAGGATCCGCTTGAAACCGGACAGCAGGAGACTTTTGTGAACATATACCAGGAGCTGAAGTATGCGATGTCGGGTATTGAAGCTACTGCCACCCTCGACGACACGCTAACGCTTGCGGCCCATGAACTGAAACGCATCTCAGGTTTTGACAAGGTAATGATCTACCGGTTTGATGAACACTGGAACGGGACCGTTGTGGCCGAAGTAAAGGAGCCCGGTATGGAGGCGTATGTTGGGCTTACCTTTCCCGCGTCGGATATCCCGGAGCAGGCACGCAAGCTGTATCGTGTAAACCCTTATCGATTCATCCCCGATGTCAATTACGCTCCGGTTAAGCTGTTCCCGGTCATTAATCCGATCACCAAATCGTTTATTGATCTGTCGGACTGCAATTTGAGGAGTGTAGCGAGCGTTCATTTGGAGTACCTGAAAAACATGAATGTAACCGCATCAATGTCGACCAGGATAATGTACAACGATAAGCTTTGGGGACTTATCAGCTGCCATCATGGTTCTCCGCGGCGCATGAACTACGAACTCTGCTCCATATTCGAAATGTTTTCAAGCATTCTTTCTGTTAAAGTAACCCACTTTCAAAATCAATCGGCCCACCAGTTCGAAAACCGGATTGGCACAAATTATTCTTCGCTGCTGGAGTCGGTATACAAATCGCGCGATATTGAAAAGATGTTGCTGGCAAAGGACGGGGCCCTGCGTTTGTTCTCGGCCTCGGGAGCAGCTATTTCGCGCAGCGGCCGCTTTTCTACTGCCGGCAGCACGCCATCGGCCGACCAAATGGCCGAATTGCTATTGTGGCTGCACACCCGGCAGCTCAAACGGGTATACAATACCAACGGCTTAAGCAGCGAATACGAGTACGCAAAAGAGTATAAGAGCATCGCAAGCGGTATTCTGGTCATCCCGATCAACAGCGCCAAAGATGAATACCTCATTCTTTACCGTCCTGAAAATGTAGAAGTGATCCAATGGGGTGGCAATCCCCACCTCAGGATTCAGTTCGATGAAAATAAAAAAGATTATCATCCAAGAAACTCCTTCAAAGAGTGGACCCAGAAGGTGAGCGGATATTCCGTGCCCTGGAAAAAACAGGAACTGGACGTAGCAGAATCGCTCCGGAGTTTCATTTATGAATACGAAACCTCTGAAACTTCCTGACAAGTAAGTACAGCATAAAAATCTATCAACCGATGCTGAAAAAAGAACACTACATCGTAGCCATTGGCGCGTCAGCCGGTGGCCTGGAGGCAATCCACAGCTTTTTTGACCACATGCCCGGCAACAGCAATCTTTCGTTTGTTGTTATCCAGCACCTGTCGCCCGACTACAAAAGCCTGCTGGTAGAGCTTGTAGCGAGGCATACCAACATGAAGGTGTACGAAGCCGAAAACAACATTGTTGTTCGCAAGAATTGCATCTATGTAATTCCTAACAACAAGTTGATTTCGCTCAAAGACAGTCGGCTTATTCTTTCCGACAAGCTGCAAATGAAAGTGCCCAATAATGCCGTGGATGTATTTATGCACACGCTGGCGAAGGAAAAAAAATCGAAGGCCATTGCAGTAATCCTTTCCGGCACGGGAACCGACGGCACCAAAGGCATAGCATCTATAAAAGAGGAAGGTGGGCTGGTAATAGCACAGGAACCGGCCTCGTCCAAATTCGACGGTATGCCCAACAGCGCCATCAACAGCGGCAACGTAGACTACATATTGCCGGCAAACGAAATTCCTCAGCAAATTATCAACTATCTCTCGGAAGGAGATTGGAACGACGATGATACGCTGGACGATCAAACACTGAAGAAAATATTTACGCAAGTTGAACAGCAGGCCGGGCTTGATTTTCATTACTATAAAACTCCCACCATTACACGGCGGATTTTGCACCGCATGCGAAAGGTGGGTAGGGAAACCATAGCGTCGTACCATGAGTATTTGACAGACAATGCGGAAGAGTGCCGGCAGCTGGGCAAAGAACTGCTGATCAACGTAACCAGGTTTTTCAGAGACACCGAAGCGTTCGACACGATGAAGGCCGACATACTTCCCCGTATAGTTGAACAAAAGGGGGCCGATGATCAGATCAAAGCCTGGATTTGCGCATGCAGCACAGGCGAAGAAGCGTATTCGCTGGCTATTCTTCTCGACGAGACTTTGCGGGAAAAAAATGCAAACGGAATCTCGGTGAAGCTTTTTGCTACCGATATCGAAAGGTCAAATATCGAAATTGCCTCCCGCGGGCATTACCCTACCAGTATTGAGGCAGACATCAGTCCTGAGCGACTGAAAAAGTATTTCATTAAACAGGAAGATGGCTACACAATTTGTCCGAAAATCCGGAAGCAGATAGTGTTTGCCGTACACGACGTTATCAAAGACCCTCCCTTCATTAAAAACGACCTGGTGAGCTGCAGAAATATGCTCATTTACATGAACAGCGCTCTGCAACAACGGGTGTACTCGGTACTTCTGTACTCGCTCAGCAGGTACGGGTACCTCTTTCTCGGCACTACCGAGAATGCAAACTCCATCAAGGCGCACCTCACAGAGCTTGACGCAAAATGGAAAATTTACCAGAAAATATCTGAAGCCAGGCTTGCTCCCAGCCTGCCGGCGCTTGCCGAAAGATCGAAGGCCTCCAATGGACAAGCTCCCAAACCGGCCCTGGAATCGGCGAAAAAGCCACGGAGCATGTGGGACCATGTAAAAGAAACCCTGATTGACGACTTCAATTTTGCGGCCTTCTACATCGACAGGCATTTTGATATTAAGGAAGCGGAGGGGCAGTACGATCAGTTGCTTTCGCTGCCAAAAAAGGCACTTAAGCTGAACCTGCTTCGGATGCTTCCAGCCAATATTTCGAGCCTGCTGGTGGGCGAAATAAAAAAAGCCTGGAGCACCAACGACAAAAAGCACATCAAAAACCTCCACTTCAACCAGGACAACAAAAGCTTTGCGCTACAGGTGGTTGTAAAACCGGAATCGGCTTCGCAGGCACATACGCTTGTGGCTTTTCATTTCATGGAGATGAAAGAGCCGGTGGTAATTGAGGAACATTTTCAGATTGGCAGCCGGGGCACCGACAGCGACTATGTGCTCTCGCTGGAAGAGGAGCTGAATGAAACAAAAAGTACGCTCCAAACCACAATTGAGGACCTGGAGACAACCAACGAAGAGCTGCAATCGACCAATGAAGAACTGCTGTCGGCCAACGAAGAACTGCAAAGCTCCAACGAAGAGCTGCAGAGTTTGAACGAGGAGCTGCACACGCTAAATACCGAGCACCAGCTAAAAATTAAGGAGCTGATTGAGCTGAACGATGACCTGAACAACTACTTCAGGAGCAGCAACATTGGCCAGATATTTCTCGACCGCAACCTCGCTATCCGCAAGTTCAACCCCGCCTCTGCCCGCATGATCAACTTCATTGAAACGGATATCGGCCGGCCTATCACCCACATTTCCACAAATATCAAATACAATGGGCTCATTCGCGACATTGAATCGGTGCTGAAAACCAATGAAACCATTGAACTTGAAGTAGAGTTGCTGTCGGGCATGAACCTGCTGCTCCGGATTATGCCGTACATCAACCAGGAAAAACAAACGTCGGGTGTAATCATTTCATTTATCGACATCACCACCATCACAAATCTCAACAATATCATCCGGGGAGTGTTCAATGCGAGTCTTAATTACATCTATGCCCTGGAAGCGGTGAGAGATGCCAAAAAACAGATTGCAGACTTCGCCATTGTTACCGCCAACCACGCAGGTGCGAGGCTGCTCAATAGCGACGTGGATAACCTTAGCGGCGCTTTGCTCAGGCAAGACCTGAAGTCGCCCGTATTCGACGCACTGCACAGGCAATTGGCACAGGTGGTCGACAAAGATGCAACGTTGCATACCGACTTTTTTCTTGAGGAAAAGCGAATGTGGCTTGAGGTAAGCGCAGTAAAAATGACTGACGGACTGGTGGTTACCTTCAATGACATTACACAAAAGAAAGCGGCCGAAGAGCGACTGAAAAAAAACTACGCAGAGCTGATCAGCGCAAAAGAAACCCTGAAAAAGCTTAATGAAGAACTGGAGGTAAAGGTTGCGCAGCGTACACAACTGCTATCGGACAGCGAGGAGCGGTTTCGCCTGGTGGCACGGGCCACCAACGACGCCATCTGGGACTGGGACCTGGTAAACAACCGCTTGTGGTTCTCCGACACTTTCTACCACAAATTTGGCTACGACAAAACATCAGGGTTTAGCAGGCAGCTTTGGCTCGAAAACATACACCCCACCGACCAGCCAATGGTAGACAAGGGAATTTACGAGGCCATTAATTCCGGTAAAACCCAATGGACCAGCGAGTACAGGTTTAAGAAGGCCGACGGCCATACGGCCCACATCCTCGACAGAGGCTACATAATGCAAGACGACAACCGTACCCCCTACCGTATGGTAGGCTCCATGCTCGACCTAACCGACCTTAAAAAAGCTGAGCAGGAAGTTGCCAGCAATGTGGCACAGCGGAAGTTTTTAGCCGAGTCGATGCCGCTGATTGTGTGGACCGCCAACGAAAAGGGTAAAGTTGACTTTGTAAACAACCAGTTTGAGGCCTATACCGGCTTGTCATATGCCGATGCACTTGGCGATGGATGGAAAAACGTGATCCACGGTCAGGACCTGGTGCAACTGAACAACCAATGGCAGTTGGCCATTGCAGATAAACGCGATTTCCAGCTTGAGATCAGGATAAGGATGCACAACAGCGCTTTTCACTGGAACCTGCTGAGGGGCAAAGCCCGCAACGACGAGTTTCAGCACGGCATTAGCTGGGTGGTAACTGCCACCGACATCCACGAGCAAAAGCAACTCCACGAGGTGCTGGAGCAAAAGGTAAGTGAACGTACGCAGGAGCTGCTGGAGATAAACTACGCACTTGAAGTAAGCAACCATGATCTACAGCAATTTGCATCGGTGGCCTCTCACGATTTGCAGGAGCCGCTGCGCAAAATCCACCTGTACACGCAGCTCATTCACGAAAGGCACGGCACCAACCTGGGCTCCGGGTCAAAATACCTCCAGAAGATACTCCAGTCTTCTGCCAGGATGAAGTCGGTGATCAACAACATACTCAATTACTCGAAGCTTTCGGCCGACAACGGGGGCTATGAACCCACCAACATCAACGGCATCATCAATGAGATACTGGACGACCTCGAAATACTAATACAGGAAAAAAATGCCGTGATAAAGGTGAGCCCTATCCCTGAGATTGAGGCTGTACCGGGCCTGATCCGACAGGTGTTTCAAAACATGATCAGTAATGCACTGAAATTCACCAAACCTGATGTTACGCCGCAAATAACCATTACGGGCGAAAAAGTAGACAAAAAAAGCACTGAGGCGGAGGCGAGCCCAAATGGCGCCTACTGCCGAATAATAATTGCCGACAATGGCATTGGCTTTAATAAGAAGTTTGCACACAATATTTTCGTACTGTTCCATCGTTTACACTCCAAAGACTCGTATGAAGGGACAGGAATAGGCCTTGCCATTGCAAAAAAAATTGTAGAAAAACACCAGGGTGTAATATCGGCCACAGGGAAAGAAGGAGAAGGAGCCACCTTTGTAATAGTTTTACCAATTCACCAATAAAGACAATTCTAAAAGAGCAACAGCCATCAGGATAAAGTCCGTAAAGGGCCACTTGCTGCCGGAACACCTAGCTCCGGATTTGACGAACTAAACAGACAACCATGAACGTAAAAAGGATCTTCCTTGCAGAAGATGACGTAGATGATCAGGACATCTTCAAGGAGATTGTTACTGAAATGGATGAGAACATTCAGTTAGACATAGCCGAAAACGGCGAAAAGCTAATAGAGCTGATGGAGAGGCTTGGCGATCATGAGCTGCCAAACCTGCTGGTGCTCGACCAAAACATGCCGTTGCTCAAAGGCAGCGAGACCATCCATTTGTTAAGGAGCATCAACAGGTATAAGGATATCCCTGCTGTAATATATTCAACCTACCACGATACCAAATTTATAGAGGATTGCAAGGCGCTGCAGATAGAGCTACTCCTCAAACCGAACACTTTTGCCGACCTGAGTGGGATGATCAGCGGCCTGGTAGACAGGTACATAAAGTAATTTACGTTATTGCAACTGCTGGGTAGCCTGCATTTTACGCAAGCATTCCCCGTATCAGCTTTCTAAGTTGTGGTTCGGCGCGCTGTGCCGCTTCTATTATCGAGGCTATGTCTACCTTCTCTATGGCGCCGGGGTAGCAGAGGTCGGTAATGATGGAAACTGCAAAAACGGGCATGTCCATTTGCCTTGCCACTATTACTTCAGGCACTGTAGACATTCCCACGGCATCGGCACCAATAACACTCAAAAAATGATACTCGGCGGGCGTTTCGAGGTTGGGTCCCTGCACAGCCACGTATACTCCTTCATGGAAACTCATGCCTTCCCTGGCGGCCACCTCGCGGGCCCTTTCAAGCAACTCCTTGTCGTAAGGCTGGCTCATATCCGGAAACCGCCCGCCCAATTCATCCATATTTTTGCCCCGGAGAGGGTTTTCCGGCAGCAGGTTAATGTGGTCGTTGATCACCATGAGGTCGGCCTTCTTAAAGGCTGGATTTAATCCACCCGAAGCATTTGAAACATACAGGTGCTTTACGCCCAGCATTTTCATTACCCTTACAGGCAAAGTTATCTGCTGCATCGAATAACCCTCGTAGTAATGAAACCTCCCCTGCATCATCACAACAGGTGTTTTGCCGATGTGCCCGAATATTAATTTACCCGCGTGAAACTCAACGGTAGATACGGGGAAGTGCGGAATTTCTGCATAATCAATCGTTGCGGTTATCTCTACCTCCCCGGCAAGGCCATGGAGCCCGGTGCCCAAAATAATGCCTGCTTGTGGCTGAATAGAAATGCGTGTGCTGATGAAATTTACGGCTTGCGTTACCTGTTCGTAAGTGATGGAGTGCATGTACCTGGTTTTTTCCGCAAATTACTCGTGTTTGGTCAAGTTTCAGGAAAAATGCGATCTTTTTGGGCACAGCTAATCCAGCGAGGCCTCACTTATGAGAGGAGGCAAAAAAGTGCGGCGGTAAAACAGAAGCAGGCTAAGAAGGCATAGCAGCACTTCATCTTTTCTATTTAACCGCAGCACCAAGCCCGCATCAAGCACCTGTTACTTATCCATCAAATGGAAGTCGGGTTCCCTTTCCAGTGCTTTTCTCAACTCCACCTCGTTGGTAAGGTCCAGCCTCAGGGGTGTTATCGATACAAGCCCTTGTTCTATAGCCCATCGGTCGGTGCCTTCCTCGGCGGGCTCCAGGGCCTTCACGGTAAACCAGTAATGCTTTCGCCCCATCGGGTCCTTTCCGGGAACCACCTGCCCGTCGTATTGGCGCACCGACTGGCGGGTCCATCGCAGGCCTACAGGGTTTTTGGGGAAGTTGACATTGATGAGCGTGAGGTCGGGCATGTCGAGCAGTAAAGCGAGGGTTTTTTCCACGTAGGGCTCCAGCAGGTCGAAGTCGGGCTCGGTTTTTCCCGCGGGGGTGCTCAACGCTATACCGCGCATGCCGAGCAATGTAGCCTGCTTGGCCCCGGCTAGCGTGCCCGAGTGCCACATTGAGTTGCCCAGGTTGGCACCCATGTTGATGCCCGACAGCACTATGTCGGTATTGGCCCAGAGGTGCGAGCCAAGAGCCACACAGTCGGCCGGCGTGCCGTTGACCCGGTAAGCCTCCAGCCCCTTGAAACTGATGGGAGACTTCTTATAAAACAGAGGCCGTGAAGCCGTAATGGCATGCCCCATGGAAGATTGCTCTACATCGGGAGCAACCACCCTCACTTTGCCGAACCTTGCGGCAACTTTTGCAAGCACCGCTATACCGGGGCTGTAGATTCCGTCGTCGTTTGTTACCAGTATTCTCATTTTACAGTTTATGCATTGTACCTCTCTGGCAACGAAACAAAAACTGGTACATTATTTAATAGTTAGGGTCTTTTCAAAAGGTATATCGTATGCAATTCGCTAAACTCTTACATAATCCCGGCGCTGGCGAGGGAAGCGCCTCCAAAAAAAGTCTGATCTCCGAACTTGAATCGGCCGGGATAACCTGTAGTTATTCTTCCACAAAAGCAGAGGGGTGGGAAAATATTGACTCAGACAACACCGACCTGATTGTGATAGCCGGGGGTGATGGTACAGTGCGTAAAGTATCGAAAAAGCTGCTCGACAAAAAGCTGCTCGACCGCAAGCTGCCTATTGGCCTGCTGCCGGTAGGCACGGCCAACAACATCGCATACTCCCTGGGTATTAACAAATCGACCGAGAAGGTGATAAGCTCATGGAAAAATAATCGTCTCAAAAAGTTTGACGTAGGACGCATTTACGGTTTGGATAACGTGCACTTCTTTCTCGAAAGCCTCGGCTACGGCATATTTCCCCGGCTTATAAAGGAAATGAAGAAGCTGAACGACCACGAAAAAGACACTTCTGAAAAAAAAATTAAGCTTGCCAGGGAAAAATTACTCGACATCATTCTCAAGTATGAGGCGAAGCCCTACAACATACAGATCAACCAGGTAGACTGCTCGGGAAAGTTTCTGCTGGTAGAAATAATGAACACCCCCAGCATTGGCCCTAATCTCCACCTGGCCCCGCTGGCCAATCCCGGCGACGGCGAGCTGGAGGTGATATTGATTTCAGAAGACCAACGACACGACTTTGCCTCCTATGTGGAGAGGCTGCTGCATGGCGACAAAACGCCACCGATGTTTAATCTATTGAAGGCGAAAAACCTGAAAATAGCGTGCGATGCCAACAAACTTCATGTAGATGATGAGCTGATTTCGTTAAAAAAGCCCGTGAAACTAAAAATAGAGCTGCTGGCTGGCATCCTTGAGTTTTTGGTGCCAGGCGAGGAGGTTGAGCCTCACTTTGCCGAAAACCAACTGCAGCTTTCAACCGGTTAAACGATGGACTCTGCACCTGTGGCACCCATAGACATTGATCGGAAACAGGCCGCCAGAACAGACCTGTTCATTCGCAAATTGCCCTTTGGGCGAGATTCGGCCGGGGCATACCCTCCGGTAAGTTTTGCATTTTAGCCCAATATAGCCTTTCTTGTAATTTAATAAACAATACCCAATTCTCTCCGTTTGGGTAGAAGGTACACAACAAGTATTGACCTAATGCAATATAGCCGTATACAGGGGTACGACCAGGGCATGCTTTATTTTCTAAATGAAGCCAGTGATGTGCTCTTTGCCTCTCTTACACTGGAAGATGAGTTGATTTTCGACAGAATCTCAGGGCTTATAGTACCTCACCTTGCCGATTGGTTTGCTATAGACGTGCTTGATGCCGTGCAGGGTTTAAAACTTCTTACTCTTGCGCACAAAGACAAAGAAAAGTTGAAATGGGGATATGAGCTAAGGAAAAGTTATCCCACCGACTTGAACGGCGACACAGGTGTAGCCGGTGTTTTGCGCAGTGGCAAGCCGGAGATGTACCAGGAGATTACCGACGAAATGCTGCAAAAGTCGGCAAAGGATGCCAAACACCTGGAGATAATGAGGAGCATCGGGTTTAAGTCGGTGATCATAGCCCCGCTCAAATCCAGAAACTTAACTTTTGGCACCATTACCTTTGTAGCCACCAAAGACTCCGACAGAATTTACACGGCAGACGACCTCACGCTGATAGAAAACTTTGCCAACAAAGTGGCTATTGCAATAGACAACAGCCGGCTATACAAGGTAGCCCAGCAGGAAATAACAAAAAGCAAGCTTATTGAAGAGGAGGTAATACGGCTGCTGGAGGAAAGCAAAATAAACCAGGAATGGCTCGATAGCCTGCTTCGTACCACACCCGGCATTGTTTGGGAAACGAAGCTAAACCACGAAGACGGGTCGCAGCAAATGACTTTCGTAAGCAAGTATGCCGAACAAATGCTCGGCTACAACCGGGAGGAAATGTTCTCAGTAAATTTTTGGCGGTCCATCATCCACCCCGACGACACACCGAAAATAGTACCCAACCGACAGGAGTCGTACCAGCAAGGGACCAGCCAGCACCAGTACCGGCTGATCAGAAAAGATGGTGTGGTAATATGGGCCGAAGCAAGAGCGCAGGTGCTCTACGACGAAACCGGCCGGCCAAGAGGTATGAGAGGCATCACCTTCGACATTACCCGCATGAAGGAGCTGGAAATGCGGAAGGATAAATTCATAAGTATTGCCAGCCACGAACTAAAAACACCCATTACCTCGGCCAAGCTCATCGTGCAGATTCTGACGGAGTACGCTGCCGAGCTGTCGGAAGAAACGCGGTATTTCACTAAGAAACTCGACCGCCAGCTGGATAGCCTCACCTTTCTTATCGACTCCATGCTTGATGTTAACAAGCTTGCAAGCCCAGGAGCTGAGTTTAAAAATGAGCCTTTCGACCTTAACTTGTTGATTGAGGAGGTGGTTGGCAGCCAGCGTGAGTTAAACCCCAACGAATTTAGTATTGAAGGCGCCGTGCAGCACCGGGTAAACTGCGACAGGGACAGAATAAAGCAGGTGCTCGTAATACTGCTAAACAACGCGGTAAAATACTCCGATAAAGGTTTGCCGGTGAAGATCAGCGTTCAGCGCATTGCCAATTCGGTGCAAGTAAGTGTGCAGGACAAGGGTGTGGGCATCGAAAGCGAATACCACCAAAAGATATTCGAAAAGTTTTTCAGAGTGGCAGACCAGTCGATCCGGTACATTTCCGGAATGGGCATAGGACTTACCATTGCACAGCAGATTATTGAGGGCTACGGCGGTAAAATATGGGTGGAAAGCACGCCTGGCAAGGGATCGACTTTTCATTTTTCGCTCCCTCCTACCCTTATTGCCGACTAGCTCAACTACCGGATGCGCCCCTCAACTTTGCCCAAGCCGACACTTTCCTGTTTTTGAATCCCTGGTAGCCCGCCGTAATCAACAATACCAGCGCCGCCGCCACTGCCGCATAAGCAACCGGTTTGCTTAGGGCCCAGTGCTTTACCGCAATGGCAATCAGCCCCCAAATACCCACAAACGAAGCCTCCCGCATACTTCTGGCATAGGTAAGAAAAATATAAATGCCTGTGGCAAGCAGCAGCATCACTATGGCCCATCCCGGTTCGCCAATCGGTGCCCCGTGCCAGCCGATGCTTGCAAAGAAAGCAGCGAAGTTGGCCACCGTGGCAAGGATAATCCAGCCCAGGTAAATGGTGACGGGCCACCAGATAAATACTATGACGTCGAGTGGCGCATCCCAGCGTTCCATGTTAAGCGCCACCACCAGCCTAACCAGTGCAAAAAGAAGCAGCAGCATTACCACCACCGACAGCCCGGTGAGTTCAAAAAGCCAGAGTACCACCCAGGCGCCGTTGGCAATATTGGCGACTGCCAGCCAGTACCCTCCCCGGTTTAGCTCACTGGCGTGGCGCCCCGTGTACCATTGGTACCACTGGTAGCCCACAAAAGCAAGCAGCATCAGGTAAATAAGCCCCCAGATGGAAAAAGCATAGTCGGCGGGCGTAATCATAGTGGGGTACTGGTCGCTTACACCGCCTACCGTTTTACCGTTTATAGCGCCTGTATTTGCCTTGTAGTTGACAAAGAGCGTAGCGGCCAGGGTGAGGGTATTTACCAGTGGCTTCGTAATTGATTTCATTGCTCAGTCTTTATTTGTTTCGAGGATTTCCGGCACATATGCTGCCATTTTTGCGTGCCTGTAGCCGGGTGGACACGAACACAAACGCAGCAATTGCCGGTGTTACATTAATTCCACAGTATGTGTTTCAATCCCCCACATCTGTTTTGTGCGAAGGTGAAAAACAGCGATGGATGCGCTGTGGAACAGTTTTTTCTTTGTTTATGCTATAATTTACTAATAAAACAAAGAGAACCATGAAGTCTTTAGGAATAGCAATATGTTTACTATTGAGTTGCAGTTTGGTGTTTGGCCAGACCCGGCAGGATGCAACCGCCGCCGAATTTGAAGAGGAGTACCAAAGCGACACCTCCGTGTACGAAAATGAGAACCAAGAACAGTCGGATATAGGTGAAGACGAAACCTATGAAGAAGAAACGATGGAGGAAACCCAGTCGGACATGGAGGAAATGGAGCAAGAGACTGAGTCGGAGTTTGATGAGGCTGCCGACGAGGTAGAATCGGAATACGAAGAGGCCGAACAGGAAGTGGAGTCGGAATACGATCAGGCCGAAGACGCCATAGAGCAACATGAAGAAGAGATGCATCAGACAGAAACCGAAACGGAGTCGGAAATAGACCGAATGGAGACTGGAACCGAATCGGAAATGGATCGGCAGGAGAATGAAACCGAAACAGGTATGGACCAGTCGAGCGAGCAGGCCGACATGAACCGCGATGATGCAGAGCAGGCAAGCGTGCGGATAGAAGCTGACGAAAAACTAAACAACGACTTTAGCGAGTATAAGACCTACAATTTTGTTTCGCATGTCGACGAAGAGCTTGACCCTGGTTTCTATTTTCTCAACGACCTGGAGTTTAAAGCCAACGTGCGGGAAACAGTGAAGGGAGAGTTGGAAGGACTGGGCTATAGAAGAGACGAAAACGATCCGGATTTGCTGATTAGCTTTCGGGTATTTGATGAACCCGTTACACTGAAAGGTTTTACCGACCCCGGCTACGGCGATGGCTATTGGGGTACAGACATGCAGGTGAGAGAGTGGGGAGACACCACCAGCTATGACGTGGAAGCCGGCACGCTGCTGTTAAGCGTACTAGACGCCGAGCAGGGCGAAATAGTATGGCAAGGGTTTGCTTCGGGCCTGCTCGACCAGGATGCCTTCAGCAAAGACGAACAGAAGATAGCAGAAGCGGTGGAGCTTTTGTTTGAAGAATACGGGCATCGTGGCGATGACCTGGAAGACCAGGTAGTGAAATAAACCTGAAAACCGACAACTCAAAGCACGAACCGCCGGGCAACCCGGCGGTTTTTTTATGGCCTGCCACGCAATTTTTGTACTTAAAGCACTGAAAACCACCGAATCTCCCGCAGAATAATAAAAAGACAGGCAAAGAATTACACCATTTGCCGCGGCCCTGCGCCTGCCCGTTCAGCCTGCTTACAGTCTCAAAGGCGCCGAAAATCCGCATTTGCAATTTTCGTTCATTCACATTTATCACAAAAGCTTACATCTACCAGCTTACCCTACATTTTAGCCTGTACAGCAAGCCTGCATGCTATTCCTTTGTAGCATCCTTTCGGCAAAAGCCACAGGAATTAATTAAATGACGCTATGGAGAAAATTTACATTGAACCAACGAAAGTAACACCCATGGTGAATTTTGACCTGAAGCAGGGTGTAATTGAATTCAGCGGCATATCGAGCCCGGAGAATTCATTGGGTTTTTACCAGGGTATTTTTGCTACGCTGGACGAATTTTTAAGCAGGGAAACGAGGGCCATTGTTGCCAACCTTTCCTTTGTGTATTTCAACACAAGCTCGTCCAAATGCCTTTTTGATGTACTAAAAAGACTCAGTATGGTGCGCACCTCGGGTACGGAGCTTACCATCAACTGGTTTTACGAAGAGGATGATGAGGATATGAGAGAAGTGGGTGAAGACTATGCGAATGTGCTGAACCTCGACTTCAACTTTATCAAATTTTCAGCCTAACTTTTTCTTTATTTTTTTGCCTGTGAGCGAGGCATTAACCTCCGGAGCGAAAACCTCCGGAGGTTTTTTATTTCATTCCCACCCGGTTAGGCGGCCTGAAGGCGGCACATCTTTTTTGCCAGGACAGGCAAACACACCCCGCAATCCCGAACATACCACAGGGCAACTTTTTTCCGGCAGAATATTTCAACTTTTGCAGCTAACAAAAACCAAGGCTATGTACAACCTACCCTATCATAAGGAAAAAAATGACCAGCTAATTGAGGCGTTTATAAAAGAGTACCCCTTTGCTTTTTTAACAGGATCCAATTCGGCAGGCCTCCCGGTAGCTACCCAGGTGCCCGTTTTTTTAGATGAGCAAAACGGCCGGAAAATTTTAAGCGGCCACATCATGAAAAACACCGACCACCATAAAGCCTGGGTGCAGAACGAAAACGTGCTGGTGGTTTTTACGGGGCACCACACCTACGTAAGCGGCACCTGGTACAGCAACCCTTACATGGCGTCGACATGGAATTATATGAGCGTGCATGCAAAAGGCACCATTCGTTTTCGTGAGGGGGCAGCAATCGAAGAAATACTGCAAAAAACCTCGCTGCACTTCGAAAATTACAACGAAGCATCCACAACCGTTTTCAGCAACCTGCCATCCGAGTTTAAGAAGCGGGTAATGTCGGCCATTGTGGCGTTTGAGATCGAGGTAACGCAAATAGACAACGTTTTCAAACTAAGCCAGGACAGGGACGCCATAAGCTACCGGAACATCATAGAAAAGCTCAAAAACCAGGACGAAGCCGGCCGGCGTATTGCGGCTGAGATGGAAAAGCGAGCCCATGAAGTTTTTCCCGAAGGAATAGCGATTGGCTTTACCTGTTGAAGATTTAACCTATATTCAGGTTTAAAGTATTGCACCTGGTCAACCCCGTTATCGGTGAATTCAGAACTACGAAAATTCATTGCCCAATATGGCGACCTTCCCAAAGAAGCCATGGATGACCTTGTTGATAAATTCAGGCATCAAACGGTGGCAAAAAAGGAGTTGCTGCTGGTACCCGGCCAGGTGTGCAGCAAGTTGTTCTTTGTAAAGCAGGGATGCCTGCGGCTGTATTACGTGGCAAACGAAGTGGAGATTACCGTCTGGTTTTCTTTCGAGAATGGCTCTGCTATTGAACTCTCGAGCTTTTTGAGCGAGGCGCCTTCGGAATATTTTCTTGAGGCCATTGAAGACAGCGAGGTTTTATCTCTTCATAAGTCGGAGTTGACCGGGCTTTATGAACGACACCCCGCCCTACACACGGTAATGCGGGCCTTTTGGGAAGATGTAATTTTGAATCTGCTCAGGAGATTTACCGCCCTGCAAAAGGACGCTGCCGAAAAGCGCTATTTAGACTTAATGAACCAGCCCGTGTACCTTCAGCGGATTCCCCAAAAATACCTGGCGTCGTATATCGGCATTACGCCCACCTCGCTAAGCAGGATTAGAAGAAATATTAAACCCGCTGCTGATTCCTGATTCGCTCATGGCAGACCTGAGTTGTGGGACTAAAAGAATCGTTGAGGGCCCGGTGAGAATCGATTAACCACGGGTGGACGGGCAATGTTGGGGCAGATATGGCCTCGCAACCTCAACATGTAGAATACAGGCTGAAAATCGATGAGATCGAAGTGCTTGTGACTCCCGACGATTTTGTCCGGTACAACATTGGCGACCGGTTGGAACTCCATCTCTCGCAGGCTTCGGGTAAGCTGATTTGTCTAAAAAGTGTATAGCACGCCGCGCTGGTAGCATTCAATCCAGACTGGCAGTTCGCCCCATTGCCTCAGCTAGTTTTTTCAGGAAAAATGATAGCTTTGGTATTGTGGGATCATGGCTTTATGCAACAAAATTTCTTTATGAAATCGATTCTCAGCACGGCATTGGTAGCTATGCTATGCCAAAATGCAATGGGCCAATTCGAGTCCGCCGATTCGGTTTACTATTTTGATACCGCCGGTTATAATTATAGACCAGGTTTCTTTGATGCCAACTTTTTTCAGCTTCATACTTACGGTGGTACAGCCGCAGAATTGTATTCAGTCGACAAAGACTACTTCAATCAATTGATTGAAGATGATAGCATTCCTTCGGTTGAACTTGACCCTGCGGGTTACCTGGTTTGGATAGGACTTATGCGGGAGCAATTCTTTTACAACATCAGCTTTTCATTTTCAGACACGCAGCGAAAAACAATAGACTCATTAGCAATAACATCCCGGCTAAGGCAGAATAGCTTGGCCGTTAAAGCTGGGTATAACCTCGTTTCAAAGAATAGGGTAGTCGTTTCTCCATATCTGGGTTTGCGGATCTTCAGATTCAAACATTTGACAGAAAGCACAAAATCCCGTGCGCACATAGATGACTACTTAAACCGACCAAATATTGATCTGAGAATAACCCAACTTTCGGCTGTGGGAGGATTGAATACAACATTTAGTTACAAAGATTTTATCAGCTTCGGATTTTATGTAGAATATGTCCAAAACCTCCACAAGAACCCAATAGTCAGAACCAAAGGATCGAGATTGTCTTCCGACCTGACGAGCCCGGTGAATAATCTACTTTTAGGCATTGGAATGGGCATTTTCCCGATCAAGAATTGATGTATATAAGGCCCTGACTTGGCCTGGCCGCCTCGAACATGTCAAGTTCGCTATACCCACAAAATCTTTATCCTTAACTTGCAGCAATAACAAATGGGATTGCTAGACTTTTTTACAAAGACCATAGGAGTTGATCCTGGTAGCCAGAGCTTACGAATAGTTCA
>CBFGTI010000106.1:0-18604 GCA_965651695.1 uncultured Imperialibacter sp. | reverse complement strand
ACTTCCCGAAAAAGCTGCTACGGACAGCTGCCGCCTCGGCCTCCTCTCTCCGTTCCACGTCGGCCCCGCTGGCGCCGACGTGGAACGGGGGATTAAGGGGGTGGTCGTTGGGGAGATCAAAACCTCACCCCTGCATGGTAGCCCACCCACATGCGCACGTTTTTGTTGCCGTACTGCTCGTCGAAGAAGGGGTTGCGGCCTATGTCGTAGCCGTAGGTTTGGCTGTCGGCATTGTACATGTTGGTTGTGTAGATGTTGAGCACCGGACCGGCATTTACCGAGATGGTTTTGGTGAGCTGGTAGCCCACGTTTAGCTGCAGCCTGTTTAGCATGTTGAAGTTATTTTCGAAGCTGCTGCCGTCGGTATGCAGGCTAAGGGTTTTGGCTTCAATGCCGGTGTACACATTATTGGCGAAAGGCGTGAACTGCGTGCCAAAGCCACCGCCAAAGCCCCAGAAGCCGTCTTCTTTGGTCTCCAGGCCAGCCCCAATGATCCCATAAAACCGGGGGGTGCCCGACTTAAACTCCAGGTTCAGGTCAGTTATGTCGTTGTGGCTTATCTCAAACTGGTGCATGCCTCTTCTCACTATGTTAATCAGGCCAATGGTGGCGCCTCTTTCCACGGTATCGGCAATGTTTATCACACCTATTTGCACGCCCTTTACGGTTTTGGCCTGGTTCACAAAGCCGGCAATCTGCACCCCGTCCAGGTTTTTGGTTTGGTTAAAGAACCCGCTAACCTGCGCACCCTTCACTGAGTCTATAGCTATGTTGGCAAAGCCCGAAACCTGGGCGCCATCTACACTGCGCGCGTAGTTGTGGAAGCCTGCAAGCTGGGCGCCGTCGGCCAGGCGGGCGTGGTTGTAAAAGCCCGATAGCTGTGCTCCGTTCAGGTCGCCAATGGCAATGTTGGTAAACCCTGCCATTTGGGTGCCGGTTACGTTTTTGGTAAGGTTGAGGAAGCCCGATAGCTGGGCGCCTTTGGTAAGCTCGCCTTTGTTGGCATTGAGAAAACCCGCTGCCTGCAAGCCGGTAACGTTGCCGCCCACCAGGTTGCCGAAGCCCGACAGCTGTGCATACTCCACATGGCTGCGGTCGATATTGAGGAAGCCACCCAGCTCCACGCCTTTTACGCCGTAGTTGTAGCCGGCAAAAAGGTTGATGGAAAAGTAGTTGATGGCCCGGCCGGCTGGTTTAAAGTTGGTGCCCACGCCCGGAAACAACGACAGCTGGAAAGGCTGCTCCTCCCCTGCTACGGGTGGTTGCTGTTCGGTGGTGGTGTTCTGATCCTGCGCTAAAGCCCCGCCTGTGGCAAAGCAGAAAGCGATGGCTAAGAAGATGTTTTGAGTTTTCATAATCCTGGTTTTCATTGTCCTTTTTATTTCAGTTTCCCCTATGAAAACCAGGATGGAATTTACCCCCATGGGAGGAGGGGAAATTTATTGCGCCACTGCTTTGGCTGCTAATACTTAAGTGAAGATCATTAGAAAATAAAGAAAGTTGAGCGGTAAGGATGTGTTCACACGTGCAATTGCGCCAAAAGTAAATATATTGGATATGGGTATATCCTTTTTTAAAACGATCTGTTTCGAACACTGCCCTTGCTTTCGCGGCAGATCAAGGAAGCTTCTGTCAATGGTAAGCTTATCAGCTTCTTTTTTAAGCAGAAAATGAGAGAAATCATGTTTAAACAGAAAAAAGGGCTTTACGAAGCAGATAGGACAATAAGGAAGAGTAATCGAAAGATAAGATCATTAACATTAGTCAACGGGAGGCTCAAAAAAAGAATGAGAAATATCCGCACCAGGGAATATTATATCCCAACTACAGAATCTTAACTTCATGACTACGCAAACCCATTCTTCGTCACCAATCTTCTACCGACTTTTAGGTATTTTTCAGTGATTTCCGGCATTTTTCTGGCCATTTACTTTCATGTTTTTCTATCCGGGCCTATCATTACCCCGTTGTTTTATTATTCACTTTAAAAAATCTTTTTAACACCATGAGCACTCAAAACTTAGTAGCTGTGGAAATCCCTGCCGAAGTTCAGCAGGAAGTAACAACCAAAATTAATGAAGTAGTGGACGCTTTGAGCCCTTACCTTATCGCCATTTCTCCCGACCAAAGGAGAGAGCTGCCCAAGATGGGCGACGGCACCCAACCTTTTGTAGAGAAGGCGCTGGAGTATGGCAAAACCAACCCGCAGTTTGTTCCTCCTTTTGTAAATGTGGCCGATCTCGAAATCGACTATAACGCCACCAAAATGCTGCTCGCCTTCTTCAGGCCGCTGGCACAGTTGATGTCTAAACTGGACGATACCATTTTGCTGAGTGGGTCGGAGGCATACGTGGCTGCCCTTAGTATTTATAACACACTTAAACTGGCCGCAAAAAATAATGTACCGGGCGCCAAATCTATTTTGGAAGACCTGAAAAAGAGGTTCGAAGGACGATCGAAACGATCCAATGGCAATGGTTCGGTTGAATAGTAGTTTGACTTTTTGTGAGGCAGCGGCAAGGCTGCCTCTCTTTTTTTCTCCTCGCTGCCGCGGCAATTCTCCTCCCTTACCCACCAAATCTCCTCAAACAGCGAGCAAAATTCTCCCAAAAGCAAGCTCCGAGCTAAGTCAACGGAGCAATTTACTCCGTCAGCCCGGTATTTTGCTGGCTGCGGCGAGCTCAAAGCTCGGTGAATGGAGTGTTTTGCTCGCCCGGTCGAGTATTTTTCTCACTGCGGCGAGCAGGTTGCTCCGTGAAGCGAGCAAATTGCTCCGCAAAGCTCCCAAAATGCTCCGTGCGGCCAGCTCCGAGGTGGCGGGGGGTACTTCGGAGGTGGGTAGGGGTACTTCGGAGGTGGGGTAATCTATTTTCTTCAGGGGCCATCGAAAAGGTATTGTGCAGGTGCAGTTACCTACGTTCATTGTTGTAGAGACGCAATGCATTGCGTCTCTACAACAATGAACGCCCGTGCCTCACCCCTCCCTTGCATTGATCGTCGCCGATCGGTAGCTGAAATAACAATTGTTTGGCTGCTGGCCCGTGCGGACACGGTCCAGGGCGGTGGAGGTAGCCAGGCTACGGCGGTGGTCCCGATCTTTTCAGCCGCCAATAGAATCTGTATCTTTCGCATCCACATATCAATTCAATTTTATGAGCAATGCACCAAAATCGATAGTGCTTAAAAAGGGAGAGGGTCGCATTTACAAAATGGGCGCTATGACGGCCATTTTTAAAGCGGATGAAGACGAAACCAAAGAAAAGTACAGCGTGTCGGAATGGTGGCTGGAGCCGCATTCCGGCGGGCCGGGAGCACACCTGCACGAAGAAAACGACGAGGTGTTTTACGTAATCGAGGGCACTATGTCACTGCTGGTGGGCGACCAATGGGTGGATGCGGAGAAAGGTGCATTTCTGAGGATACCTGCCAAAACAATGCACGATTTTGCCAATCGGTTCGACCAAAAGGCGGGCGTGCTCAATTTTTTTATTCCTGGAGGTTTTGAGAGAAACATGCCGTCGATTGTGCGGTGGTTTGAAGACAACGGCAATAATTGAGGCATTCATTGTGTAGAGACGCCATGCATGGCGTCTCTACACAATGAATGGTGTCCCTACCGGAAAAATCCGTCGTCCTTCCAATTGGCAGGGTTGGTCCTGATGTACGCAGATATCCTGCGGTGTTCGTCCGCCGACCGGATGATGTGGTCGTTGTAACGTTCCTGCCACCCAAATTCCAACCCCTGTTTCCTCGCCCAGGTGGTTACGGCCGATTTGTATCCGCGGATAATCGACGCCAGGTTTTTCCTCTGCGGCCCGAATTGGTTGACCGTACCATGGGTAGAGACGCCATGCATGGCGTCTCTACCCATGGTACCCGCACCGTTATATTCGTTCGTACCAATACCAATAATTCCATGCACATGATTCGGCATTACGACAAATTCACCCAAATTCAGGTTCATATCGGGCCGCAATACCGGCGCCTGCCACCATTCGTGTTCCACAACCGTGTCCGCAATTTTTCCAATTTCCAATAGGTGCATGATGCCGTCAGCGATGTCGCCGAAATAGAATTCCCGGTTTTTGGTACAGATTGTTACGAAATACAGCCCCTGGTTGGCGTAGTTCCAGGACTGCAAACGGGCGGAGGCGATTCGATATTTGTTTTGATACAGATCGGCCATAGCTGGGCGGTTGAGGTTTTTAAATTTAAGGTTTTTTTGGTGATGAGACCCCGTTGTAGAGACGCAATGCATTGCGTCTCTACAACGGGGTCTCTCAATGGTCAGCCGGTGCCAATGCTGCCCTGCTTACTGAAATTACGATCTTCCTCACCAACCCATTCATTCTGTAGCGCTCAAACACCACCTGCCCCTGCAATATTCCCGCTCCAAATCACTATCTTTCTGCTTAAAGGACAAACCAATAGCTACTCAAAATACTAAGCCCATGCGCTCACAACTCTTCATTTTTGCAGGTCTCGCTCTTACGCTTGCCTGTTCCCAACCCAATCAATCAGCCTTTATTGGCGAGACAAACGAAAAACTGGCCAATGCGCAGCACCTTGCATTGAAAAAACAACAGGCCGATACCTTCGAAATTGATCTGGCGGAGAACGCCATTGCCTGGGGCTATGCCGACCAACACACCATGGATGTGGTGGTGACGGTGCTGGACACAGAAAAGAAAGAAATTGAGGTGTTCGACAATCCCGCACGGGGGCCGGAGCCTTTCCTGTTCAATACTACCACCAGCGGCAAATACTATGTGGTAATCAAACCATTTGAGGACAGCGAAGGTGAGTACTCCCTGGTAATAAGCGGAGCCGAAAAAATCGCTGACTCGCCTGAAGACCGGATTGAGCAATATGCACGGACCTTTATTGGCGACGGCAAAACGCCGGGTGCAGCTGTGGCCGTAGCGCGGGATGGCAAGATTGTTTACAGTGCAGGCTTCGGCTATGCCAACCTGGAGTACGACATCCCGGTTACGCCACAGACGGTTTTTCACGTGGCATCGCTCTCCAAGCAGGTGACGGCCTTTGCCATAGCGCTGCTGGCCGACCAGGGCAAAATATCGCTGAACGACGACATACGGAGATACCTGCCTGAGCTCAACGACTTCGGCCACACCATCACCATCGACCACCTGGTGCACCACACCAGCGGCCTTCGCGACCAATGGAACCTGCTGGCCATGGCAGGCTGGCGGCTCGACGACGTTATCACCCAAAAGCAGATTATGCGGCTGATTGCCAAGCAGAGGGAACTAAACTTCAAGCCGGGCGACGAAATGGTGTACTGCAATACCGGCTATACGCTGATGGCTGAAATTGTGAGCCGTGTGAGTGGAGAAAGCTTTGCCGACTGGACCCGGAAGAACATTTTTGAGCCGCTGGAAATGAAAAACACTCTTTTTTACGACGACCACGAGAAGGTGGTGCAAAACAGAGCGTATTCGTACCGGCTGGCGGAAGACGGCTTCAGGAAAAGCGTGCTAAGCTATGCCAACACGGGTGCCACCAGCCTCTTTACCACCGTGGAGGACTTTTCGTTGTGGGCCGCCAACTTCAAAACGATGAAGGTAGGCAACCCCAACGTGATGGAAATGATGAGCCGGCGCTTTGTGCTAAACAACGGCGACACCACCGACTACAGCTTCGGGCAGGGGCATGGCAAATACAAAGGCCTCAACAGTATTGCCCACGGTGGTGCCGACGCCGGCTACCGCACATACATTGTCCGTTTTCCTGAGCAAGATTTATCGGTCGTAGTATTTGGCAACAATGCTTCGTTCGTGCCAGCCCGCATAGCCAACGTAGCCGCAGAGCAGTACCTCGGCGATCTGATGAAAGAGGATCCGAAAAAGGAGAATGCAACGCCTGCGCAACAGACCCCGGCAGTAGCCGCCACCAACGAGCCTCCGTTTGATCCTGCCAAAGTAGACCTCACGGAGTTTGCGGGCCTGTATACCAGCGATGAGTTGGAAACCACCTATACCCTCAGGCTTGTAAACGATACGCTGCGGGCTTATCATCAGCGGCACGACGACTTCCGGCTTAGCGCCACCGGGTGGAACACCTTTAATGCAGCAGCGTGGTTTCTCGGCAATATTGAGTTTACCCGCGACGCCGGCAAAAAAGTAAATGGCATGAGAGTGAGCAACGGCAGGGTGAGAAATCTTGTATTCAGGAGGGTTAACTAAGGTTGCCCCGGCGGTAGCCCAGCCCTGCATTTCGCTCAACAGAATGAGGCGCAAACCATTCGTCTGGCATTCCATTCGTTATTAAAGCCAAAACGCCCGAATTCATTAATATGTTTTTCGGCAGGAATTTCGTATTTATATTGCAGTACCAATGTCGTTTAATTAGCTACTTATGCTCCTCTCCCTTACCCTCACTGGCCGTGCGCCTCCAAAGAGGGAGAGATGGCCTAACTAAACGACATTGATTGCAGTACGTTATTTGTTGCGGCATTATCACAACCACCACCATCTATGGCACAAAAGCACATTCTGCTCATCGACGACGATGAGGACGACCAGGAGATTTTCCTGACGGCGTTGGGGAAAGTGGATAAAAACGTTCGATGCACGCCCATTGACGACGCCAGAGAGGCACTGGAAGCGCTGAAGAAAGGAGAAATCAGCCCCGATCTTATATTCCTCGACTTGAACCTGCCGGTAATGAACGGCCAGCAGTTTCTTGTTGAGATAAAAAAGGAGGAAACATTGGGCAACATACCCGTGTTGATACTTTCCACCTCGTCGCATTTAGCAACCATCGAACTCACCAAAGAGCTGGGAGCCGCGGCTTTCTACACCAAACCTGGCAATTTTCAAGACCTTATTGCGATAATAAGGTCTGCATTACATATATAAAGATGTAGCACACGCCATTTGGCAGCTACTCAAAAGCAACTAGGCTATGGATTTTAATCGAAAATCTTCCATCAAAACCAACCCGTATCTACAGGGTGGTGGCGAAATGGGGGAGTTAACCCGATCGTTCGATTGGGCCGCGCACCCACTTGGCCCGCCGGAGAAATGGCCGCAGGGATTGAACACAACGCTGGGAATTCTATTGCATTCTGCTTTTCCGATGTTTCTTTTTTGGGGAGCGGAGCTAATCTGCTTTTACAACGACGCCTATCGGCCGAGCCTCGGCATTGATGGCAAGCACCCCGCCGTGGGCAAAAAAGGTAAAGAAGTTTGGCCGGAAATCTGGGACTTTATAGGCCCGCTTATCGAGCAGGTAATGGCCACGGGCGAACCAGTATACTTCGAAAATCAACTGTTGCCAATCTACCGCAACGGCCGGATGGAAGACGTTTACTGGACGTTTAGCTACAGCCCTGCCTATGGCGACGAAGGGCGAATCAGCGGTGTGTTTGTAACATGCACAGAAACTACTGAGAACGTACTGTTTAACGAAAAACTGCGCAAAAGTGAGCATTACCTCCGCAACACTATTCTGAAGGCACCTGTGGCCATGTGTATTCTGAAAGGAAAAGACCAGGTGGTGGAAATTGCCAACAACAAAATGATTGCACTATGGGGAACCACGCCTGATGCCATATTGGGGAAGCCGCTCTTCGGAGCGCTGCCTGAAGTTACCAACCAGGGTTTTGAAGAGCTGCTGGACCAGGTTTATACTGCTGGCAAAACCTACACTGCGCAAGCGGCGCCCGTTACCCTTCCCAGGGCTGGCAATGTTGAGCAGACCTATGTGGATTTTATCTATGAGCCTTACAGGGAGCCGGCGGGCAATATAGTTGGGGTAATGGTGGTGGCCCTGGAGGTAACCGAACAGGTAACAGCACGCAAAAATCTGGAGGAAAGTGAGCAGCGGGTGCGATCGATTGTGGAAAGTGCCCCGTTTCCCATTGGTGTATACACCGGCCGGGAGATGCGGATTGCGATGCTGAACCAGGCGATAATTGATGTGTGGGGAAAAGGCAGCGACCTGGTGGGCAAGCTGTACAGGGAGGTGTTGCCCGAACTCCACAACCAGCATATTTACGAACAGCTCGACGCCGTATATACCACCGGCGAGCCCTACCATGCCCGAAACCAGAAGGTAGAGCTGGTAGTGGGTGGCAAACTTCAGCAATTCTATTTCAATTATAGCTTCACCCCGCTTTACGACACGCAAGGCAAGGTGTATGGAGTGATGAACACAGCTGCCGATGTAACCGACCTGAACCTGGCAAAGCAAAAGATTGAACAAAGCGAGCGAAATTTTCGCAGCATGATACTGCAGGCCCCGGTGGCCATGTGCCTGATGACGGGGCCAAACCACGTAATAGAAATTGCCAACAAATTTATACTGGAGCTGTGGGGCAAAACCCCGGCTGAAGTAGTGGGCAAGCCCGTATTTGAAGCACTGGCAGAAACCAAAGGGCAGGGCCTTGAGCAGTTGCTGGATAAGGTATACAACACCGGGGAGGCGTTTCATGGTACTGAGCGGCTTGTAAACCTGGTGCGGCAGGGGAAGCTCCAGCCTGTGTATCAAAACTTTACCTATCAGCCCTACAGAGATGGCGATGGCAAAATACTGGGCATCATAGCTATTACCAACGACGTAACCGCACAGGTGCTGGCCAGGCAAAAAATAGAAGAAGTAGTGGCAGAGCGCACCAAGGCCCTTGCGGAAGCAAACAACAGCCTTAAACAATCCAACGCGGAATTAGCGCAGTTTGCTTACATAGCATCTCACGACCTGCAGGAGCCTGTTCGCAAGGTGAGCATTTTCAGCCAGATGCTGGAAGACCACCTCAGCCACACCGATGAAATCTCCCGCAACTACCTCCGCAAAATAAGAAGCTCTTCGGAAAGGATGCTCGCACTCATTCGCGATGTGCTGGCCTATTCGGAGTTCTCGCGGGGCCACGACGACTTCAGGGAAACCGATCTTCAACAGGTAGTGGCAGGAGTGATAACGGACTTTGAATTACTTATACAGCAAAAAAATGCCTCCATAGATGTTCAGGGGTTACCCACCATAGAGGCCATTCCCTTGCACATGTCGCAGTTGTTTGCCAACCTGATTTCAAACGCACTGAAATTTACCCGCCCGGGCATAGCCCCCGAGGTGTCGATATCGGCTGTGGCCCTTTCCCCACAGGAAGCCAGCCAGTATGCCGGGTTAAATGAAGGCAGGCACCACTACAAAATAGAAGTAAAAGACAATGGGATTGGCTTTAAGCAGCAGCATGCCACCCAGATCTTTAGTATTTTTCAGCGGTTGCATTCAAAAAAAGACTACGAGGGCACTGGCATTGGTTTGGCGCTTTGCCAGAAAATAGTGCAAAACCATCGGGGCGAAATTTATGCCCATGCGGAACCGGGTAAAGGGAGCTGTTTTGTGACCATTCTGCCCAAAAAACAGCACCGGAATTAACGCCCCCGCGGCAAATTCTCGCTTCTTATGGAGATGAGTTAAAAAAATGATTTCCCAGAAAACAGTTTTAAATGCCGTTGGCCCGACACTTCCGGCCGCCGTTTTATTCTTTTTTTCTGCTACCTTTAACATGGCTTGCAGTACAGCGTGTGGCTCCCTGCTGCAGCCGCTTTATTTAAAAACGTCAACTTTTAGCTAACATGAGAAACACAATTACCATCATCGCTATGCTGCTTTGCTTTAGTGCATTTGGCCAGGGCCAACTGCAAAAAGAAGCAGCGGGCACCATTGCTTTCGCTTCCGGCAAAATTATGCAGCTTGCCGAAGCCTTACCAGCCGACAAATACAGTTGGGCTCCGGCAGAAGGCATTCGGTCGTTTAAGGATGTATTTACGCATGTAATTTCGGCCAACTATTTCTTCGCTTCCAAAATGGGCGCTAAGCTTCCCGAAGGTGTAAACATGCAAACCATTGAGCAGGACCTGAAAACAAAGGAGCAGGTTACCGCTGCCCTTAAGCAGTCGTACGACTTGCTTACCAGCGCCGTGCAAAACACAAAAGACGAAGTGCTGGCAACTAAAGTGGAATATCCTTTTCCTGGCGAGTTCACCAACATGTCGTCCATCCTGATCGGGGTTTCGCATACCAACGAACACCTCGGCCAGCTGATAGCTTACGCAAGAGTTAACGGCATTACGCCTCCCTGGAGCCAGGGTGGTGCCGAGTAAAAGAACAGTATGTTCGCAGAAAAATGGGGCTGGAAAAACAGTCCCATTTTTTTTTGATGCCAAACAGTTAAAAACGCACTGCGGCCTGGTACCCCACCCACATCTTGCGAAAAGAGGCTGGCCCTTCAACCTCGGAAAATGAGTTAGCTCCAAACCTGTTGGGGAAGTCGTTCAGTCCATCTTCCGAACTATAGTGGTACCAATGCAGCGCCGGGCCGGCGTTTACAGAGGCCCACGAGCCGAGATGGTAACCGAGGTTTACGCTAAACCGGTAGTCGTTGGACGTGCCATTTATAAACCTCTCCAGCGGCTGCAGCATATAGCTGGCGGCTTCCAGATCCACGTATAGCTTTTCTTTGGCCAAAGTTAGCTCGGTACCGATGCCCATGCCCGCCGACCACAAACCTTCGGCGCCCGGTTTTGCCCCAGCTGAAAGCAATGTATAGAAGCTTTTGGTGCCGCCACGAAACGACAGGTTAAACGGCGTTACATCGTTAGCCTCCACCTGAAACTTGTGCAGCCCATCCCTCACAAAGTTGAAGACCCCGATGGCAGCACCTTTTTCAACGTTTTGCGCCACGTTCACAATGCCTATTTGCACACCTCTCACTACCCTGGCGCGGTTGAAGAAGCCCGAGATCTGGACACCATCGAGGTCTGCGCCGGCAATGTTGGTGAAGCCGCCCAGCTGAAGCCCGTCTACGCTGTCGGCCAGGTTCATAAAGCCGCTGATTTGCGGCCCGTTGAGGCTGGCACCGGCTATGTTCAAAAAACCAGCGAGCTGAAGCCCGTCTACATCACCTACGGCAGTGTTCATAAACCCCGCTATTTGCGCGCCATCCAGCGATCCATTGAGGCCTTTGCCCGAAATGTTGAGAAAACCGGACAACTGCAGGCCATCGGCATCGCCATGCGAAATATTGGTAAAGCCAGAAATCTGCACTCCATTGAGCCTCCCTATGGTATGGTTATGAAACCCGGATAGCTGCAGGCCCGTGACGCTATCGGAAAGATTAGTAAACCCGGCAATTTGAGCCCCGTCCACACTTTCGCGGGTAGTATTTACAAAGCCGGCCAACTGCAGCCCATCCAATGAGCCCAAGGCCAGGTTGACGAAGCCGCTGGTTTGCGAGCCTATTACCCTGCCGCCCGCCACATTGGCAAAGCCGGCCAGCTGAAATCCGTTTACGTCTTTGCGGTCGATATTAACCATGCCCGCCACCTCAACACCGTTGACCGAGTAACCCAGGCCAGCCAGCACGTTGAGCGAAAAGTTGTTGCTCACCTTACCGCTAAGGAAACCATTGGTGCTAATGCCAGGCAGGAACGAAACCTGCACAACGCTGTGCTCCTGCAAGTCTACATTGCGCATGTGCAGCCGCGCTTTTGCGCTTACAAAGAATTGGGCGATTTTTGTTGAGTCGGTATTGAGCACAAATCGCCGTCTTTCCTGCTCCGGCTGGGCCAGGGGTTTCAGTTCTATGCGTAGCGGCTCAATCTGCGGTTTGCTTATCCGGATAATGGTGTCCTGGTAATTTTCGCGGCTTATAGCAAATATGGCCACTTCGTCTTCATACGTGGCCGACAGATTGTAACTACCATCATCTTCAGATAAAGTGGCTGTCAGGTTGTGAACCTCGTAAATACTGGCGTTGGGAAGCCTCTGCCCGGTAACGGCGTCTACAATTTGCCCGCTAAATTTAATATCAGCTTTCTGGCCTCCCTGCTTCTCCTTTGCCGGCTGAATAATGACATAGCTGCCCCTCACTTTGTACTGGTAGTCCTTTCCCAGTGCTTCGTTCAAAACGCTTTTTACTGTAGCATTGGCAAAATGCCCCTCCACAGGATCGGCGGGGAGTATATCGGGGTTGTACGAAAACCGGATGTTCGACTGCTCCGACACCTCGGCTAAGAGCTGCTCCACAGGCGCATTAACAGCTGAGAGCGACACACGGCTTTGGAGCGGATCCTGCGCAAACGCAGCAGGCAGCAAGGCAAACGCAAGTAAGACGACGGGGATTATCTTGAGGGGCATCCTTTTCCGCTTAACAGGATTCTGTTGCCATTTCTGCTTACCTCCAGCTCAAGGGTAAGCGCAATTACGTCCAGCATGTTTTCCAGCGAGTCGTTTTCAAACGTAACGGTGAGGCTGCAGTTGGCCAGCTCCTGGTTTGCAAGCTCAATTTCAACTTCAAAAGCTTCCTCAAGCGCAGCCACTACCTCGGCTAGCGAATTTCCCGCAAAGACAAGCCGCCGGGTTCTCCAGAATTGTGCGGCATCCGCCACGGCCTGCGATTCACCCACCGGCGCAATTCCGAACGACTCTTCGTACACCGCCTGCTGGCCTGCCGATAAAACCACCTCCTGTCCGTTGGCTGAAAAGCGAACCCGGCCGGTTTCAACCAGCACCTCCACCTGCCCGGCTTCCATAGCCACGTTGAAGGCGGTGCCCAATACTTCTATGGTGGTGTTGCCGGCGTATACTACGAAAGGCTTCTCCGGATTGTGTTCCACTTCGAAAAAGGCTTCGCCACGGAGGGTAACTTCCCGCTTTGCACCTCTGAACTTAGATGCATAAGAAAGGGAGCTTTGCTTGTTAAGCGTAACAGTGGAGCCGTCGGTGAGTTGGAGCGTCTTAATTTCAGCAGCCGCCTGGTACTCCAGCTGCCTGGCGTCGAATACATATATTTTTAACAGGTAGCCCAGCAGCAGCAAAACAGCCACGGATGCGGCAACCTTCAATAACCATCCGCTGCCACGCCCAGCTTTTCCAGCGAGAGCTTTTTCTCTTTTCGCTTTTACCTTCGCAAACGCCAGATCAACATCGAAGCTTTGTCCCACGGCATCGTCCATCACCACCACGCCGGTATCGAGCCACAGCATCCGCAGTTGGCTAAGCTGCTCACGGTTTTCCGAAGAAGCCACAGCCCACTGCTCCACTGCTGCCAGCTCGGCCGCAGTAGCTTCTCCGGCAAAGTATTTTGCCAGCAGATCGTTGGAAATATGTGGTTCCTTTTCGTCCATCCTATCTATACCTCGACAACTTCATTTACGTTTACCCCCACGGGCTTCTTTTCTATAGTGTCATTATCTTTTCTCCATACATTGCTAAAAGCCACAGCACAACCGGCAAATATTCACCCAGCTCTTCTCTCAATATTTTCAATGCCTTACCCATTTGGTTTTCCACCGTTTTCAGCGACAGGTTCAGTTCGTCGGCAATCTCTTTGTAGCGCTTGCCTTCGAAGCGGTTCAGCTCAAAGATCTCCCTGCATTTTTCGGGTATCTTATCCATAGCCCGCCCAATTTTTTCCCGCAGCTCGTCCAGCTCCAGAAAATCGGTGGCATCGTTTTGTGGAGCGGTAAGCATGGTGCGGTTCACGTAAGTTTGCTCCACCTTTTGGTGTTTGATGTAGTTGAGGCAGGCGTTTCGCACCGCTCCGTACAGGTACGACTTCATCGAGGTTTGTATCCTCAGCGTTTCGTGCTTCACCCATATCCCGCTAAACATCTCCTGCACAATCTCCTCGGCCACGTCGGGGTCTCTCACATACTTCATGGCAAAAGCTGCCAACGACGAATAGTGATCCCGGAACACGGCTTCAAAGGCGTTTTCGTCTTTCAGATTAATGATTTGCAGATGGTTCTTTTCGAGATCCAAAGAAGCCAGTGATTAATTTCATGCAAGTATAAGTGAATCAGCGGAATGTTTGAAGAATGGCTGCACATACCAAACACAAAACCCCTTCTTCATTTACCCCACACCGGAAAAACAGCCCCGGAATATGCCTTGCGAAACGGGAGCAAAGGCCAACATCCGGGCACTACGCCACCTGTAAAATTACTCATATTTAGGTATTTCACCTGTTTGTCGCCTGCTGTAGCTTTCAGTCCAAATTTCCTTTTTGAAACAAACAGCTGAACTATGAAGCAAGTCTACTTATCACTTTTACTGCTCGTACTGCCCTTTGCAATATGGGCGCAAACAAACGTAGGTGGAACAATTAGCACCAATACCACCTGGACGGCGGCAAGCAGCCCTTATGTCGTTATAAGCTCAATTACCGTAAACAGCAACGCTACCCTTACCATAGAAGAGGGCGTTGAGGTGAAATTTAACGACAACCTAAAACTGGATGTGACAGCAGGTACGTTGAATGCCACAGGAGTAACCTTTACATCCAACAATGCCAGCCCTTCAGCCGGTATCTGGCAAGGAATATTTCTAAAAACTGATGTTGCCCACACCCTCACCGGTTCGCAGATACTATATGCGACCAATGGAATAACCATCGACAGAGGGAGTGTAGAATTGACCAACGCGGGAATTTCCAATACAAGCCAGCATGGCATTCTTTCTTCCAATATCAATTTGCATGGCTCCACATCTATAACAGCCGACAACCTGACCATTTCCGGCACGGGGAGCAGCTATACCGGCATTCATGCTACCAAAACCAATCTAACGCTTACCAACTCCAGCATTACCAATGTAGGTACCTATGCAGTGTATGTGAGCGACTACAGAACAGCAGACGACACAGGCTCCGCAAGCTCAACAATCAGCGGGTCCACGTTGTCCAACGGATCAACCGCCGGCTTGGGAGTTATCCATAATGCAGAGGTGGACCTTGCCGGCAATACTTTTTCGGGCAACAAATATCCAATTCAATACGATGGCCCTGCTACTGTAACCTTTAGCAACACCAATACTTACAGTGCCAATACCTATGGCATAATCAACTACCAGAACAACACCGTGGATGCCAGCATGACATTCGCCAATGGCGGCATCCCTTATCTCTTCTCCTCAACTTTAAATGTAAATACGGAGGTAACAGTTACCATCACCCCGGGCATCATCATAAAAATGCCTTCCGGGACTGTATTTGAGGTAGACGGAACGCTTATTGCAGATGCAACTGCAGAGTTACCTATAATTTTCACCGTAAATACTGATGACAACGAAGGAGGCGACACTAACGGCGATGCCAACAACACCGCCCCTTCCGACACACCGTGGTCTGGCATCCGTTTTACCTCCACCAGCGGAAGCACGTCCCTGCTCGATAACGTGAAAGTAAAATGGGCTGCTCACGACGGCGCAGTAAATTGCGTGGCAGCCTCCCCCATGATAACCAACTGCACCTTTACCAACTCGAAGTACGGTGCCAAGTTTGAGAACGCTTCAAGCCCGGTTTTTACAGGCAATACCATAGGCAGCAGTATCGAAACACCAATTGCCATGTCGTTCGAAGCCAATCCCACCTTTAGTAACAACAGCTTTTCAACTTCCGACAACAATTATGATGCGATCGGGCTGCTTGGTGGCACACTCACCGCAAATGCGGCCATTATCAAGCGTGACTTTACAGATATCCCCAACGTAACTTATGTTCTTTTAAACGACATTACCGTCCCCGACAACTTCTCTATGTCAATTGCGCCGGGCGTTGTAATCAAGTCGCTGCACGGGTATGACTTTATCGTGCATGGAGAATTGCTGGTAAACGGTACGGCAGACGAACCGGTAGTTTTCACTTCAGTGAATGACGACCTCTACGGGAATCCGCTTGACACACGAAACGATGGCACCGACCAGGTTCCAGCCAAGGGAAACATGGGTGGCTTCTTTTTTTCTGAAACCAGCGATGCCACAAGTGCGATCAACCACGCCATCATAAAATTTGGTTACTACAATGCCGGCTACCAAACGCAGTCGGTTACCGATGGGTTTAATAACTATAACTACAGCTATAGCTACAACGCTGCAATCTGTATTAACAGCTCATCTCCTTCCGTGTCAAATTCGGTTATATCAGACGGTCATTTCGGGATCGACATACGAGGTAATTCATCGCCTACAATCTCTAATAACCAAATCAAAAACACAAGCTATGCACCCTTCCGCATGGCGGTGCAATCCACCCCTGTGTTTTCCGGAAACACCTTCAGCAGTGCGGGATGGAAAGCCATTGCTATTTTGCCCGAAGTAATAAACTATACAGCAACCCTTGGGAAAACAGATGTGGCCGGCTATAGCAACATTACCTATGTAATCGATGGCCTGGTAATTGCCCAGGGAGCTTCCCTTCAAATTGATCCGGGCGTGTTTATTAAAGTTCCATCCTATAAAAATATCGACGTATTCGGTGCCTTTAAGATCGCCGGGAATACCAGCGAGCGGGTAACGATTACCGCGCTGGCAGATGACAATACCGGTGCCTCGGCCAATCCTACCGACAATGACACCGAAGGGAATGGTAATGCAACTGACCCCAATACCACACCGTGGGGCAGCGTGAAGTTTTATGCTTCGAGCGACGACGTGAACTCGTCGATAGCCTACGCCGATTTGTTGTACGGCGGGCAGTGGAGCACGGGGCCTGTTCACTGGGACCATGCCTCGGCAGCAATCTCTCATTCAAACATTAAATTCTCGTATTACTACGGATTGCTGTTTACAGGCAACAGTTCGCCCGTGGTAGATAACGTATCGATAACCACTGCCAAAAGCGATCCGCTCGCTATGAGCTATTTTGCCGACCCCAGTTTTACAAATATCGCCTTCGATGGCAATGGAAGCAATGGGATCAAATTAGTAGACGGTACCCTGTCGGCCAATGCCACCATCAGGACGCGGGATATTGCCGGCATTACGAACATAGGTTATATTATGGATAACCTATCAATCAATTCCGGAGCCACACTTACCATTAACCCCGGCGTGGTGATAAAACTGAGTGGCACTGGTATAACCGTTGGAGAAGGTGCGATAAGTGCTGTGGGTACCGCCACGGAGAAGATCATTTTTACCAGCTTATCAGATGATTCCCGCGGTGGAGACACCAACATCAACGGAAATGGAACGGTACCCGCAGCCGGAAACTGGACCGGAATTTATTTTAAGCAGTCAACTGTTCCGTCTACCCTCCAATATGTGGAGATACGCTATGCAGGGGATGCATATAACGAGGGATACCCCTACTATTCGAACCGTGGTGACGGATCGATTGTATCGGAAAGCAATGCGCTTGTGGTTGACAACTGTTTGATCCAGCTTTCAAGTTCAAGTGGTATGGGCATTTACGGCACTTCTACTGCCTCAGTTACCAACACGAAATTCGAAAACATTGCCTCTTACCCGATCCACATGTCGGTGTTTGCAAATCCGGTATTTAGCAATAATACTTTGGAAAATGTAAAGTATATCGGGCTTGGCATTCGGCATGAAACTATCAGCCAATCGGCCACGCTACCCTTCTTCAACTTCGCCGGGCATGATAAAATAACCTATTTTCCCACCGCATATAGCGGAAGCACCTTTGAGATAACCTCGGGTTCAAAACTAACGGTGCCTGCTGGCATGGTCTTCAAAAGCTTCGGGAGCACCATTTTTGATGTAAAGGGTGAGCTCCACATTGCCGGAACCGTAGACGAACCGGTAGTTTTCACGTACTACCAGGATGACGCATATGGACGTCCTCTCGACTCAGAAAATGACGGCGTATATCCCTATGATATCAGCCGGTATGGCACCGTTGCAATTTTCCGCAACACCAGTAGTGACTTGAGCAGAATAGAAAATGCCATCATTCGCTACCACGGGGACGCCATTAACCTGGAAAGTTCGTCACCTACTATTGACAATAACCTGTTTGAGTTTACCAACACAGGTATTTTGTCGACCGGAATTTCTGAACCAGATATTACCAACAATGTATTTAAGGACCTTACCCACACTGCCTTTTATACGTCAATGGTCGCCATCCCTTCTGTGGTAGATGGAAACACGCTCGAAGGAACTACAATAAAGGCTATTGGTATAAATAATGAAACACTAACGCAGGACTTAACGCTGGTTAAACGATCATTCGGAGGTATAACAAATATTCCTTACCTCTTAAACGACTATATTGTTGGACTGGGCGTAAAACTAACAATCGCTCCGGGTGTGATCTTAAAGTTCAAGAGGAAGTGGTCCTATCCATATACGGGAGGAGTTTTTACGATAAAGGGTGCTTTAATAGCTGACGGCGATGCGGGGAGTGACAATACAATAGTTTTCACTGCCCTGTCTGATGATTTCTACGGAGGTGATACTAACGCTGACGGAAACACCACTACCACAGTAAGTGGCCATAATTTCGGAGGCATTGTATTTGAAAACGAATCGTCAGATACAGAGTCGATAATAGACAATGCGATCATTAAAGGAACCTACAGTAGCAACGGCATCACCTTAAACAGCGCAAGTCCCACTATTACAAACTCCAGTTTCATTCTCACCGGCAGCGGCCCGAGCACTGGCGCACTTAGCATTACAGGCGCATCCAACCCGGTGCTGGCAAGTAACGACTTTATAGAAACGGGATTTGGCATTAAAAACACCGGCACTTTCGAGGTAGACGCCACAGGTTCGTGGTGGGGACACAATTCGGGGCCTTATCACGCTACTTTGAACGCTGAGGGCC
>CBFGTI010000105.1:0-18655 GCA_965651695.1 uncultured Imperialibacter sp. | reverse complement strand
GTGCATTTACTACAAACGGACCATACTGTACAACGGGTTCTCCAATTGGTTTGCCCTGTAAAAGGAGGATGTGCGCTTCGTCATTTCCATTTTTAAGTATCACTTCCTGGTCGGGGTGTAGTTCTATGGCTTTGTTTGCATTCACTTGCTGGCCTTCAACTTCAATTGAGGCACCTTTAAAGAAGTAGATGCTTCTGTTCACTCCTTTTGCCGTAGCGGGCAATGTCCATACTGCTTCCGGGTCCATCCTGATCGTCCAAATAGCCAGGTGGTTGCCGGGGTCGGCCGCCCACGAGTCGGGGGGAGGTGGAGGTGCCTGTTTACCTTCGAGCTTACCGGCTATAATAGTTACTTCCGTTTGATTGCCGGCCGAATCCGAAACGATATGTTTTGGCACGGTGTCGCTCCAAAGCATGCCAAAGTAGGGCGCCACCTTCTTTTTTGCCCCCGGTAAGTTGAGCCAAATTTGAAAAAGCTCCAGCGGATTGCCTTTTTCTTTACTCAGCAGGGGAAACATTTCCGAATGCTGCACACCTTTCCCGGCTGTCATCCACTGCACATCGCCGTTGCCAAAGCGAGCCGCAGCCCCCAGCGAATCGCTGTGGTCTATCAGGCCTTCCCTCGCTATAGTTACAGTTTCAAACCCGCAATGGGGGTGTGCGGGAAATCCCGGTACCCTGGAGCCATGGTACATCCGCCAGCCGTCTTTTATCACAAAATCGTTTCCTGGTTGCCGGCCCGCAAGCGAGGCATTCGGCCCCATGTGGTCGTTTCCTGCCGGGTAGGCGTCGGCATGGTGTACACAAAAAAGAAAGGGGTCGCTGGTAGCCCAGGGAAATCCCAGCGGTTTGACGCTGATAATGGCGGTTGCCAACATAATCTTATTTCTAATTAGGTAAATTCATGTACATACATTTAACGCATGTTAGTGCGATGAAGGTTTCATGTACCAACAATTAGTTTTCCTGCTTTAAAACCACTGTTTGCAAATGGCTCACGGTGTAGTTGGTAACACCGGCAAAATCGCCGCTGATTCTGGTGCCAGAGGTTACCTCAAATATCAGTTCGTTGTTTCTCAACTCGTAGGTAGCCGTAAGCAACACGCCTTCAGTTTCGAACACACAATAGAGTTTGTTGCCGAACAAGTAATCGAAGAGCACAAGTCCCTCACCCTCTTCTATTTCGTAAATGGCTTTGGTGGGGTCTTTCAGCCGTAGCAGGTAATCTTTGGTGATAGGCATTTTTTGAGAAAGGTATTCGGTTTTCCATGTCCAGGTGTGTGGCTCAGCCGTATTGGCTACGGTATGTTTTACCTCCACGCTGTCTTTTAAGAGCCCGTTACTGTAGATGTACATGGTTCCCTGCCAGGTGCCAAGGCACCTTTCGCCAAACGATGGTTGGGCCTGCAGTTGAGGGAGGAGGCAGATGTATGTGACGAAAAGCATGACAGGCTTCAGCATTTGGGGAAATGTTTTAGTGCGAAGTGTTGGTTTTTATTCTTTTAACTAGAACCCCTTGAACGGTTCTCTCTGTATTGAAAAAGTTGATGCAACCGAAGCAGCACAAGTTTGCCTGCTCCTTTAGTCCTCCTTTGCTGCTCTTACTATGTCTTCTACTTCCAGCACTTTCTTGTCGAAACCCTTGCTGGTAACATTGATCATCGCCTGCCCAAGCTCGGCAAGTGTAGAAACATATTTTGGAAACAGGCGCCGAAAAGCCGGATACATCCAGCTGAGGTAGTTGTAATACTTCAGCGTGTTCTTTAGCCCGGGAGTAGGCTGCATATAGCCGGGACGGAACATATAGGCGTTGTTGAAGAGCTTCAGCAGCTCATTTTCTGTTTTGCCTTTTACCTTTGCCCACATGCGGCGGCCGTTTTCGCTGCTGTCGGTGCCGGCGCCCGATACGTAGCAGAAGGTCATGCTGGGATTTTCACCGGCCAGCGTTTGCGCTACATGCATCGTGAGGTCGTAACTCAACTTCTTGTACTCCGCTTCTTTTAGTCCAACGGCGGACACTCCCAGGCAAAAATAGCAGGCATTGTACCCCTCGAGTGCAGCGGCAATAGGAGAGATGTCGTAAAAATCGGTGTGGATAATCTCGGTAAGCTTGGGGTGCTGCCGCCCTAGTGGTCGCCGGTTAATAATGAGCACTTTTTCTACATCGGGGTGGTTGAGGCATTCGTGTAGCACGCCTTCGCCCACCATACCAGTAGTGCCGGTAATGATGGCCTTGATTTTCATTATTGAAGGGTTAAAAAAAAGAACACCCGGCTGGATGGCCGGGTTAAAAAAACGCTTTACTTGTTTCCTTTGTCTTTAGCTTTTTCTTTGTCCTTTGCCTTCTCTTTCGATTTCTCTTTACCGGTTGCCTTTCCTTTTGCGGCATTCGCATCCGCCCAATAATCAACTACGGTTACTTTATCGATATGCGGACCAACGATGCTTCCGAAAGCTTTGTGATCGGGATGCACAAGGTAGTCGTCGCGGTCTTTTTCACTGGCAAAAGTAAGCAGGAAGCAGTGCGTGTGCCCCTGATCCAGGCCTTCAGGGCTATTGTTGATTCCCCACTCGAGCGCTTTTATCTGCGAAATCTTGGCAGGCAGTGCGGCAAATGCGGCTTCCACATTTTTAATGTCTTCCGGTGTGGAGCTGTCTTTAAAACTAAAAAGCACCACATGACGAAGCGTTTTCGCTGGCTTCTGTGCGTGCGCTGCCGATGCAATTGACATAAGGGATAAAGTTACTATACAACCAAAAAGGAGATTTTTCATGATGAGGAGATTTTAAATGCATGACAAGTTCATAAAAAAAGCTGAGTAGGCAAGGCTGTTTTCTCACATTCAGTTATCCTTTGGCAATGAGAGACAGAAGTTGATTGCTCTCGAGATTTATCGAGAATAATCGGAAAAGGTAATAATAAGGCTGTGCGAATCTTCCCACAGCCTTTCTCTGGATAAAATGACGACAACGAGTGCAATATTGGTGTGGCTAATTCGGCCCCACAGCCGAACTTAGGCCAGATCTCCCTTTACTGTCAAAACTTTTAACTTTCACAGTGCCACTTACCGCTACAGGCCCGGTCCATTGTGGTGAGGTGGCAGTTGGCTCGGTGCCGTCGGTGGTGTAGCGCGAAATCAGCCCGGGAAACTCGGTATTTACGAGAAGTTGACCATTTTCGATTTTCACACCAGGCCGGGGGATTTGATATAGCACGCCACCCTCCAGGTAATCGAGCCGCGGCAATTCTTTTTGGCCCAGGCTGTTGGCAAATACGTTCCATGCGGCTTCTCTCGCTTTTTGTCGCTGTGCAAGGTTAGCCGTGGTGGCCCACGACGGATTGGCCGCCCAGGCTCTCTCGGCAAGCCCGAGAAACTTTGGAAACACAAAATGCTCAAGAAGCTCCGGCGTTTTAGCCACCTCAGTCCATAGCTGCCCCTGTATTCCCAAAATGTTTTTTTCGCCCTCGGGTGTAAGCCGTACCGACGATTTCAGCTTTTCCTCAGGGTTGTACGGGCGGCCTCTTTCATCTTCTTCGGCAGAATAGTAAATGTTGAAGGGCACAATTTCCCAGGCGGTGCGGGTGTTCACCAACCCAGCCCAGGTTTGGCCCGGTTCCTGGGGGTCGTTGTTGTACGCCAGGTCGAAATAAAGCTTGGATGCGTTGCTGATAATGGGTGTGTAGCCGGCATTTGCGATTTTGTACGGCAAGTCGGGGTCGGTAAGCCACACGTACGGCCGCATGCCTGTGTTCGCAAATTCCGGGTTCACTTCTTCTCCGCCGCCTTCAGCTTCCCTCATGGCTATTTCCTGCCAGCCCGAGGTAGGCATGCCTTTTTTCTCCAGCATCTTTATCAACTCACCAATGAAATAGGGCATCAGGTCGTGCACCTTGGTCATTTCAGGGTGCTGTTTCATAAATTCATTACAGATGGGCGACTTTTCCCACACGCCTTTGGGCACCTCGTCGCCGCCAACGTGGATGGATTCGAGCGGCGCTTCCGCCTCTTTGTACATGGCAATGAATTCGTCGAACACCTTCTCCATAAACGTGAGGGCAGACGGACGGCAAACGCATATTACGTTGTCTGGAAATCCCTGGATCGAGAGATACTCCGACTGGTCTTCCGGATCGTGCAGGGCGTATTGGTTGGCTTCGTCGGCTTTCCCTTCCTTCATCAGGCGATTGTAGCGTGCTTTCATGGCCACAATGGCCGCCCGGGAGTGGCCGGGAATGTCTATTTCGGGTATAACTTTAATGTTGCGGCTGTTGGCGTGCTTCAGTATTTCCACGAAATCGGCCCTGGAGTAAAAGCCATTTCCGGGCGAAGACGGATCGTTGGGGTCAGGGCCCGACCCGTATTCCGGATGCAGGAATTCTTCTTCAGTAGTGGTATGACCCCTGCGCCCACCTATTTGGGTAAGCTCGGGCAAACCGGGGATTTCGATCCGCCAGCCTTCGTCCTCGGTTAGGTGAAAGTGAAAGTAGTTGAGCTTATAATAAGCCATCAGGTTCATGAGCTTCATCACGGTTTCCTTTGGCATAAAGTTGCGGCCTACGTCCAGGTGCATTCCTCTGTATGTGAAGCGCGGAGCGTCGTTAATGGTAAGCGCTTCCAGGGTAATTGCGGAAGACTTATCCCGGTGTGTCTCAAGGGGCAAGAGTGCTCTCAGTGTTTGAATGCCGTAAAAAACGCCGGCTGCATCTTTGCCGGCAATAGTGATTCCGTTGCCTATTTGCAGAGTGTACGACTCGGCTTTTCCGTCAGCTTTAAGCGCGAGATTGATGCCCTTTCCCTTACCTTCTGCTACGGTTATTTCACCAGTAACAACCTTGCTTAATTCCTCCTTCAGAAAATCGGCTTCGTTTTTCAAATCCCCCTGGTAGAAAATAGCCACCGGAGCCTGCAGGGTGTACGAACCGTTCCCAGCCTTCACAGAAAGTGGGGTAGGAATTAGCCGGGGGAGCTCGTTGGCAGCCAGTTGTGTGAGTGCGGCATTTTTATCATAGAGATTATCCGGCGTAGGGAGGGCACGGCTTACCACTTTGGTGATTTCCGGGTGATCGAGCCTTAGCTGCGTGGTGTTGAAGTCGGTAAATGCCGTTGCCACGCCGTCCTTATCTACAATGTAGGCTCCTATTGGCTTTTGAGAGTTTTTGGTAATGGCGCCTCCGGTAACGTATTCAAAGGAAATAGACTCTCCGGCTTTTAAACCAGCAAATGCATCGGTGGGAGCAAGCTTGAAGAACGTGCCCATGATGTACTCCAGCTTTAAGCCGGCCGTCTCGTCATCGACAACCGCACCACCACCCCCGTTAAAGTAGATTGCCCAATCTTTTTGCAAATCAGCACCACTATTATTGGAAATGATAAAGCGGGCCTTGTACTGATTTTTTCCCTCAAACTGGTTTTCGACCAGTTCCCATTCAAGCTGAATGTCGGATAAATTGGCTGTTTCAGTAAGGGTAGGGCTGCACGACGCAAGAAAAAGAATGGAAAGACAGAAGGCGGCAAAAGTTTTCATGTTCAGAATTTTAATACGAGGGGTCAATATCGAAAAAATGCCTCTAAATTAAAATGTGTGCGCAAACATTTTCTGGTAGTACCCTTTTTATGCCCGACTTAAGACGTACCTGATCAGAATAATAAGACGTACGTAAAAATATTAAAATGTACGATATTTGATTTATTTTATTAAAATCGTACATTTGTTTCAATTAAGTATAAAAGTGAAGGCGCCCTCAGCAAATAAGAAGTACAACGAGATTATGACCACGGCCCGCGACTTGTTTTGGAAGCATGGGTTTAAAAGAGTTTCCATTGAAGAAGTATGTCGCAAGGCTGGAGTAAGCAAAATGACATTTTATCGGTTTTTTCCCAATAAGGCAGACTTGGCGAAGGTGGTGTTTGATCAGGTGATGGAGGAAGGGAAGCGCCGGTTTATAACGGCCATGGAGGAAGCAACTACATCTGAAGAGTTGATCAGAAAGATGCTATTGCTGAAGTTGGAAGGTACCAACGATATCAGTGTGGAGTTTCTGGAGGATTTCTACAGCCATCCCGAATTGGGGCTCAAGACCTATGTTGAGGAGCGAACTGCGCTGCAATGGCAGGAAATTTTGCACGAGCTCAAAATTGCCCAGGAGAGAGGGCTTATAAGAAAAGAGATGAACCTTGAGTTCTATTTTGCGCTGGCTCAGCGAACGGTAGACTTACTTACGGACGAAAAGTTTCAGCAGATGTTCGATACTCCGCAAGCACTGGTAATGGAAATGGCCAATTTTTTTGCCTACGGAATTTCTCCCCGAAAATAATGAAACCTATTTTTTGACTGACCGTTTAGTCAATGTAAATTATGAGCCCCAGAACAACAAAACAGTTTGAAGAGATAAGGGAGCAAAGCAGGGAGAAGATTCTTGCCGCTGCACTGGAGCTTTTTGCCAACAACGGTTTTCACAGCACCAGCATGGCACAGGTCGCTACAGGGGCGGGTGTTTCTAAAGGATTGATCTACAACTACTTTAAGAGTAAAGAAGACCTGCTTATGGCTATTTTTGCCAAAGTGATGGCCGATACAGCCGATATACTTGAAATAAGCCCTGAAGACACACCCAAGGAGAAGCTAATAAAAATGGCTTCGATGTCGGCCGATTTTATGTACCGGAACCAGGAGTACATGCGGTTATTTCTCACCCTGATGATGCAGCCCGATGTAGTGAAAAGTATGAAGCCCTGGTTTGATACTGTGGGCAAAGCAAAAAAAGATATGCTGATGCCCATTTTTGAACAGGTTTTTCCGGGCCGGGCCGAAATCGAGTACTATTTCTTTGGTGCCATTATGGACGGCATCGGGTTTGGCTACCTGGTGCTGGGCCGGGAGTATCCTTACCAGGAAATGAAGCAAAAGTTAATAGACCACATTCAAAAACAATAGATTATTAGTTATGAAGCATTTAGCAATATTGATCCTGATTTTTTGTCTGAACACCCTGTCGGTGTCGGCCCAGGATGCGACGGAGATCATTCGCAAAGCGGATGAAAAAATGCAGGGAGAAGATGGTTACGCCGAAATGGTGATGAAGATCGTGCGGCCCGACTGGAGTCGGGAAATTACCATGAAAAGCTGGGCGAAAGACCAGGATTACTCGCTGACCCTCATTACCGGGCCGGCCAGAGACAAGGGAACAGCTTTTTTGAAACGCAACCGCGAAATGTGGAACTGGCAGCCGTCGATAGACAGGGTAATTAAGCTGCCGCCTTCCATGATGATGCAGTCGTGGATGGGCTCTGACTTTACCAACGACGACCTGGTGCGGCAGTCGTCTATAGTAAACGACTACACCCATAAGCTATTGGGCGATAGTACCTTGTTGGGAAAGAAGGTTTGGAAAATAGAGCTTACCCCGAAGGAAGACGCACCTGTGGTTTGGGGCAAAGTTGAAGCCTATATCGATCAGAAGGATTACCTCCAGTTCCTCATCAAATACTACGATGAGGATGGCTACCTGGTAAACACCATGATTCTTTCGGACATCAAAAACCTGGGAGGACGGGAGCTTCCTACGCGCATGGAGATGATACCTGCCGAAAACCCCGACCAGAAGACCGTGATAGAATATCTCAGCCGCTCCTTTAACCAGGAAATGCCGGATTCATTTTTTTCAATTCAAAACCTAAAAAAGGTACGCTAAAACTTTTCAGAGATGTTACTACAAATCGCATGGCGTAATATCTGGCGAAACAAACGCCGGACTTACATTACCCTCGCATCCATTGGCTTTGCAGTTTTTTTTGCCTGCCTTATGCAGTCGATGCAGTTGGGAGCTTATGAGCGGATGATCGACAACGCAGTCCGTTTTTATACCGGCCACATTCAGGTTCATGAAAAAGGATATTGGGACGACAAGACGCTCGACAACAGCCTCGAAATGACTGCCGGTTTGATGGACAAGCTTGAAGGGCAGCCACAGCTAAGCGCTTACATACCGAGGATTGAGGCTTTTGCACTTGCCTCGAGCGGGCAGCTTACCAAAGGCGTAATGCTTAACGGGATTGACCCCGCAAGAGAAGACCAGCTAACCGGCCTGAGGGGCAAAATGGCCGACGGAGAGTACCTCACTTCTTCCGGAGACCTGATGGTGGGCGAGGGGCTGGCCGACTACCTGAAAATATCGATTGGCGATACGCTCGTGCTTCTCAGCCAGGGCTACCATGGTGCCAACGCCGCAGGTAAGTTCAGGCTGATAGGCACACTTAAATTTCCCACCCAGGAGATGAGCAATTCGATGGCCTATGTCACGTTGACGGACGCCCAGTATTTTTTCAATATGCCCGAAAGAGTAACCTCGCTGGCACTGCTGCTGCAGGAGTCGGATGCAGTACCCGAAGTGAAAGACAAGCTGGTGGCAGCGGTTGATACTTCGGCTTATGAAGTAATGGACTGGAAGGAGCTGATGCCCGAGATGGTGCAAACCATCGAAATTGACTACGCCAGTGGCAAGATCATGCTTTACATTCTTTATGCAATTATCGCGTTTGGCATCTTTGGGACCTTCCTGATGATGACCAACGAAAGGCAGTATGAGTTTGGCGTAATGCTGTCGATTGGCATGAAGCGGAAGTTGATGCAGGGAGTGCTGTTGCTCGAAATACTCATACTGGCCCTGCTTGGGGTGCTTGCAGGCGCTATAGCTGCCAGCCCCATTCTTACCTGGCTTTACCTTAATCCCATTCACATGGGCGGCGATATGGCCAAGGCATACGAACGCATGGGCATGGAACCGATACTTCCATTTTCGCTCGATCCGGTAGTTTTTTTCGATCAGGCAAAGGTTGTTCTTATTATGACCTTGCTAATGGCGGCTTATCCAGTATGGATCGTGGGCAAGCTCAACGTAGTAAAAGCTTTACGCAGTTAATCTTAAAACCCCATTTTTATGCTTTTATCAATTTCATGGAAAAATATATGGCGCAACAAACTCCGCAGCGGCGTGGTGATCGGCGCTATGGTGCTGGGGATTTGGGCGCTCATCTTTCTGTTTTCGTTCTCCGATGCCATGACGGGCAGCTTCGTCAACAATGCAATCAAATACGACTATAGCCATATCCAGCTACACCATCCGGCTTACGCTCAGGATCCGGCCATGACCAACAGTATTAGCGATACGAAGCAGGTGTTAGAAATACTGGCCACGCATCCGGAGGTGGTGTCGTTTAGTGCCCGGATGATGGTGTCGGGCATGGTGGGATCGGCGAACTCAACCCAAGGGGGATTTATATATGGCGTAGATCCGGCGTCCGAAGCGAAGGTTACGTTTCTGGACCAAACACTCACCGAGGGCACTTATTTCACCGAGATTAAAAGGAATCCGGTGCTGATAAGTGAAAAAATGGCCAAAAAGCTAAAGGTGAAGCTTAAGTCGAAGGTAATCCTCACCTTCCAGGACAGCCACGGCAACATTACCGCAGGGTCGTTTAGAGTGGAGGGCATTTTCAACACCAAGTCGCCGCGGATCAACGAAGGCGTGGTGTATGTGAAGCAGGAGGACCTGGAACGGCTGGCGGACTACTCGCAGCCGCATGAGGTAGGAATGGTTTTGCGCGATATAGAAATTACCGACCAGGTGAAGGAGGGCTTGCAGCAGCAATTGCCTTCGCTGGCAGTTGCGTCTTTCAAAGACCTTGCCCCCGACATGCAGGTAATGAAAGAGCAAACGGTGATAACCAAAACGATTTTGATGATCATTATTATGCTGGCGCTGGTGTTTGGAATAATCAACACCATGCTGATGGCAGTGCTTGAGAGAACCCGGGAGATCGGCATGCTGATGGCCATTGGGATGAAGCGCCTGCGGGTGTTTGTAATGATAATGATAGAAACCATCCTGCTCTCGCTGGCAGGGGCGCCCGTTGGCATGTTCCTTGGCTACCTGTCTGTTCTTTATTTTGGCATGAAAGGGATGGACTTCTCACAATATGCTGATTCGCTGGAGCAGTATGGCATGGACACCATCGTGTACCTGGACCTGGAGGGATGGAATTATGCCTTTCTTGCCATAACGGTGGTAACTACCGCACTCATTGGAGCAATATACCCTGCCCGAAAAGCCATTAAACTCGAGCCGGTTGAGGCTCTAAGAAAACTTTAACACACATCAATTTTTTCAATCATGACAGTAATCAAAGCCACACATATAAGTAAAACTTACAACGCCGACAAAGTGCCCGTTCATGCGCTCAACGGGGTTGACCTGGAGATACAAAAAGGCGAGTTCACGGCCATAGTTGGGCCGTCAGGGTCTGGCAAGTCTACCCTGCTGAATATAATTGGAGGGCTCGACATGCCATCGGAAGGCAAAATTGAATTGGGAGGCAAAGATATCTCCCACTTTAAAGACAGCCAGATGATCGACTTCAGGCTTCATCACATCGGCTTCGTATTCCAGTCGTACAATCTTATACCGGTGCTCACTGCAAAGGAAAACGTAGAATTTATTATGCTGCTGCAAAAACAGCCGGAGAAAGAACGGACGAAGAGGGCCGAGGAGTTGCTGGAAAAAGTGGGGCTGAAAGGCCAGATGGACCGCAGGCCTTCGGAGCTTTCGGGCGGGCAGCAGCAACGGGTGGCAGTAGCCCGGGCGCTGGCATCAAAACCGGAATTTATATTAGCCGATGAGCCCACGGCTAATCTTGATTCGCACTCTACAGCCACACTGCTGGACATGATGGCCGAAATGAACGAAAAGGAAGGAGCCACCTTTGTGTTTTCTACGCACGACCACAGGGTAATTGATAAAGCCCGACGGGTGATTACACTTGAAGACGGGAAAATAGTGTCGGATGAGGTTCGGTAACACAATGCGGCGGCGAAGTAATGATCTTTTTTTTCGGCGACTATGGTCTGCAGTTTTGCAGGCCATATTGCTGCCTGTTTTGCTGCTCACCCACTCGCCGCTACGGGCGCAGGATGATGAGCCACCCAAGCTTACGCTCAATGGTTATGTGAAGAACTTGTTCACGGCAAATTTGGCTGGTGGCAGCGATAATAGGTTCGATAACCTTATCCACAACAGGCTGAACCTGAAATGGTACCCCACGGAAAACCTGCGAGGCTACCTCGAGGTACGCAACAGGCTGTTTTTAGGCGAAACACAGAAGCTGATTCCGGATTATGGCAGCTATGTGGATGTGAACAACGATTACTTCGACCTGTCGGTGCTGCCGGTTAATACTGAAGACGTGGTACTGCACATGATGATAGACAGGGCCTACCTGAAGTGGACAAAGGAGGACCTCGAAGTGAGCGTAGGCCGCCAGAGAATTAACTGGGGTCAGAACCTTGTGTGGAATCCAAACGACATCTTCAATGCTTATTCGTTTTTCGATTTCGACTATGAAGAGCGGCCCGGCAGCGACGCCCTTAGAGTGCAGTACTATACCGGCGTAGCCTCGAGTGTTGAGGCGACCATTAAAGCAGCCGACTCGTGGGATGAGGTAGTAGCGGCGGGCATTTGGCGAACCAACAAATGGAATTACGATTTTCAGGCTTTTGCCGGCAAAATGAAGGAGCATGCCGTGATTGGCGGCGGATGGGCCGGAAACATTAACAATGCAGGTTTCAAAGGCGAATTAACCTGGCTCAGCGAAACTGCAGACAGAAGAGCCCAGGTAATCACCTCAAGCTCCGTCGACTACTCTTTCGCCAATTCGTTGTACATGAACTTTTCTGTGTTGTACAATTCCAGCGGATCGCATAACCCGGGAGGGAGTGCACTCGGGGCTTTTTCCCTGAACAAGCTCGACATCCGCAACCTTTCGCCTTACAAGTGGTCAGCTTTCGGGCAGGCCAGCTATCCGTTCAACCCCCTGGTGAGCGGCGGCTTGTCGGCCATGGTTTTTCCGTCGGATATGGGTTTTTTTCTCAGCCCATTTGTTACCTACTCGGTAGTTTCGAACCTCGACCTCGACCTGCTGGGGCAGCTCTTTTGGGGTGATGCCGGAGAAGGCTACAGCATGCTGGCGCGGGTGGGGTACCTGCGGGTGAAGTGGAGTTTTTAGCAACGGGTTTGATCATTTCTCATTTGAGATTTGAATGAAATGCCAGCCGCAGTTTTTTTTAATGATTGCGGCTGCCTCCTGCCACTGCCTCCTGCTACTTCCCGCCACTGCTTCCTGCCTCCTGCCACTGCCTCCTGCTACTTCCCGCCACTGCTTCCCGCTACCTGCCTTCTGCCACTGCTTCCTTCCGACTTCCGACTCCCGACTTCGGACTCCCGACTCCCGACTTCCGACTCCCGACTTCCGTCTCACCGCCACTACTGATTACCGACCACAGATTACAAATTACCAAACACCCCTTACCGCCACCTTTTTCTGTTGGATAGATGCTTATTTTTGTAAATCTTCGCACATTGTAGAAATTAAGCACTGGAGCATGCCGAAACTCAAAGAAAGAGTAGATCATCTGAAGCAATTTCTGGGCATCGATATTTGGCGGATCAAACTCGACCGGTTGCCGAAAGGGAAGGCATTTCTTTACAAACAACTTCGGATCATCATATTGGCTTTTCGCGGTTTCCAGCGCGATGAGGTAGCCCTTAAATCTTCGGCGCTCACCTACCTTTCGTTATTGTCTATTGTGCCGGTGGTGGCGCTGGCGTTTGGCATCAGCCAGGTGTTTGGTTTCGACATAAAGGAGCAAATCGGGGAGCTGCTCAGGGGCCAGGAGGCCGCACTTGGATTTATTTACGACTGGGCCAACGAGCTGCTGGAGGTAACCAAAGGCGGGGTTTTGGCTGGTTTTGGTTTTCTCGTGTTGCTTTACACTGTGATGCGGTTGCTTAATGAAATAGAGGGGGCGTTTAACGATATTTGGGAGGTAAAAAAGCACCGCTCTTTTCAGCGAAAGGCGTCGGAATACACTGCCATCTTGCTTATAGCACCGGTACTGGTTGTATTCTCAAGTTCACTTAACGTGTATGTATCCACGCAGCTCAGGGGCCTTACCGAGCAAATGGAATACCTCGATTTGCTGGCGCCCTTCATTCTGTTCCTGCTGCAGTTTTTGCCATACACCCTTATTTGGTTGCTACTGTTTCTTTTGTACCTCACCATGCCCAATACCAGGGTAAGGGTGCGCTCTGCGCTGCTGGCCGGCATATTAACCGGTACCGTCTTTAACCTGGTGCAGGTAGCTTATGTAGAATTTCAGGTGGGCGTAAGCCGCTACAACGCCATCTACGGTAGTTTTGCCGCCCTGCCGCTGTTCCTTATATGGATGCAGATAAGCTGGATGATTGTGCTTTTTGGTGCCGAGCTTTCGTTTGCGTACCAGAATGCCAGCCGTTACGAGTTTACCAACGAGAGATTACAGCCCAGCATTCGCCACAAGCGGCTAATGGCGCTAATGGTAACCAAATTGATCATCGACAAATTTAAGGAAGGAAAACCTGCACCCTCCATTAGCGAAATAGCGGATGCGATGGCGGCCCCCATCAGGTATGTAAGCGCCGTTGTGAGAGAACTTCACCAGGTAGGCGTAATTTCGGAAGTTGTGAGAAGCGATACCGAAGACAACGGCTATCAGCCCGGTATGGCGATCGATCTCATCACGATTTCTCTTGTAACGGAGCGACTGGAAAGCCGGGGGCTGGAAAACATTTGCCTTAACACCGCCGATTCGAGTCTTTCGGGTATAAAAGAATCGATTGATAAAATGGAAGATCAGCTAAGGGGATCGGAGTACAACCAACCGCTGGCCAGGTTATAACTAATAGTACTCGTACGCCAGCTTCGTGCACAAATGCGCCGGTACCTGGCCGGGGTCAAATTCAACCGTTTCTACCAGCAGCCCTTTGTTGTCGTAGCTATATTCGCCGCTGCGCAGCAAGCCACCGTCTGCCGCCTGGAGCTGGTAGCTAGCGAGCTTGCCGTTATCCAGGTATTTTTCCTCGTAAACCTGCGTAATTGTAGCCGTGGCGGGGTCGAAGAAGGTGTCTGTTATTGTTTTCACGCTTCCGTTTTCAAAAAAGGTATTGTTTTTCTCTCTGATCAGAAGTCCATTTTTGTCATACAAACGTGCATTTTCAATTTTCCCATTAGCGTTATATTTATACGCCATGTTCACCTCATCGTCGATAGTGCTGCCGCTGGCGGTCGACATGTAAATGCGATCTCCCTTATCGTTGAATTTTATAATTTCGGTTCCGACGGAGTTACCTGTGAGCGGATTAAAATTGTTTAGCTCCTGCTCAACCAGCAGGGTGTCGTTGTAGGTAAAGCCGAGCATCGAATGTGTTCGCCCCATGTGGTCCATTTCCTGAATAGTATTTACAAAGCCATTGGGGGTGTACTCGATAAACTTCTGAGTGCTACTTCGTGGGGTGCCATCCGGCAGGAAGTTGGAAATGAGCGTGTCGTATCCCAGCAGGTTGAAGTACTTCTTTTGCAGGAGTTTGTCGTCGGCATCGTACAACTCCTGGTGGGTCTTGTTTCCCTTCCGGTCATAAAAATACCTCGTTTTCTTTTTCCGCGCACCGTTGAAAAAACGCTCCTGATCCGAGGTCATTTTGCCCTGTTCGTCATATTCCCTTATTTCCAGCACCTGCGCATTGCTCTGATTAAATGTCTCAGCACAGTCGTATGCATACGTTACTGCCAATTTCACTTTGTTTGCAGCAACTTCTGCCTGTTGCTTTAACAGCTCCTTTTTTTCGGGTGCAAAGCGCGGATCGGCCTTAATTCTTTTTCCTGATGACGATGTACATGAGAACAACGCCGCAAGTCCACACAAGGCTAAAAGAACCACAAATTTATTCACTGAAACCATGGATTTTACTTTCGCTGTTTAAAAGACCATGTGAAAAAGAATTCGGCTACTACGGTGCCGTCGGCCAGGCGGCCGGTTGTTTTGGCTGTTACAGTGGTGGCTTGCCCGGTGGCAACTGCTTTTTCCACTGCATCAAAAATCTGCGCACCATCCTCACAGGTAAAGGTTGTTTTTCCAACGGCTTTTTTCGGAAAGTTTGCTTTCAGGTCTACGATAATGAGGGCCACACTCGGTTGCCGCCCGGTGATGGCCAGCAAGGCTAGCGACGCCGTGGAAAGCTCAGCAGCCATACTTTGTACTGCAAAATATATTGACCTGAATGGATTTTTATTGAGCCACTTGTAGGGCAGCGTAGACGTGGCCCTGTATTGGTCCAGCGTTTTTAGCCGCATACCTGCTAACCACCCCGCCGGCACGTTCATCAACGTGTAAATGCCAAACAGAAACGGGTTGAGCATCTTACGGCGAAACTTCAGCTGCGCCTCCGTAAGTACATATTCATTCACTTTATCCATATCAGTAAGCCAAATTTAAATAAAAAAGGCCCGGAATTTATCCGGGCCCCAGAGGTAAACTAATGGCTTTACCACCAGATGATGTAAATGATTGCCACCATAATAATCACAATAATCGCCGAGGTGTTGAAGGTCTTTCCTGACTGGAAATACTTTTTCGAAATGTCGATGGCTTTGCTGTCGTATTGTATCTGCTGGGAGAGTAGTAGCGCAAGCAATATAAAGGTTATGCTCATCAGGTGAGTGAGTGTTTTGCCCAAATGCGAATCCATGCTCAGTACTGTGCCGTCGAACATCTCGTGGTTGCCACCTTCCATTATGATAAAAAGGAAGAGGCACGCTACAATAATGAGGAAGTTTTTGTCTTTCCAGCGGAAGTCAGATTTGTCGATCCACGAAATAATGATCATGGCGAAGGAGAGTATGACAAACACGAATCCCATTCTGTCGATAAACGGTACCTCGGGCAGGTAAAAATAAAAGAAAGCATTAAGCGGAATAGACAGTACCGCTACCCACAGGGCTGCATTGGAGGTTGCCCTGCTCCAGAACATGCCGAAAAGGAAGATGACAGTAACCGCAGGAGTTACGAAGCCGGAGAACTCTTGTATGTATTGAAACATCTGGTCGAAACCGGAAAGGGCGGGTGTAACCAGGCAAGCTACCACCAGGGCTACAAAACTTGCTATTCTTCCCACTTTTACAAGCGTGTTTTCACTGGCTGTGGTGTTGATGAACTTGTTGTAGATATCCATGGTAAATATGGTGGAGGTGGAGTTCATCATCGAAGCAAGCGACGATATAATGGCACCGATAAGCGCGGCAAAGGTAATGCCTTTAAGTCCGGCAGGTACAAGGGCAAGCATGGCCGGGTACGATTTATCGGGCTTCATGGTGCCATCGCTCATCATGGCATTGATAATGTTGGCATCGCCGGTTTTTTCTACCATGTAGTAAGCAGCCACGCCTGGAATTACCACAAACAACGGCATGAGCACCTTCAGGAACGCGGCAAAAGCTACACCTTTGCGTGCTTCTGCCAAATCTTTGGCGGCAAGCGCACGCTGGGTAATGTATTGGTTACACCCCCAGTAGGCCAGGTTGGCAATCCACATGCCGCCGATAAGCACCGATACCCCCGGAAGGTCCATATAAGACGACTTGGTTTGGGTGCCGATGGTATAAGTGGAATCTACATCGAAAATCATGTCGAATTTGGACGGAACCTCTTTGATAAGCGTGAAAAGGCCACTCAACGGCCCGCTGCCGCCACTTACCATATCGAGCGCTACTACCGAAACTATCACACCGCCCATTACCAGGAAAACCACCTGAATAACGTCCGTATAGGCTACGGCCTTCAGGCCGCCGTAGAGGGAATAAATGAGCGCAAAAGCTGCAAGGCCCAATATTGCCGTAACAAACGATATACCCATTACAGTGTTTAATGCCAGGGCTCCGAGAAACATTACAGTAGTTAGGTTCACAAACACGTACAGCAGAAGCCAGAAAACCGCCAGACTCGTTCGCACCCGGCCGTCGTAGCGCATAAGCAAAAACTGAGGCATGGTGAAAATACCCTTGTTGAGGTAAATAGGCAGAAAATATTTGGCAACAATAAGCAGCGAAACAGCTGCCATAAGTTCATAGGCTGCAATAGCCATACCTATGGCAAAACCCGAGCCCGACATGCCAATAATTTGCTCAGCCGAAATATTGGAAGCAATGAGCGACGCCCCAATGGCATACCAGGGGAGCGTTTTGCCGGCTAAAAAGTAATCTGTTGAATTCTGCTCTACGCCATTTTTTTTGCGCGACACCCACCAGGCAATACTGATAATTACAAGGGCGTACAGGAAGAATACAACAATATCAATAGTTGAAAAATACATAGTGACACGTGGTTTAAGTAGTCAGACTGAAAAACTGTGCGCCATAATACACATTTAAGGGCGTATAGCAAAGAATGAGTTACAGAAAGGGGATTAGGAGCGTACGCCGATCTGTTTTTGGGCTGTTAGTGTACTGCGGTTAGTGCAGACCTAAGTGCAACACCTTCACTACGAATAAAAGAAGTGAAGGTTATCTGTTCAAATCCGTGCAAAAATCTGTTCGCAATTGTAATGATGCATTGCCGCCGGTTTCGGGGAAGCTCTCGCCTGCAAAGTTTTTAAACAAAAACCATGTTTCTAGAGAAGTGTCTAAATCATTGGCAAAAATGAGGAAACACCTTTCATTGTTACAAATTTTTACAATTGGTGACTGCATTTGTTATAAAAATCGCAAAGGTGCTGCGCTGCCAGGTCGCCAGAATACGCCGGATTTTCAGCTACGGTAGATTATTCTGCAAACTTGGCTGAAACATTGCCCGTACAATATCACAAGGTTCAAAAACTCAAAGAAATGAAAGGAATTATTGCAACAGCAGCCGCGTTGGTGGTAGCCACCAGCATGGCCATGGCTTCAAAAAACACAAATGAAGCCACCAAAACTTCACAGGTTAAAATCAAGCAGACAGAAGCCGCAGGCATCTACAATCTGCGTTTCGACTCAGAAACTTCCGGCCAGGTAACCGTAAAAATTGCCAGCGAAAACGGTAACGTTTTGGTAAAAGACAAAATTGGATACAAAAACTCCTTCGAACGCCCCTACAACCTCCAGAGTCTCCCCGACGGCACCTACAAAGTATCGGTAGAGCGTGATGGAACCGTAATAGAAGAAACCATTCACCACGTAAAGAATCTTCCTCTGAAATCCTCAAACTACTCAGTGGACGTGGCTGAAATAAGCAACGATAAATTTGAGCTTACAGTAAAGAAAACCGGCCACCAGGTGGTGAAGGTGAAGATAGCCGACAAAAACGGTTTGATCTACTTCAACGATGTGATTGACCAGCAGGGCAGCTTTAAGCAGGTGTTCGATCTCAGCAAAGTTGTGGCAACTGATGTAAAAATGGAAGTGACCGTGGCCAACAATACGACAGTAAGAACATTATAATATTTTTTAGTATCCTCTTTTTAAGGATGTAGATTTTTTCAACTTCTATATATACAAGCTCCCGTGGCTAACGCCCGGGAGTTTTTTACGACTTGGTGGCTGCAACCGGATGAGTGAACAACACATAGCCAAAAAGTACTGCCAGCAGGGTGTAAGCGACAGTAACCACAATTGCAACTGGTGTTGGTGATGCGGAAGCGCTCCATTTGATAAGCGCAAGTGCTGCTATGAAGAAGTGAGCAAAATTGCCGATTGCTACCGGTCTGCTGTATATCCCACCTATTAAGTTTGCCCTCGCCATCCAGTTGAGCATGC
>CBFGTI010000104.1:0-18866 GCA_965651695.1 uncultured Imperialibacter sp. | reverse complement strand
AGCTCCGGGTGTAATCAGCCATTTCAGTCGCCGATGCCATTACACCCCAAACTTTTAGCGCATCCTATTGCATCTTGTAATTTGCTACTCGTTATTTTGGGCTTGTACTTTCTACTTCTTCTCTCATGGACAAACAAACCATTCTCTGGATATTAGTCGGCATCACCACCCTCGACTTTATAATTGAAGAAATACTCTCTTACCTCAACCGCAAGAGCAGCTACCGGCCGCTGCCCGAGCAGTTCAAAGCGTTTTACAACGAAGAGCAGTACAATCGCTCCCTTGCCTACCAGCGCGACAGGGAGAAGTTTTCTTCCATTACCTCCGTTATTTCGTTTGCTGCCACCATCACGCTGCTACTCACGGGTGGGTTTGGCCTTATCGATGGCTGGCTGCGCTCGTACACGGGCAACGAGGTAACGCTGGCGCTGTCTTTTTTCCCCGTCATTTTTTTTGCTTCCGACATCCTCACCATTCCCTTTCAGCTATACAGCGTGTTTGTAATAGAAGAGAAGTACGGCTTTAACAAGATGACGGCCAAAACCTTTATTTTAGACAAGCTGAAAGGCTACCTGCTGGCCATCATTTTCGGTGGACTGCTCGTTGGCGTGCTTATTATTCTTATTCTTTCTCTCGGCGGCGATTTCTGGATGTACTTTTGGGCGGTAATGGTGGTGTTTATGCTGCTGGCCAACGTATTTTATACTTCGCTGATTGTTCCTCTTTTCAACAAGCTGAGCCCCCTGGCGGAAGGAGAGCTGCGGGATGCCATTACCAGCTACAGCAAAACCGTAAGCTTTCCACTTACTAACATTTTTGTGATCGATGGCTCCAAGCGGTCTTCCAAAGCCAATGCTTACTTTTCAGGGTTAGGGAAAAAGAAGAAAATTGTGCTGTTCGATACACTTATCGAAAAACACACCAACGATGAGCTGGTGGCTGTGCTGGCGCATGAAGTGGGGCACTTTAAAAAGAAACACATTCTTGGCTCTCTTGTCCTCGGCATTTTGCAAACCGGCCTCATGCTTTACCTGCTATCGCTCATGATTTTCAACTCTGAAGTTTCGTATGCGATGGGCGGCAGCATTACTGCCATTCACCTCAATATATTGGCTTTTGGTATTTTGTACAGTCCGGTATCGAGGCTGCTGGGTATTGGTATGAATATGCTGAGCCGGAAGAACGAGTTTGAAGCGGATGCCTATGCTGCCGAAACCTATAAGGCCGCCCCCCTGGCTACGGCCCTGAAAAAACTTTCGGTCGATAGCCTCAGCAACCTGTTCCCGCACCCGTGGTATGTGTTTGTGCACTACTCTCATCCGCCTTTGCTTCAGCGGTTGGGCCGGTTGGAGCAGGTGTAGTTGATGGAGGCGCATCGGAGATCATTCCACTGAACCATTTCATACGGCTACAGCCGGGGCAGCTGGTGTTAGTTCCGGATTTTTAATATATAGCGTACTTCCCGCCAGCTATGTCATGTGCTTAAAAGGTTGTAGATATGAAGAAGCTGACATTTTTGCTGCTGGTGATTTTGTGCCTCCCTGGCGCCTATGGACAAACTTTTGACGAGGCTTTCACAACGGTTGAATCGCTTGTTGCCCGGCATCACTACCGCGAAGCCGCTACGGTAGCTCTTCAGTGCCTTGATCTGGCGGGGAATGACCAGCAGCGCCTTTCTGTTGTTTCAGCTCTTGCCGATATCCACCTGGCAATGGGAAACAGCCACACTGCCCGCAAATACCTTGTTGAAAAGGAAAAAATGCTGCGTGCTGCAAAAACCAAAAACCGCGATGAGCATTACAATACCCTAGTCAGCATTGTTTATAGCTATTCCAGCTTCAATCAGCACGAAAAAGCCGACAGCGTGCTGCGTCAAATGGCTCCTTTTGCTAACACACGAGCCAGGAAAGACCAGCTGCGGGCACTCACGCTGGAGGTGCTGATGGACGCAGGTAAATGGGATGAAGCCGAAATGCTGCTGGAGGATACCGACGTCTACAACGACTACGACCTGATTGGGCAGCAGCTGCGTTTTCATATTTTCAGGGGAAATTACTACGATGCTGAAGAGGTAATTGCAGGCTTGTTAATGGGGCAGAAAGACAAGACCACGGCCTATTACAAACGTTCGTTCCTTTTGCTTTTGCCTGAAATGCTGCAGTTGCTCGCTTTGGGCTACGACCATTTTTATGAGCATCCGGCATTGGCCACGCCCGACACACTTTCCTCCCAGGCGCTACGCTATGTGGCTGAATTGTACCCGGGCGATGCAGACTGGCACAACAACATTGTTCTTTCGATGGCGATGGCTTACCTGGAGACTGACGCGGTAGAAAAGGCGGAGCAGATGTTGCTGCACCTTAAGGAGCTGACATTGACGGCTGACATCTCCGAAAGGAACCAGTCGTGGCTGCATCTTAGCGACATTCAAATCCAGATACATGAAAAGAAGGGCGACTATGTTAAAGCGCTTTGGCAGCACGAGGAGGCGCAGAAAACCGCGAGCCTCTTGTTTGGCCCTGGCAGCGTAGCCTATCAACATCACCGGCTGAACAAAGCGACGCTGTTAGTTCGCCTTGGGCAACGAGAAGAAGCGCTTGCCATATGTAGCGAGGCAATACCCGTTGTGGAAAAGGAGCTGGGCAAGCAAAGCAGTTTCTATTCATCGCTCCTCTCGGTGCTCGGCAAAATTGCTTACGAGGAAGGCAATTTTGACGAGTCGCTACGCCTGGTGAAGGATGCTGTGGCAATAAATGAGCAAAACGGGGTGGATTGCAACCCCTGCCACAGCAACTTGCTGATGACGCTGGCCGGCACCTACGAAAGGGCCGGTGAGTACAGGCTGGCTGAGGACACGTACATCAGCGTTTTTGAATTTCTGCAACGCAACCTGGCAGAACCCAACGGCAATTTCTACTACAACACATTCAAGCTGGCCCTGGCCGATTTTTATACCCACGCCCTTGCGGCGGGTAAAGCCGCCGAGTTGCGTTATTACGGCCTTAGCTCCTTTACGGCATTCGATGGCCTGGCAATGAAGTTTACCTCCAGCGATCCCGAACAGCCCATTCGTTCGATTATACAGCGCATCCATAGCAATGCCGGAGGCTTTTTGGCTGGCTATTATGGTGGCGCCCATAGAGAAACTGCCAAAATCGATCTGCACAGCGCTACTTACGAGTGGGTAAACAAATCGCGAAAGACAGCGGGAAAGCTATTCAAGAGTGGGCTCGATATCTACCTCCGCGACATCAACGAGTTTTTTCCGTTTATGAGTGAAAAAGAGAAGACCGACTTTTATCGTACGGCTTCTGCCTATTTCAATTCGTATTTTGCCTATGTGCTCAGCGACCCTTATGCCTTCCGCAGCGGCGGAAAATATTTTACCCCTACTACCTTTTATATCGATCCGCAGTATGCCGACGGTTATCGGGAGGATTTGGGTGCCGATACAGTCAACTACAGTATAAAGCCCTCGCAGCTGGGGGGTGAGCCAAAAATCGAAATCCAGGACCTGCACATCAACGCCCTGCTCGACTACCGTTTGCAAACCAAGGCCATATTGCTAAACGCTACAGCCGGAATAAAAAAGAGGATTTTTGAAAGCGGCAATGCAGGTTTAGTTGCCGAATACAAAGAGTGGGAGGCGCTGCGCCTATACGTGTTAAAATTGAGGAGTGAAAAAGCTGCCGAGGCCACACTCGACTCTCTCCAAACACGGATGAATCAGCTGGAAAGGCGGCTATCGGCGCAGTCGGAAGACTTCAGGAAACGTGACAATGCCGTTTACACATGGCATGACGTCAGGCGGAAGCTTGGCCCCGGGGAAGCGGCTGTGGAAGTAATCAGGCTGCACCATCCCCTGCATTACCAGTCGCAATCGGTTTTGTATCGCGACTCGGTGCATTATGCGCTGGTGGTTGTTACCCCGCAAACAGTGGTGCACCCCAAGGTGCTGCTGCTGAAAAACGGATACGAAATGGAAAACCGCCTGCTTACCAACTACCACAACAGTATCAAATACAAGCTTGAGGACAAACTGTCGTACAATGCCTACTGGCAGGCGCTGCAGCCACTCATAGCCGGGTACAGCAAGGTGTACTTTTCGGCCGATGGAGTGTATAACCTCATCAACCTCCAGAGCTTGCAATCGCCGCAGGCCTATCTGCTCGACCGGATCGACATAGCCGTGGTTACGAACCTGAGAGACATACTGACAGAGGCTCGTCCGGCCGGAACAACGGGGGATGCGTGGCTGTTTGGCGATCCCGATTTTGCCCTGCCAACTTCACCGGCCATAAAAACCGGCGAAATGCCCGGCGGCTATCCGCAGGAACGAAGCCTGAACATGGACGAACTATTCAGGGGAGGTGTTAGTCGCCTGCCTGGCACGGCAGCAGAAGCAGCGGAGGTGGCTGGCGTGCTTACGGAAAACGGCTGGCGTAGCAACCTGTTTGTTTCGGCGCAGGCAACCGAGGAGAACATCAAACAATTGAACCGGGCGCATATTCTGCACATAGCCACGCATGGTTTTTTTCTGAAGGAGCGTAGTGCGGTGGAAAACCCCTTGCTGCGGTCGGGTTTGCTGCTGGCGGGTGCTACTACCGCGGCTGCCGGCCGGGCCGAAGACGGGATACTAACGGCTTATGAGGCGCTCAATCTTAACCTTACTGCTACTAACCTGGTTGTACTTTCGGCCTGCGAAACAGCTTTGGGCGACGTGGTGCAGGGCGAGGGCGTTTACGGGTTGCAACGGGCGTTGAAGGTGGCCGGGGCCAGGCAGCTGATTATGTCGCTGTGGAAGGTGGACGACCAGGTAACCATGGAATTGATGACGCATTTTTACCGCGAATACCTGAAGCACGGCAAAGCAGGCCCGGCCCTGAAGGCCAGCCAGTTGATAGTAAAGGAAAAGTACAAGCACCCGTACTACTGGGCTCCGTTTGTTGTGGTAGGGGAGTAGGGGGGGTATTGTCGCACGAATGCGGGAAATGCCAAAAATCAATAACCAAATAGCAAATAAATCACAAACTCCAAAAAGTAAAACTTCCAAACCGCAGACTCAAACGGAGGAGGAAGTGGGAAATTCCAAAAGGCAAAACCCAAACAAATAAACCCGAATCTCAAAAAATAAACTTCGAAACCGTAGACCCAAGCGGAGGAGGTAATGGAAATCTTATCGGTAGCCTTATCACCGTCGTTTGCAACGGCGGTGGTCCGAGAAGGAGATTGTATTGCCTTGTTGGATGCCCAATAGGGGAATTACCAGGGAGAACCTGGATAAGCACAAGTATTGGTTTTTCATCAGCCAAACCCTCCAAGGGACAGATATCGACACGGTTGTTTAATACGCTGGCTTTTGCAGCTTGCGAGACCAAAACCCTTGGAGGGTGATGCACTGCAGCGTCTGACCCTACCTCCATCACCGTCGTTTCCGTCAGTGGACGGACAGGTGCAACGGCGGTGTATGAGAAAGGCGATTGTATCTCCCGGCACACCGTTTCCATAAACCCATCAGCGTTGTCGCTCCGCTAGTCCCGTAGGGACGACACATTGGTAGTACCGTCAGGTACGACACAGATCACCGTCGTTTACAACGAGGGTGGTCGAGAATGGCGATTGTATCGCCGTATCGAATGCCCAATAGGAGGTTACCACGCAAGGCTTCAGTTCACACTAAAATATACCTCACATGCCGCAAGGGTCCCCCTTGTGGCTATTCTACGTCTGGCGTCTCGCCAGCTTTGAAGATGCCCATCGGGACCGACAATTGCATCACCGTATCGAATGCCCAGGAGGCCACCACACATAGCTTCAATCCACACTGAAATATATCTCAAAATCCCTCATGGGCGTGGTGTGAACCTCACCTCCCGCGTTAAACACAAACGCCGACGAAAACCCTGTTTTATAATGACCTTTGGGAAGTAGCTCGTTGGACTGATGCCCGCAGGTAACGCCGTTGCTATTACCGTGCTCTTCATCTGCGCTCAGCCATGCCGATTGCACCACCAGCGTATCCTGCGGCGCTATCTGTATGCCGCCCAGCCGGTAGTCGCAAAACACACCGGTATATGGTTTACCCATTGATGCTTCCCACACATTCCCGGATGCCAGTTGATAAACTTCTAAAAAGCCATCTGTATCGAAGTTTTGAAAGGCGAGCGGTTGTGTACCATTGTTAATTACCAGGAAGCTGAAGACGATATCTTCGCCCTTCTCAAATGCCACGGCCGGACTGCCATCTGCCTTCAAAAGCCGAAACTGAAAATCTACAGCCAGCTCTTCTGTAGCCGTATCGCACCGGATAAAAAGCAAAGGAAGGAGAAAGAATGCCAATCTGGCCATAAGCAGCGGAGGTTTGCAACAAGACAAGGGGTTAGGGGAAAGGGTTGGGAGGGCTCCATCACCGGCGTTGCAGCGAAGGTGCACTTACTAATGTTACATCCTGAAATTACATTCTCTCAAAAATGTAAAGGTATCTATATGTCTGACTCCGAACTCCTGACATACATTGGGTAATGGAATTTTTCGTTTGATACCACCATCGGCCACTTCTTGCGATACCACTACGTACCTTTTGACTAAAGCCGTTGCCACTAGCCATGGATCGGCGTAATCGTATTCTGCAAACTCACTCTTCGCGTTATCATTGTACTGCAGGTGCGCCGCAGCCCATTCCATAAGGTTTTGGTAGGCGTTTAATATGGCTGCCGAATTATCAGTATCTGCGAAAAATCCGGCAGGAAGTGAAGTTTCAACCCATTCAAACAGCTCATCCTGTCCCCTTTCTATTTCTTTATACACCTTATCTATACTTTTGATCATGCCTTCATTTGCTGCAGACAGAAGGTTGTTCCAAAAGCCGGGAGCCAGATCAAACGCATAGTAGTTGCGATGGGCCTGAATAAACATGCTGGCATCGAGCAAATAAATAACCGGAGGCTCTGCCATTATTTATTGAAGTCTTGTTCAAAGTGGTGATAGGTTTTGCCGTGCAGACCTGTAAGCTTATATGCGTCGGTATACAAAAGTTTACCCTGCCTGGTGGCTTTATCTACCTGGCTGAAGAAGGCCCTCCCGATCCGAAAAGGCTGATTATTGTAAAAATCTCCCCCTCCGGACTTGCGCTGCTGACTTTGCTGCCAGCTTTCCAGGTAGTCGTTGTAAAAATTAAAAAATGCCTTCTTCGTAATAAGTTGAAGATCGAGGAGCCGCCGGGCAATGACTATTTGGCTTACCTTGAAAGTCCGGGACAGCTCTTTAATATTTTCAGAAACATCGTCCAGCTTATTTGCTTCTGAACGAAGAACAGCTGCAGGTACCAGGAATTCAGCAGCTACTTTATCGCATAAAGTTTCAAATCCATTGGTAGACGGTTCCAGGTATTCCAGATCAAAAGCGGCAGATTTGCCTAACCACAGGTGTGCCAGCTCATGAGCCAGCGTAAACGTTTTGGCGGCTGTAAAGTCCTTGCCGTTGATGAAAATAAAAGGCGCATATTCGTCGGAAAGCACAAAACCCCGAAACTCTTCCGGATCTAATGGCCGGTGCGTATTGTTGCCAATTATACCATTGATGGTTACAAAAATTCCCGCTTCTTCTGTCTTCTTGATGAGAAATGCCAGCGCTTGTTCCCAGTTGACTGCCTGCCTTGCCCATAAATCATCCAGCCCCAAAACAGCCTTTATACTATTTGCGATGGCTTCCGGAGGTGTTTGTTCGGTTGCAGTGCCTACAAAGGATAATTTTTCATACCCTTCACTTATCAGGTAGTCTCGCAGCCAATCCTGGCGGGACTGGACCATCTTAATGGTATCCCTGAGCTCTTCACTGTATTCGAGTGTCGGGGAAGAACTTTTGGAGCGGAATAGTGGTATTCCTGTACTCAATGCAGGCGTAGTCTTTAAAAAAAAATAGCCAAAGGGAATATGAACAGCCCTGGCAAAATCTGCCAACTGTTTCACTGTTGGCAACTGATCACCGTTCATCCACTCGTTTAGCTTTGGAAATTTAAAAAACAAAGTTTCACCGGAAGTGGAGGCTATCCGCTCCAAAAGGCTGATATTGATGTTTTCCGCTCTCATCATCTACTAAACTATAACAATTTTTTAATAGTTGATTTCCCTTTCTGGACTGCAGCTCAAAGTCAAAATCTGTGACTTTACTTTTTCAGTCCGTTAATTGGCCATCGCATTAAAAGGCACTTAATTCTTCCTGCCGTCAGAGGCAGTTGTAAAGTAATTCTTTACAACTAAATTCGTCACTGATTCGGTAATTCAGCACTTTACTGCTGCCACCGCTCTTCGACATCTTTGCCGCGACCTGCGGGTGGGGCGATGTCGAAGTGCAGATAGTGGGGATTTCTGATCCCTTATTGCGATCGGCATTAAGGATGTAACATCCTTTTTATCTGTTGTACGACATGCGCTGGCGGTAACATGAACAGCGGGTAGAGAAATTTACCCCTGAACGATCTTTTGTTTTGCTTGAAGTACCTCTACAAATTGAGCCCGAACTTGAACATCCCCAGCATCCAGACGAACGTTATAAGTTCGACCCCTTTTTTCGACCTCGTATATCGTTTCGACAACCGACCCATAAACTTGAACCTCAACTTTGCCTTTGAGCTCAATCCTGGCGACACATTCACCATTGGCGATTGCCCCCCTGTCTTTGAAGGTCCTTTTGGAAAAGAATTCGACAACTTGAGTGCCCACCATTTCATAATTGACCGACGGACCGTAAACAGTAGCATTTTTGACCTCGGCGCTCCATACATCAAAATAGCTAATCGGGTCAGTTTTTTTTCCGTCAATAAATAACTCCATTGCTTGGAGGTCAACAGGAACTAGAACTTCGGCAGATTCTTCGGTTTTGTTATGAAAGATGATCTCTACATTTGGTCTGCCAACTGAAACTCCGTAGAGGAACGTTTTTGGTGCCAGTACCTGAGCGGGGTCTATATCCTTTAAGTGAAGCAGTTCAATTCTTTTGTCTTTCTTAGCTTGTGCAACCGCATCCGCTGTAAAGGATTTTGCTATAAAGAAGCCTCCCTGAGCATTCGTTGCCGCCACTTTCTCCGAAAAAATAATTAAGTCGCTTTTATTTGCTTTGGCCTTCCTGTTTTTGCACTCAAAAATAAATGTAGACCCGTACCCGAATTCTGCGGGCAAGGATACGTAGATATCGATCTCGTGGCGGACACCTTCGGAAGAGATTATTTTGTTTGACTCTATTACGAACTTCCTTTTAAGAAACTCAGGACATCTCGTCAAGATCGCCTCTTCAATGGCTTTTACGGCCTGTTCAAGTTCTTTACCTTTTTGATTTTGGGTTTTCATAGTAATTTACGGTAGGCCGATTGTTTCATATTTAATAATGGACATAATCGTTCCAAACACCTGTCGATGGTTCTACTTTTTAAACGGGTTATCTACTTTAATTCGTCGATATTGCCAATGGTCCTCATTAAAAATATCTTCATCACCCAGGTGCTCTGTTAGATCGTATTCCTGATCTAAGAACCGAAGTTTGGGATAACCGTACCTTCTTGCGTGCATATTGTAAAAAATGAGTACTAATTCTGGGTCCGACAGTTGGGCCTTGGCTGTGTTCACATAAAACAGTTTCTCATCCTTCGAAAGAAAGCTAGCGAAATATATATACTTGAAAATGTGGTACGTACTTTTGAAATAGTTTTTAAAGTGATAGCCTATCTCCTGGTCAAATGTCACATAAGTCTCGGAGGTACAGTTTAAAAAAGCTTTATGAGTCTTAAAACTGCTGGTAAGCACTTTGTCGTCCGTTTGTAAAAGGGCTTTTTTACCTAATTGAAAGCACTCGCGCTGCCGATAAATTTTCTCACCGTATTCTATTTGCATGCTTTCAATAATCTGATTCTGGAGCCTCAGCAGATGAAAAAAAGTGTCTTCGAATCTCTGCTGCCGGAGGGTAGCATTCTGCTCGACCATCTGCTCCTTCTGCCCCATCAACTCCAGTCTCGTCGACATCACCTCAATTTTGCTATACTTTAACTCCAATTTCTGGGTTTTTAATTGCAGCATTTGGCCTAGGAAAGCGATATAAATAAAGAACAGCCCGGCCAAAGCCCAGAAGCCTCCAACTGCCCCTGCTAGGTAGTCGCCAAGTTCATTTAAGGAAAGCTGAATTGAGCATGTGGGATTGAAAAAGAAATAGCCGCCAATAACGAACAGAAGGAAACCGACAATGACGGCAATCCACGCAATCCATGAAAACAGGGTAATTTTCCTTTGAACTGGATCTTTATCTAGCGCATCTTGTTCTAAAACAGCTTCTTTCGTCTCCTCGTTAATTCGCTCTTCTAAACTTAGCTTATCCCTCTCCATCACCCAACCTCCTTATTCTGATACAAATACCCCTGAAACCCAATAAAAGCATTCCGTATACCCGCTATTTCACCGAGCTCCTTTTTAGCATCAGCAATGCCGTGGTATTTCAGCACCAGCAGGTCGCCGATTTTTGAGTCGTCGAGTTCATCCACTCCCTGCTTTACGTACTGGCCGAGGACAAAATCTAAAAACTCCTGCTGCTTCGGGTCGTAGTCGTGCAGGTGGATTTTCGCTTTCTCGGCCCTGTCGGCTCGGTTGAGGATGGTGGAATGGAAGGCTATGTAGGCCAGCACATCGTACAAGTCGCTTTGCTCAGCATTCAGCACCTTCTGAAACTCCTGCAACTGCTGGCGGGCAAACCCCTTTTCCGATAGCTCTTCCAACAGCTTTTTCCGGGTGTCGGGCCGGCTCCATATTTTACGCAGCTCTTCTTCACTCCTGAAAAGCTCGGGAATAATCCCAAACAACGACTGCAAAAACTCCTCTGCCGATATCGGCTTGCCGTCAGGACTCCAGAACGACGTGCTCACCATGTGCTGCAATTGGCGGACTTTCCCATCCGACAGTTTCACCCTTACAAGCCTTGTCGGGCCTTCGGGCTCTTCTACAATAGTGGGCCTTGGAGGCGCCGGATACGGCACGGGTGGACGTGCCTCCCTTGGGTCCGGCTCCAAAGGCTCACCGTCCCACACCGGGTCGCTGAAATGGTGGTGTGCCTTTACAAAGTCATAAATGGTGAAGTAGTCTTTGCCATCAAACAGGCGGGTGCCGCGGCCCACGATCTGCTTAAATTCGATCATGGAGTTGACCGGTCGCAGCAATACGATGTTCCTTATTTCCGGCGCATCTACACCGGTGCTCAGCTTTTGAGAGGTAGTGAGTATAGTAGGAATGCTTTTTTCATTGTCCTGAAAATCCCGCAAGTGCTGCTCGCCTACCTTGCCGTCGTCGGCGGTCACCCGGTGGCAGTAGTTGGGGTTTCTGCTGGCAGCGGTTTGATTGATGAGGTTCCTCACGGCCAGCGCATGGGTTTGGGTAGCGCAAAACACCAGTGTTTTCTGGCTTTGGTCTATCATGCTCATGAACGTTTGCACCCGGTACTTCTCCACATCCATCAGCTCAATTACCCGGTTTTGATCCTCCAGCCCGTAGACCCTGCCTTCTTCTATCTCTCCTTCTATTACCTCATCGTCCGAGGTATAAACATACTCGTCGCCGGTAGTGGCAATCTGCTTCACTTTAAAGGGGGTGAGAAAGCCGTCGTTAATGCCTTCCTTCAACGAGTATACATACACCGGCTCACCGAAATAGTTGTAGGTGTCGGCATTGTGGGTTCTTCTTGGGGTGGCAGTGAGCCCCAGCTGCACAGCCGGAGTAAAATATTCCATAATCACCCGCCAGGTGCTTTCGTCGTTGGCGCCGCCACGATGGCACTCGTCTATGATAATGAAATCGAAAAAATCTTGCGGGTAGTCGCCAAAGTAGGGCGAATTGTTGGGCCCGCTCATAAAGGTTTGGAAGATGGTAAAGAACACGCTGCCGTTTTTGGGCACCCGGCCTTTGCTTTTAATGTCTTTGGGACTTATGCGCACCAGGGCGTCTTCTTCGAAGGCCGAAAAGGAGTTGAAGGCCTGATCGGCCAGGATGTTTCGGTCGGCCAGAAATAGGATTCGCGGACTCCTCACGCCGTCCCTGTTGAGATTCCATTTGGCCTGAAAAAGCTTCCACGCAATCTGGAAGGCAATGGCCGTTTTGCCGGTGCCGGTGGCCAGCGTGAGGAGAATGCGGTCTTTGCTGCTGGCTATTGCCTCCAGCACTTTGGTGATGGCGTTTTCCTGGTAGTAGCGGGGCTGCCAGGCGCCGCTCCTGTCCTCGAAAGGCACGGCCAGCAGCTTTTCTTTCCAGTAGGCTTCGGTGGCTTCCTGCATGCCGAAGGTCATGTTCCACAGCTCGTCGGGTGTGGGGTAGGCAGTTATGTCGCCTTCTATGCCAGCGTGCATGTCCATGGCATAGATTTGCAGGCCATTGGAGCTATAGGTGAACCGTACTTGCAGCTTATCGGCATAGGCTTTTGCCTGCCCCACGCCTTCGGTATAATGCTTGTCTCTTGCTTTGGCTTCTATTACCGCCAGGTTGCGGTTTTTGTACTGAAGCACATAATCGGCCTTTTCGGGTTTGCTGCGCTGCCCATGCCCGATGAGGCGGCCTTTGCTGATGGGAAACTCCATGCGGATGCGGCTGCCCTCTACCACGCCCCAGCCGGCCGCCTTCAGGGCAGGATCGATGTACTCGGCTCGGGTTTCTGGTTCGTTCATTATTCCTTATTTCAATTTGTTGCTTTAATCGGGAGCCCTCCTTCAGGATAGGGCGTCACCCTAGCCGGGCGCCCCCATCCTGTTGGTATACCGCCCTTTCTTCAGGATAGGGCGTCACCCTATCCTCTGGTATACCGCCCTTTCAGGGCTCTGTCTCTCGTCGCTACAGCATTTCCCAGCCCTGAAAGGGCGATATATCCCTGCATAGTCTGATAGGGCTATGCATTGCATAGGCTCAGGATAGGGCGTCACCCTAGCCGGGCGCCCCTATCCTCTGGTATACCGCCCTTTCAGGGCTCTTTTCTGCGCCGCCACACCTAGCCCTGAATGGGCGATATATCCCTGCATAGTCTGTTAGGGCTATGCTTTGTATCTCTGCAAGGGCTATGCATTCAGGGATAGATTGCCAATCATTCTTAGTCCCATACATATCGCTCGTCATACTCCACTTCGTATTTTTTCAAAAATGCCCTGTACTCATCCTGAAAGGCTACTTTGCTGTGATGCACATGTTGATTGGCAATGTATGCTATCACTTTATCTACCTCTGAAGGATTTACAGAAAAAGCTCCGTAGCCATTTTGCCAATAAAAATTTAAAAGGGATTCATGTTTGGTTTTCATCCACTTCGATGAGTGAGATTTTATCTCCTCCAAAAGCTTCATTAAGGCCACCTTTTTCGACAACAGGCAGAGAACATGAACATGATCGGTATATCCACCAATTTTAATGGGTGAGCATTCCAACTCATTGCATATCCCACCTATGTAGTTATATAGTTCATCTTCGTAAGGCGGACAAATCAGAGGCTCCCGATGCTTCGTGCTAAACACCAGATGAACATAATTTTTTACGAGCGACTGTCCCATTGTTTATTAATGGTTTACAATTCTTTAAACTAACACAATTTGGTCAATCAGGATAGGGCAACACCCTATCCTCTGGTATATCGCCCCTTCAGGATAGGGCGTCACCCTATCCTCAGGTATACCGCCCCTTCAGGGGCGCCCGGCCAGGGCTCTGCCTCCCATGTACCTCGCACCAAAGAGCCCTGAAAGGGCGATATATCCCTGCATAGTCTGATAGGACTATGCATTGCATAGGCTCAGGATAGGGCTCCACCCCATCCTGTTGGTATACCGCCCTTTCAGGGCTCTCATGGTCCTACATTTCCTAGCCCTGAATGGGCGATATATCCCTGCATAGTCTGCAAGGGCTATGCATTGCATCTCTGCAAGGGCCTTGCATTGGACAGTCTGAGAGCTACGTCTCACCCTCATACCACTACCTCCTTCTCACTCAGCTCCCCACTAAAAGCCTTCTGCAAAATACTCTTCTTTAGCTCCTCCAAAGCCATCAGCTTTTGCTGGTATTTAGTCTCTAGCTGTTTGGTTTGATTTGACAAATTTTCGAAATGGCGAACGATTTGGCTTTGAGCGTCGAGAGAGGGGAACGGAACTTTTGCATTTGTAATAGCTCCTATACCCACGTTTCCTTGTCCTACTGTGCCAGTTTCATTTGCGAAATATTGGTCTCTGAATAAATTAGTCCATGAAAAGTAAAGAAAGAATTGGGACAAGTAATTTGATGAAAACCTGATTGCCGCAATTCGTTGATTCAATAAGTAATTTTCTTTGTCTACAATCACAGTGAAGCCGTAGTCTCGCTTATTTTTTGTTCCGGTCTGGGTGATTATCACGTCGTTGCGCAAAAGAAGCGCCTTCTGAAGGGTGTTATCATCAATTTCGTTAATGAAGACTGGGCTTTCATTAATTCTTATTACGCCCGGCCTTACGTTACCCATTCTAAGAACCTGGTATTTACCCGAGCTTTGGAAATCTCCACTTTTAAATGAGTAGCCTCCGATAACCTTCGCTATATCCCCCAACCTCTTCTCCTCCCAATCCTCACCCTTATTACTAAAAATCGCATTCAATTCGCTCTCAAAAAGCTCCTTCGCATTTTGCAGGTTACGCTCCACGTTGGCTTTGGCCTTGTCAATGGCCGCGAAGGCCTCATCCAAAATAGAGACGATGCGTTGTTGTTCGGGGAGTGTGGGAATGGGGAGCGGAATTTTATTCAACATTTGCTGATTCAATTTCGGCTGCGCCATCCCGCTGATATATTCCTCCAAGCTAATCGAGTTCAAATAGGCTTCAACATATTTCTGAGTCGCAATATTTTGAAATCTCAAGACATGTGCATGATTGTTAACCCAAGCTTTACCCTCAATGGAAAATGCAATAGGGTAAGTTCTAGCCAACAAATTTGCACCGTCCTCGGATACTAGGAGAAGGTTTTCATCAAAAAGGTAATCAGCGACAAAATCCACGATGCCTGAGGCTCCGTAGTAAGGATATTCCCCTTTAACTCTTTTGTTTTGAGTTATTGGAATTCTTTTATAGTCAAGGTTTTCGCATATTTCCCCCAACTTCCTCACCTCCCATTTGTCAGCATTACGGGCTTTTCCCGATGGCACAGATTCCAGGGATTTGCCGTTCACCGTACCGTTTATCCGCCCGTTTTTTTCAATATGTGCCATTTCCTTTCGCTCCATCATCCGTGTAATCCTTTAATCCTTCTAATTTGTGTCTCACACAATGTTTCAGACAAGCTCCCGCACCCGTTGCAGTATCTCGTTTGTTTCAGCATCCAGCGCCTGCATTTCGTCCAGTATTTCCTGCGGGCTGCGTAGCGGCGCTTCTTCTGCCTTGTTGGGGTTTTTTACGCTCAGGTCGTAGTTGTGCGTTTGCACGTCGGCTATGTCTACCGTCCAGCTATTTCCGGTACCCGGAGCTGTAGCCTGTAGTTTCACAAACTCCGCCATATCCTGGTCGTTTAGCGGGTTGGTTTTGCCCATGTTGCGGCCGGGGTCCAGCTGGTAGTACCATATTTTGCGGGTGGGTTCGCCCTTGGTGAAAAACAGCACCACGGTTTTTACACCCGCCCCAAGGAAGGTGCCGCCGGGCATGTCGAGCACGGTGTGCAGATTGCAGCTTTCCAGCAGGTGCTTGCGCAGCGAAACCGAGGCGTTGTCGCTGTTGCTCAAAAATGTGTTTTTAATGACGATGGCCGCCCTGCCGCCCGCCTTCAGGCTTTTGATAAAGTGCTGCAGGAAGAGGAAAGCCGTTTCGCCGGTTTTGATGTCAAAGTTTTGCTGCACTTCGGGCCTTTCTTTGCCGCCAAAAGGTGGGTTAGCAAGAATTACATCGTACCGGTTCTTTTCCTGTATGTCCCGGATGTTTTCGCTGAGGGTATTGGTATGGATAATATTGGGTGCCTCTATGCCATGCAATATCATGTTCATGATGCCGATTACATAGGCGAGGTTCTTTTTCTCCTTGCCATAGAAGGTGTTTTCCTGCAGCGTCTTCAGGTTGGAGGTGGTTTTTTCCATGCGGGTGTACATGTACTCAAACGCCTCGCACAAAAAGCCGGCACTTCCGCAGGCCGGGTCATAAATCTTCTCGCCCATTCGCGGTTTTACCACCTCTATCATGGCGCGGATCAGCGGCCGGGGCGTGTAGTACTGCCCGCCATTGCGGCCGGCATTGCCCATGTTTTTGATCTTGGTTTCGTAGAGGTGGCTTAGCTCGTGTTTGTCGGCCTGCGAGCGAAACTGCAGCTCGTCGGCATAGTCGATAATCTCCCGCAGGTTGTAGCCGCTCTGTATCTTATTTTTTAGCTCGCTGAAGATCTCGCCTATTTTGTATTCGATGGTTTTGGGGTTGTCGGCCTTCTGCTTAAAGCCGGAGAGGTAGGGGAAAAGCCGCAGGTCTACGAACTGCACCAGGTCGGGGCCGGTTTTGGCCTTGTGGTGGTCCAACTTGCCATCGGCCGTTTTGGGCATGGCCCAGTTCGACCACCGAAACTCCTCATCGAGTATAAAGCTGTAGTCTTTGCCTTGCAGTGCAGCCTCATCGGCCTTGTCTTTCTCCAGCTCATCGAGGTAGCGCAGAAACAACACCCAGGAGGTTTGCCCTATATAATCCAGCTCGCTATCGGCCCCGGCATCTTTCCAGAGAATGTCGTCAATGTTTTTGAAGGTCTGTTCGAACATGAGGTTAGGTTTGGGTTAGTTGGGTAAAGATACTTCTCTTTCGGATATGCGCCTGCTACTTGATTGTCTTAAAACAGGCTAAGCTGTTCAGCATTTAGTTTTTGATTGGAATCATCCACACCCTCATTGTACAAATTCACTACTCTTGCGTATGCCTGGGTTTGGATATCTTCATATCGTTGAAGAAGATCTATTGATTGAATCTTCTTTTGCTCTTTCCATCTTCCCGGTTTAATTGACTTTAGGTTCAGGAAAATTATGTAAAGCGAGCCTGAAATTGCTGAGAGAAGGTTGCTAATTGCTACCCCAGAGTCTCCTCTTGCTGATTTAAATCCATTATCAAAGACGACAAGTGCAATATTGATAAGAGTTAAATTGATTCTACAAACCTCCAGTGGGATTTCAGTCGCAATCTTCAATTGTTCTATTGCCAGCTTTCGGTGTTTTTCATATTCATCCGTCAGATGGTCGTTGTATGCGATATCTCTTTTTCTTCTATGAAAGGAGACCTTGTGAAATTCTCTGATATCATCATTAAATAGGGTTGTTAGTTTTGGCTTGTACTCTTCAATCGTGCTTAAGTGATGCTTAAAGCCCTCATGCACATTCTTATACTCTTCCTTCGAAATAGTCAGCTTTATTACAGTTCTCATCATTTCTATGCCGAGAAGCGCAGAAAGAATGGCAGCGCTACCTGAACCGGGGATATGATTCCCTTTACCAAATTCCTCTAAAAGTTCGGACGTCGGCTTTGCCAGATAATCTTTAGTACCTAAATCCTCGAGTTCAATTATCGGGGTCTGGCTCCCCTTGACGTTTTCTTTCACTGTCTACAAGCTAGTGTTACAAGAAATTTCAAAAAATCCCCAGCTGGCACTGGTTGAAAAGTCTTCTAAAATATGCTTCTTCTTTGTCATTAGCAAACCGCTGCTTCGTGGAGGTCAGCCATTTTTACTGTGACTGGTGCCTTTCTCCGAAATTTTCACCTCCCAGGGTGTCTGCTTCTTTCCTTTTTGTTGCAAGTGGCGGCAGAGCGCTAAAATCGGTCTGTACGTGCTGTATGGCGCTATTCTACTGCCAGCATTGTGGGTTTATTTTCGGTAAGATCATGTTATTGATTTGAGAAAATTAAATTTTCTCTTGCATAAAAAATCTGAGGGACTAGTTTTAACCCCGTAAAATTTTTTCACACCAACTATAATTAAACGATGAACAGTAAATCTGAAAACAGCATGGCCAATGCGTTGGTCAATTTTGAAACACTAAAAGATGCTGTAACCGCCCTCGGCCCCCGTTACAATCCACCCACTACCCGCCTTGCTCTTCCCACGCTGGGGCTGTTGCATTCGGCTACCGAAGAAGCTACTGAAGCCGCCGAAATAGCCAAAGGCGAATACGATAACGCTGTAATAGCCCGCCAGGCGGCATTTGCGCCGCTCAAGCCGCTTGCTTCCAGCGTTATCAGTGCGCTAAAGGTGGCCCAGGCGCCAAAGGGTGTAATTGAAGACGCGGAGGCGATACGGCGCCGGATGAACGGCAGAAGGGCGTCGGGTTCGGTAGCACCGGCTGCAAAAGAAAGCGACGATCCGGAGCTGCCCGGAGCGCCGAAGAGTGTTTCCAATGCGCAAACCGGGTTTGTGAACCAGGTGAAGCACCTCGCCGACCTGGCGAGGCTGCTGAAGAGGGAATCGAGCTACGCACCCAACGAGCCGGAGCTTCAGGTAGCAGGTATAGAGGAATATATAGGCAGGCTAAGGGCGGCGAACAAACTGGTATCGGAGCTTTGGGTGGTGCAAAGCAACGCCATTAACAAAAGAGATGCTTTATTTCATGCCGAAAAGAACGGCCTGTTGGCTACGGCAGCAGCGGTAAAGGAATACGTGAAGTCGGTGTTCAAACCCAAAAGCGCGGAGTTTAAGCAGGTGCAGGCCATTAATTTCCCGTCGCGCAGGAAGATTGATATTAAAGAGGTGGAATTGTCCGAAGCCGCATAAAATACCCGGGCAGGCGCATTCATTCAGGGCCAGTGCCACCCGCAGATGCGCCTATATTGTAAAGCCCTCCGTGGAGCTAACTTAGCGAAGCGGAGGGCCTTTTCGTTTGTATTTGCCGGGGTGC
>CBFGTI010000103.1:0-19020 GCA_965651695.1 uncultured Imperialibacter sp. | reverse complement strand
CACTACGAAATGGGCAACAGCGACCTGGTGGACTACCAGATTAAGTCGGTATACCGCTTCCTCGTAAAGATGGACAACCTGCAGCGGGTGCAGAAGGAGATTATTAAATGGCTGCGGAGGGTGCCGGGTATGATGCCCGGTGATATAAAAGGGGAGTTTTGTGCATTGAAGCAGCGGCTTGAGGAGGTGCTAAAAGACCGCTTCGAGCTTCGGGCATTTCTTTACCTCGACATCATTTCGTGGCTGGAAAGTAAGATAGAAGGGGTGCCGGTGCAACAGGTGATACGGCGAAAATTTGAGGAGAGGAATCCTGTGGACGTGGGAAAGTGAGACGACTTAACAGAGCGTGTTAGTTGGTATATGGAGACTGCGCCGTTTTTGTATGTGGAGGTATCATATTACTCCGAAGGCCAATTACATAAGCCACATTAATTTGTATCACCGGATATCCTCCTTTTTTAAAATGTTCTACAAAACTCCTGTTTGCTATCCAGCTTTGGCTGGTATTATTCCAATCGTTGAATTCCCAAAACTCCGGATTAAAAGTTATGTTCTCTGTTTTGAAGCTATTAAAATAGTGCCTGTAGCCTGCAAGACCCGCAATGGACACCCGCTGCAGTATGGTAATTTTCCCCCCGAAGTTAAGCTCAGGTCCCACCATTAATCCTTTCAGCTCGAGCGAGTCTTTCGGAATATCTAAGCTGTAGGGTTCCAGCTTCAGCTTCCCTGCCTCCAGATTAAGGTTCAAGCCGCCAAATACCTGAAACCATTTGACGGGAGTGTTCAGATAAAGGCGTTGGCCATAATCTGCCCTGGCACCCCTGTAAGTAGCATGCTCAAACCACAAGTAAAGCAGTTCGTCATTTTTAGCCCCTATGGTACCAATCCAGCTTCTGCGGGGATTTACATAGCTTTCGTATTGCAGGTAGTAGTTTCTCAGAACAAATGTAAAAGGATGCAATGGAGCAGCAATTTCTGTTCTTTCAAATTGGGCCTGCAAGTCGACGGGGGTATGAAAAAAGGCGAGAAAAAAGAGTGCTGAAGGAAAACGAAGATGTTTCACCGTGATGTTTTGGCCAAAAATAGCATTTCTGGTTAAATGGAAATAGCCTGAAGCTACTCCCATCTTGTTCTTCCTTCCAGAACGGGCATCTCCAGCTTGCGGAAGTCCGGAGCTTCGGGTGGGGGAACGAGGTTTTCCAACGTTTTCATCCAGAAGATTTTTCCGCTTTCATTCGTGATTAGCCAATTGCTGTTGTCGATGTAAGCAATGGCCTCAGCCTGCCCCGAATTTCTGAAGTTGATGCAGGCAAGCGGTGTAACCCCAGGATTTGAGCCATCCGCCCACTGCAACGAATAAAGGAAAACTTTACCGTAGGTAAGCAGCGCCATTGTTCGGCCGTCGGGGCTAATGTCGGCCGACGTTATGGGGTAATCTAACGATAGTGTGTCTACAACTCTTGCGACATGTGTACCGGGCGAGTCTGGCAACGCATAAACTTTTACGTTGTCTCCTCCCTGGTTTTTCGAGAAAAGAAAAAGTGTGTCATTGGCCCAGAAGAAGGCCTCGCAGTCGAAATTTCGGTCTTTGCGCTTCTTTGGCGGAAATGCTGTTTGATCTTCATAACTGAAGAAAATTTTTTCTGACGATTTAGTGAACGGGTCAAATTTAATAATGGACAAATCCCGGCGGCGGTTGGCATTGTTGCCAAAGTCGCCGATATAAATAAACGAAGCAGAATCGATCGTGAGATCTTCCCAGTCTTTGTTCAAAATGCTGTCGGGAAACTGGATGAAGCCTTTAACCGTCGGTTCTTCAAGAAACGGCGAGCCTATGCCGTAGAGTGAGGGCTCGTTTCCTGAGTCGCTGTTAGTAAAAAGGAGCTGGTTAAATACCACCATACCCGACGATTCTTTTATCTCTGTTGGCAGCGAAGCAATTTCAGTGATCTCGAAACCGGCTTTGCCGCATTCGTCGCAATTATTGAACGTTGCAGGGCAGGATGAAAGAATACTAAAAAAGGCCTGGATGTAGGCCAGAATTTTCTCCAGCATTTTTAGCGCTTAATTACCGATAAAAAGGGAGAAGGTAATTGCCTCGGGAAAGGTTCGCCTGCTTCTGTTAAAAAACTAAAACGTCACGTCCCACTGAAGCCTGAATCTGCTGGCGCTTACCGTACCATCAGCAAGTGCCATGTCGATCACGGAGAAATCTGCCTGCAAACGGTTGTTAAACCCGTTGAAGTACCAGTTAAGACCAAGGGTGTGTTCATTCTGAAACTGCGGCACATTTAGGTGCGGTTTCAAATGCGCATAGCGGAAAACCAATTGCAGTTTTTCAGGTAAAGCTTGGGCAAAATATCCCGGGAAAATACCCGCTTGAGCAAAAATGCTGGCCATTTCTCTGCGCGAACCTTGCGCTAGGTCATCTACAATTTTATAATGATATTCCTGTAGAATTGAAATCCCTTTAAATTTAAATACGAAATCCTGCAAATATTGGTTGATTCGATATTCGCCAGGCAATGAGGTTGTATAGCCATCTAACAAAACGCCTCCTTGGCCGGAGTCAAACCGATTAAATGAACTGGTGTTGGTAAGCGCTGCAAAACCTATCGATGCTATCGGATTCTTATTCCCTTTCAAATCACCTCCATCGTCATATATGTCAATGTCTTGACCCAGGAAGTTCCACTGAACCCTTCCGATGTACATGAACTTATCATCGTCGTTGTATGTGGCCATGCTCCCCATTCCTGTGTGAACTGATGCATAGTAGGAGAAGTTAGCAATGGAGTTTCCGTCGAGGTTGCCCGAAACAGTCATGCCAATTTGACGATCTACTGTAAAAGGATTATTAGTAATTGATCTTTCAATCAATAGGCCTCTGCCTGATGATACCACTCTTTCCCGATTGTAAAGCGCCTTGTACTGACCAATTCGCAGTTGCACCTTTTTGTTGTTTTCATAGGAGAAATAAAGATCATATATCCTGCTGGCGATAACGTCATATTCAAATTTGTAACGTAGCGAGCGATAGTTACCGCCGATTTTAAACCGGGCTCTTCTGATAACAAAAGAGGGTTGACTGGGATCTTCGTATTCTGCTACACTTGTTGGGTCGTTGTCGAATGGAGTGTAGAACCTGAGTTGAAACCTCAGTCCTATGACAGTGGAAAAGTTACCGTCGGAAGTGTTGAACTTTAACCCGTCCTTCACATATCCTATTGAAACTTTGGGAGACTCCTGTGCGAGCAATGTTCTGGAAAATGCGAGGGTCAGTAGAATTAATACCAGTCTCTTTGAGACAAACATAGAAAACTTGTGTTAAGTATGTATTACTGCAAATTTATCGTGCTAACATTACCTTAATGTTAAGACAACAATAACAAATCGGCTAAATGAAAAGCAGCATTGATAGGTGCGATTGCATTTATTACGGAAGTGATCCTGACGGAACGCACACAGCCATCCTGCCAATGCTCCAAAACCCTCACCGGGGTCAACTAGGCAAAGCAAGCAGGTGGTCTCACTCCGAATCGTCCTCCGGCGGCAGGCCCTCCCTTATAAAAAATACAACCGCTGTGTGACAGGCACTGATTTCTCCCGGTTTGCTGTCCATGATTCTGAACTGTGCTTCTCCGGGTCCTTCAGCGCTTCCTATGTGGCTTCCCATGCGGCTTTAAACTTTTGCTGCCGATCCTTTTGCTTGGGATGGTGCAGGTTATTTTTTTAAATTTGAGCACATAAGCGTGCGTTTTGCCATTGTGCTTTCCGAAGGCTGCATCGCCAAGTTTTCCGCGCAATTTGGAGGCAGTCAGGCCCGTTACTTTTTGCCATAGTTGATTGTTTTAGTGGTCTGCTTTTCGTATCGTCAGAGTATTTATCTTTCGCTTATCTTTCGGTTGTCCTTCGCTTATCTTTCGGTTTTCATGTACTAATCCTTTACCAATGATGTACCGATAATGTGCCGCTAGTGCATCAACCATGTACCACAGGAGTAGGGAAGCCAATGAAGAAGACGCTCGGGCCAATGGTGCCAGGCTTTACCTCAATTTTCCGTTGGTTAATTTAAGTGGGTTAATTAGAGTATACCTTTCCATCTCCGATTTTTGTTAGCTACCCGGAGATCTTGTCAACAATCTCTGACAGGTTCATGGTTTTTCTCCCTTACGGTAAAAACTAATCTCTTGAAAAACGGATTTTTGTCGTACGCCACTTTCGCAGTCAGCGCTGCTGGATCTGCAAAAAAGGTATAGAGGGCATTTTATGAGATAGAAAGTTTTTTTTGCAGCCGACCATCCTTTTGAACAAAAGCTCCGTATTGGGCTAAAACAAAAACAAATGACTATGAAAAAGACATTGATACCTTTTTTGGCATTTACATTGGCGATCGCCAGTTCATGTGAGAAAGAGACAGTGCTGGAAGCGAATGACATACCGGCAGAAATTGAATCATTTGTTGCCACCCACTTTGACGGACAGTCGATAATTCAGGTGACCAGGGAACGAGATGATCTCAGGAAGTCATATGAGGTGTTGCTCGACAACTACGCAAGCCTGGAATTTAACGGCAAGAAAGAAATCACCTCAGTGGAAGCTGGCGAGAAGCTGCCGGATTCTGTGATTCCCGAAAGCGTCATTGCGTATGTGCTTGAGACTTACCCCGACAACTTCATTGTGGCGTGGGAACTGGACGACAGGCGCCAGCAGGTAGAACTCGACCACGGTATTGATCTCGAGTTTTCCAGGGATGGAAAGTTCATTAAAATTGACGATTGATAATCAGGAGTTTAAAGGCTGTGAATTTCGGTAGCCTACAAAATTTGAAGACCACATAAAATAACTTTTTTCACAAGGGATGTCCAATTCAGGTAACATCGATCCGAAGCTAATTTCGAAATGCGTTAAAGGGCATCCGGCGGGCCAGAGGGAGCTTTATGAGCTCTATTTCAATTATGCAATGAGTGTCGCGTTACGATATTCTCAGAGCCGCGAAGAGGCTATCGAAGTGGTCAATGACGGCTTCATGAAAGTTTTCGCCAGCGTCAGTGAATACGACATCTCACAACCATTCAAAGGTTGGCTCAGGAGGATCGTAATCAATGCCTCAATCGACCACTACAGAAAATACAAAAAACACTATGAAGGAGAAGCCCACCTATTCGTCGACAATGGAATCTCTCCTGATGTATTCACCAAGTTCAGTACAGACGAAATTATGGATTGTGTGCAGAAACTTCCACCATCGTACCGTATCGTTTTTGTGCTTTACGCAGTAGAGGGATTCAAACACCGCGAGATTGCCGAAATGCTCGGTATAAGCGACGGCACTTCAAAATCCAACTTAGCGATAGCGCGAAACAAACTCAGGGAACTTTTGAACAATAGGTCACAAATCAATCGTATCAGCTATGCACGATAACGAATTTGACAAGCACATTAAGGCCGCCCTGGAGAAATTTACCGATTCTACTCCTGTTGAAGAGGGTTGGCAGAGATTTACGGCGTTGAACGCTGGCGTACCCGTGGCAACAGCCTCAACCCGTTGGTTAAAACTTTCAGTTGGTCTGAATATTCTTTTGGTAGGAATGATAGCATGGTTGGTTTGGCAGGTTGATAGCCTGGACAGCCGTATCGACGATTTTCTGAGTAAGAAGCAAGATCAGGCAGTAGGTAGTGACGCACCAGAGAGAACCGACTTGCTAGAAAGTTTTGAGCAGACTACGGCGGTAAAAGATGAGGCCCCAGAACGTCCGCTGAAGGTACGGGTTGATAACATGAAAGATGGCTATCCCGCGCCGGTATTCGAAAGAAAAAACCAGGGAAATGCCCAGCGACTAAGCAGCGTTTCAAACGGAGCAGTGACTGGCCGAACGAACACTATGGCGGAAGAAATCGCCCCAAGCAGTGCTAAAGCTGACGGAACAGAGAATAAGAGCGAAAATTCAGACGGCGCTCCTTCATCTTTGCATAGTCCGACCGACGAGCATACTGAAAGCCATGTACCTGCCGATACACTGCTTGCTGAGGAGAGGAATTCCTTTTTGCCGATTCCGGAGCACGACGTTCGTGCCGCCGAGGCTTCAGAATCAGAGGTTGGACAGGAAGGAACGGTGGTGGAGCAGAAGAAAACGAAGGCGCCGCTAAAGACGATTGTTGCTATTGAGAAGAACAAGTTAGGACGGAAAATTGACTGGGGATATGGAGCCACGGGAAATTTTGGCGCATCTTACCCTGGGAAGAACTATTCAGGAATTCACGCCGGAGGTGGTATTGGCGTAGAAGCAATTCTGCATCCGGTCTGGGGGCTAGAAACCGGTGTCTATATTCAACATTATCGCCTCGAATCGGAGGATAACGTAGTAATGACCAGGATATGGGAACAAGCCACCGTAGAGGCTCCCGCTGCCCCCTTAGATGACCTGGAGTCGGTTGTTTATGCGTTGGAAGCTCCACTACTACTGAAATTCAGGCTGCCGTTAAGCACCAGGACTACGGGTTATGTTTCCGGAGGCATGGTTTACAGTTATGCACTTTCCAAAAGACAAACCTTTGAGCTGGACTACCCGGACGAACTGGAAGATACAGCGGGGGATACGAAGGAGTCGTTCAGCAGCAAACCATCTACTTTCTACTGGGGATGGATGGGTGAAGCTGGGTTAAACAGGAAAATTAACAGGTCGCTTCAGGTGCGGGCAGCTGTTTACTATAAAAACCATGCGAAGAACAGTGATGGCTTTGCAGGAATCCTATTAGGGATAAAGGCGGGGTTAACCTTTTAGCCAGAGAATCCGGAATAAAAAAGTCATTTTGATAGGCCTTACGTACGGCGTTCTCTTTGGTACCAAAAGGTCATAAAAAATAAGCTGCCATCAAAAGCAGCTTATTTTTTAGCGTAGAACCTACAACCGCTGGAAGCTTACTTCTTGTTGTTGTCGTCTACCTCTTCGTATTCTACATCCGACACATTGTCAGCTGTGGTTTGCCCATTCGGTCCGGCACCACCTCCGGCTTGTGCGCCTGGGTCCGCCTGTCCGCCAGGTTGCCCCGCACCTTGTGTGGCATTGTACATTTCCTGCGATGCTGCCGCCCAAGCCTGGTTAAGTGCCTCGGTAGCTTTATCTATTCCGGCTACGTCCTGGCTCTTATGCGCTTTACGCAGATTTTCCAGCGCCGACTCAATGTTCGACTTATTGCCTGCAGAAAGTTTGTCGCCATATTCTTTCAACTGTTTTTCAGTCTGGAATATCATTGAGTCTGCAGCATTAAGCTTGTCTATCTTTTCTCTTTCCGCTTTGTCGGCATCGGCATTGGCCTTAGCTTCATTCCTCATCTTTTCAATCTCCTGGTCGGTCAAACCTGAAGATGCTTCAATGCGGATTTTCTGCTCTTTGCCTGTTCCTTTGTCTTTTGCCGACACGTTGAGGATACCGTTAGCATCGATGTCGAAAGTAACTTCGATTTGTGGTACACCACGTGGTGCTGGCGGAATGCCATCGAGGTGGAACCGGCCAATCGTTCTGTTGTCTCTGGCCATCGGGCGCTCACCCTGCAGCACATGTATCTCTACAGAGGGCTGATTGTCTGACGCTGTTGAAAAGACCTCGGATTTCCTGGAAGGGATCGTGGTGTTTGACTCAATCAGCTTCGTGAACACGCCGCCCATGGTTTCGATACCGAGAGACAGCGGAGTTACGTCGAGCAGAAGCACGTCCTTCACTTCGCCGGTAAGCACACCACCCTGAATCGCCGCACCAATCGCAACTACCTCATCGGGGTTTACACCTTTTGAAGGCTTCTTGCCAAAGAACTTCTCAACTTCGTCCTGAATCCGCGGAATCCTGGTAGAACCACCGACAAGGATTACTTCGTCTATGTCGGAAGGAGACATTCCGGCGTCTTTCATTGCTTTGCGGCACGGCTCCAGTGTACGCTGCACCAGGTCGTCGGTTAGCTGCTCAAACTTAGAGCGGGAAAGCGTGCGCACAAGGTGCTTGGGAATGCCATCTACCGGCATTATATACGGCAGGTTAATTTCGGTGCTGGCAGAGCTCGAAAGCTCTATTTTGGCTTTTTCTGCAGCTTCTTTTAAGCGCTGTAGTGCCATGGGATCTTTCCGGAGGTCAATTCCTTCGTCTTTTTTAAACTCCTCGGCCAACCAGTCGATTATTTTGGAATCGAAGTCGTCGCCACCCAGGTGCACATCACCGTTAGTCGATTTTACTTCAAATACGCCGTCGCCAAGCTCGAGGATCGAAATATCGAATGTACCACCACCCAGGTCGTACACTGCAATTTTCATATCCTTATTCTTTTTATCGAGACCATATGCCAGGGCCGCTGCGGTGGGCTCGTTTATAATTCTTTTTACGTCCAGTCCGGCTATTTGTCCGGCTTCTTTTGTGGCCTGGCGCTCGGCGTCGTTAAAGTAAGCAGGCACGGTTATCACAGCTTCTTTAACCTCTGTGCCGAGATAGTCTTCAGCTGTCGACTTCATCTTCTGAAGGATCATTGCCGAGATCTCCTGCGGGGTATAGTTTCTGTCGCCAATGCGGATTCTTACAACGTCGTTGTTGCCGGCTTCTAAAGTGTACGATACGTTCTTACGCTCTGCTGTAACTTCCGAATATTTTTTACCCATGAAGCGCTTAACCGAGCTAATTGTATTGTGCGGGTTGGTGATGGCCTGACGTTTTGCAGGATCACCCACTTTGCGCTCGCCCTTACCGTTGTCCAGGAAGGCAACGATAGAAGGCGTGGTCCTTCTTCCTTCGCTGTTAGGAATCACCACCGGCTCATTACCCTCCATCACTGCAACGCAAGAGTTGGTTGTTCCTAAGTCAATTCCAATTATTTTTCCCATGATTATCTTATTTGTCTTTGATTCACAATTACCATTTAAGGGAGAAACAATGGTTATGCCAAAGGATAATCTGGGCTAAGTGAGTGACAAGATGGCAGAAAGTGCTTAGAACAAGACGTTGACAATGGCAGCCCCCTCGGCGGGGATAACGATTTCTTCGGCTGTTCCGTCAACAATTAAGAAGGGGTTTCCGTTGGTGCCCAGGTCCCACAGCTGCCCGCGGAGAAAAATATTGACCCCGGTTTTAAAGCCGGAAGCGGGTCCACGGCTTGCCATAGCGTACTTCTGCCATGCTTGCCGTTCTGTCAGCGTGCTTGTGTCGGTTTTCGCCACGTCGGCCGGAGGCTCGCTGCCATTGTACCCCAGCCAGGGTTGGTTCCATACCTCGTGCCCCGCCAGGTACGAAGGCACTACCAAAATTTCGGCATCCTGTTCCTTCAGTGTACGGTAGCCGGTGTTGTACCACGAGTCGGCACAAATGAGCACACCAAATTTGCCTGCCGGGGACGAAAATACGGGCAAATCGGCCGGGGCACCGGCACTGCAAAAAGGGAGTTCCTCGCGGGTGGGGTAGTTTTTCACTACAAGCGGCTCAAGTAAGGTGCCTTGTGGTGAAAACACTGCCGAAATGTTGTAGAGGGGGCCGTTGCCGGTTTTTAGCACGCCTTCTGCAATAAAAGGAGATGGAAGCAGGATGGACCCCGCCACCACCGTAGCATTGAATTCTTCGGCCAGCCTGCCAAATACTTGCTGGTAAGCACCGGCCATAGCCTCCGCTTTCATGCTGAATAGTGCGGCTTTGGTTTTGTCGTCGGCACTGGCCCGAAGGAAATTTGAAGCAAACGACAATGGGTGGCTGAGTGCAACCCTGGCGAGGGCGTCGCCGGTAGTGGCAGCGGTATAAACCGAGGCTTTTTCTTCCATGGCTACCAGCCAGGTGCCGATGTATTCCGGAAAAACCACGATGGTTGCAGAGGTGAGGGCACGATTGGACCTGGCAATTTTTAAATACCTGTTCAACTTCTCATAAAGCGCGTCGGCAGATCGGTAGTCGGCCGGAACCATGTAGGGCTGAATTCCCACGATGTTCCCTTTTGTGTAGGTGCCGGCAGTTACAAAAACCGAACGCTCGGATGTCATTTCAAACCCGGCATACGATCTGTCGGCCCTAATCCACAGGTAATAAATGAATGCGACCAGCGAAAGTAACAGCGCAACGGCGCCTCCCCGGAAATATAAATTTCTAAATTTGGCCATTATTTAATCGAGTGGACTTTTCAAAGCTAATCTTGTTCGAAGATAATCACCTTCTCATCGTCAACAAACCAGCCGGTATGCTGGTACAAGGCGATGAAACTGGAGATCAGTCGCTGGTAGATTACGCCAAAGATTATGTGAAAAACAGATATTCCAAACCCGGCAATGTATTTATGGGGCTCGTTCATAGAATTGACAGGCCCGTAAGTGGGGTGGTAATGCTTGCTAAAACATCGAAAGCACTGGAACGGATGACGAAGGCTTTCAGGGAAAAAACGATAGAAAAAATCTATTGGGCGGTGGTGAAAGGAAAGCCGCCGGCTGAGGAGGCAACGCTGATTAACTGGCTGGAGAAAGACACCAGGAGGAATGTGGTAACGGCGTATGCAAAAGAAAAGCAAGGGGCGCAACGATCCGAGCTTTCTTATAAGTTCTTGAAAGTCGTGGCGGATCACGCACTGCTGGAAGTGCGGCCTGTAACTGGCAGGCCACATCAAATACGAGTACAGCTCAGTAAAGCCGGCTGCGCGATAAAGGGCGATGTTAAATATGGATACACCAGCGCCAATGAAGATGGTTGCATTAATCTCCACGCCAGGCAGCTCTCTTTTTTTCACCCTGTTACCAAGGAGAAGATGACCGTAGTGGCTCCTTTGCCACAAAAAAACTACTGGAACAATATATGAACGACGCAAAAGAGAACTGGGTAAGCAGGCTGCAGAGGCGATGGAATCTTAAAAGTGGATGGCAGGTGCTGATTGTGCTGCTTGTTTTTGCGTGCACCGGCTTTACAGTACTTTTTCTCAAGCGGCCGCTCTTCCGCTGGATACAGGCCGATCCCGACTACAACACACTTTTCAGTGTACTGTATTATATATTTATTTTGCCTGTTTACAACGTTATTTTGCTGTTTTACGGGTTTGTGTTTGGCCAGTTCCGCTTTTTCTGGGAGTTTGAGAAGCGGATGTTCCGGAGAATGGCGGGCAAAAAAATATAGTATCCGGCACTTCTGCCCACTCTCTACCGAGGCCTAGCTTCCGACACCTTGCGATTTCAGGAAGTCCACTACTTCACGGGCAGCATCTCCGCCTTTCAAGGCATGCGTCATCAGCGAAATACCGTGCGCCCCTTTACTGTGCAGCGATGCAGGGTAGGCTGTTACTATGGCTTTCACCACGTCTGCCTTGCCCATCATGGCAGCGGCAAATATGTCCATTCGCGCACCTTTATCAATAAGAAACTGTGCGATATCTGGCCTGCCCATGTGCGAGGCACCGCCAAGCGCAGTTTCGTAGTCGCCACCACCCCAGTCCAAGGCATTGAGTATCCCGGGTGTTTCTTCCAGCATTTGCTTTACACCCTCCAGGTCGCTGTGCCCCTTGCCTACAAATGCTCTTACTAACTGGGCCTCTATAGGAGCAGGTTTATCCTGAAAAAAATTGCCGGCCAGTGACACGCCGGGAATCAGTCCGGCAACGCCAGCTACCGATTTCACTAAAAAACTTTTTCTTGTTATCATGGGATGAGCTTTTTGTTCCTACAGGTATTTTACTCGCTCATCAGCAATAAGTTAGAGATGTTACAGGGAAGGGAAGTTTTGGGTAGTTTGCTAGGCAGCCACACCATTGAACGGGTTGAAGCTGCGTCGTGGAATACTCATGCCCACGGCACGGACCACCGACTGATCGCCGAATTTTTTACGCAGTTTGTCCATAGCCTGGTAAAGTTTGATACTCTCCTCGGTGTCTTCAAACAGGTTGATTTGGTAGTTGCCGTGCACCAGGCTGCTAAAGCGTACGCCTATAAGCCGGATAAGCAACCGCCTGCTATATGCTTTTTGAAAAAGCTCTTTTACAACCGGAATAAGAGCATGGTCAGCCGAAGTGTAGGGTATTTTGCGCTGCAGAGTGTGGGTGTCGAAGTCTGAATAACGGATCTTCACGGTAACGCACGATGTAAGTTCTTGTTCCTTGCGGAGCTTAAAAGCTAATTGTTCGGTCATGGCTACCAGCGTTGCTTCAAGCATTTTCACGTCAATAGTATCACGCTCAAAGGTGTTCTCAGTGGAAAGCGACTTCCGCTCCGTATAGGGCACTACAGGGGTGCGATCAATGCCATTGGCTTTTTCATAAATCACACGGCCCGTTTTACCGAATACCGCCTCAAGCATTTCGGGGGGTATCTGCTGCAGGGTCTGTATTTTTTGCACCCCCATTTTTTTGAGCGTATAGGCGGTTTTATCGCCAACCATCGGGATTTTGTCTACTGTCAGCGGCGATAAAAATGCTTTTTCAGTGCCATAGTCAATTTTTCTGTGTCCGTCGGGCTTCGATTCGTTCGTTGCAACTTTCGACACCGTTTTGTTTTCCGACAGTCCAAACGAAATCGGCAAACCCGTCTCTTTTCTGATTCTTGCCTTCAATTCGGTGGCTATTTTCATGCAGCCGAAAAAGCGCTCCATACCGGTAAGGTCGATGTAGAACTCATCGATGGATGATTTTTCGTACAGTGGCACGGCCTCTCCAATTATCTCCGTCACCATTTGCGAAAACTGCGTGTAGCGCTCCATGTCGCCTCTTATCACGATAGCTTCCGGACACAACTGCCGCGCCAGCCGCATGGGCATAGCTGAGTGCACGCCAAAAGCACGGGCTTCGTAGCTGCACGAGGCTACCACGCCCCTGTCGCTGCTGCCGCCTATAAGCAGTGGTTTGCCGTAGAACTGGCTATTTTGAAGGCGCTCCACCGACACGTAGAAGCTGTCGAGGTCCATATGGATGATAGAACGGGAATCAGTTGCAGATGACCACATACAATTGGAGGTGATTCGATGTTAATGTTTTTAGCAGCGGTGTAGTTGTAACCTGGATAGCAGAAATCTTTTTGATGTCAGAACAAGCTCAGCTGCTGCGAACTCCCGGCTGTATACAAACCGCTGAGGCTGCTGGCTACCGTTGAGGCAACCCGGCTGCGAAACTGTGGCCCACCGGGGTGCAGCCCGCCGCCGAAGTTAAATTCTGAAACAAGACTGTTTCCTGTGCCTCCGCCTGAGTTGCTCAACAACTTGATGCTGTTTACTTCAAATGAAGCTTCATAGTTCAGCTTACTCAGCAGGCTATGGCCGGCAGCAAGGCTCCTGGCGGAGAGACCGCCTCCCACGGTCATGTGCATGTCCGTCACCGTTGTAAGGCTTCCCAGCTCCATTTTCCGCTTATTTGCAAGCTCCCGAATGCCTTGGCGCAACCGTCGAGCCAGCATTTGCATATAGCCTTGCTGCAGAACCTCGATATGAAGAGTGCCGGACGGGAAATATGAAAAACCCTTTAGCTGAACGGTGAAACCCGAAAAGTCTTCGACAGTTTCTTTTACAACATTCACCAGGTCTTGCTCCCAAATAGAGTCGGTGATAAAATAAAGGAGACTGATATGCGGTTGAGAGTGCAGGTATTGGTACTCTCCAACCCGGTTAAACAGCATCTTCTTAAATTTCTTTGTATGTGCACTCACCTCATACGAGGGGTAGATTTGCAGTTTGTATTCCACGTCCATAAAATAGTCATAATATACTATCAAAATTAGCAATATTCAGATAAAAACCAAAATATTTAGCTTTATTATTTCCCCGCAGGCTCAACGAGGCAGATCTTCCATGCCCGGCGAAACCGCCCCGTGGCGGCCTGTTCATCAGGTAAGAAAAACCGCTTTCAACTACCGGTTATTAGCAGTATTCGATTAACTTCGGGTTTTCAATTAGTCTGTATGCACAAGGTATTTCAATGGCTGTTTCTTTTTTTTATTCCCATTCTGTTTTTTGGATGCGAAGAAGAGGAGAGTTGCAGACTTGCAACAGCAAATGGCACGATAGAAGAAACTTATTATACCAATGGCCAGATAACAAAAGAGGTATCCAGATGTGGATATTTTCAGGGCACTTTCTTCGTGATCGATGAAGCGTTTCGTGAATTGGTTGTTTCAAACTGGGAAGGATCTACGAAAAATGGATTCGGGTTCACGTTTGCAGGCCCCTTGGAGATGGGTACTTATTACGCTAAGAATCGGGAACATTTCTGGTCGTCGGTAGACGCCTATTCTGAAGTTACCTTCACCACTGAGCTTTTTGGTAAACAAACCTATGTAAGGCAACTGGAAGATGTGGAGTTGAAGATCACCTGGGTAACTACCGACTGGGTATCTGCTATAGTTACTGGCAAAGTCACAATTTCAGACGACTCATACGTGAACATTGAAATGATTCTCAGCGGGGTGGGGTTTGCCATAATACCGCCAGAAGCTGGCAGCTGAGCTATTTTTGTGCTAGCCCTTTCACGCGGTCATATTCCTGTTCATAATCGGGCCGCAGGGTCCCCATTAGCCGGTCCCACCAAAGAAAATAAAGCCCATAGTTCCCTTTGACGTATTTGTGATGCTGGTTGTGGTTAACCGAAGTGTTGAGCCAGCGACCAAGCCAATGGCGTTGGAAGCCCCGCGGATATAGCTCGTATCCCAGGTGCCCGTACACATTGTACAGCATCATGATCAGCAGCCATGTTAAAATAGCGGCCCGATGGACTGGCAGGGCAAAAACGATAACATAAACCACAGCCGCCTCAATGAACGCCTCTGCCGGCTGAAACGACAGCGCAGCCCACGGGGATGGGTTTGTGGACACATGGTGGACCCTGTGCAGTGCGTTAAACAGCCTGGGGTGGTGCATTAACCGATGCATCCAGTAAAAGTAAGTGTCGTGGATAAGCAAGATTGCCGCAAGGCTTACAAAAAAGTACCCCCATCCATATTCGCCGAAGTCTTGGTACGCCCTGGTATATGGACGCACCAAAGGATGAAAAGTGCTTAGGGCTACCAGCCAGAAAATGAGCACAGTGAGAAGGCTGTACCCGATTTCGCGATAGTAGTCTTTGCGCTGTGGGAAAGCCTGCTGAATCTTTTTACGAGCCCATTTGCTCTTCCATAGCTTGTAAAATACAACGAATGCGACGCCGGCGATAACAGCGTAACGTAAAAAAATGATCAGGAGTAGAATGAGATACCTGGCTTCCATTATTCCTCTGCAATACAAAAATAGTGGATAAATCAAATACCCCGAACGAGTGCCATTGCCTTTTTGGCAGCCACTACGGGTGGTTTATCTACTTTCTTACCAGGCGAAATCCTTTTACTGCTTTCCGGTCCTTCGTGTCTACTATTACCGCGCGAATAAAATTATCGGTTTGGCTGAAGTCATCAGCAGTTAACTCCCGGCTGAAGGTATATTCAACCCGATTGTTCGAAACCTCGGGCGAGCTGGCATCCAGCACAACAAACTGATCATTAGAAAAGCCGCTTCCGCTGCGTTGCTCTTTTTCAATATAAAAGCTTTGAAGGCCTGCCGGTGCGCTGGCTATTACTGTGAATTCGATCCGGTCTCCCGCCTCGCCTTCGTAAGTAGAGGCCTCGGCTATCGATGTTATTGCAGATTCGATTTCAATAGTGGGCTCCTTCATTGCCGGTTCCTCTTTTTCACAGGCGGAAACGACCAACCACAATATGCCGATTAGAAATGTTTTTGCGCTCATGGCTGCTTGCTTTAATTTGATGTGAAACAATGAGCGGGAGCACAATCCCTTACGTGGCCGGCACAGTGAAAATAAAATTCGGTGCCTTGATGCCATTCAGCATTCCTTTCGTCTGTATATCTATTTTTATGTGAGAAATGTTAAATTTCCTTTAATTTCGCTGTCCCAAATTGTGGAAATATAATTCTCGTAAAAGCATAAAAATCAGATAATGAGCGAACAGAAAATTACCATTCAAAACGGAAAGTTAAATGTTCCCGACAATCCTACAGTACCTTTTATCGAAGGAGACGGGACAGGGGTAGATATTTGGCCAGCTTCTAAGAAGGTTTTCGACGCGGCTGTTGAAAAGGCATTTGGAGGCAAAAAGAAGATCCAGTGGAAAGAAGTACTGGCCGGCGAAAAGGCTTTTAACAAAACCGGAAACTGGTTGCCCGAAGAAACCTTGACCGCTTTCAGGGACTACCTGGTGGGCATTAAAGGGCCTTTAACTACTCCGGTTGGCGGTGGCATTCGTTCGCTGAACGTGGCGCTTCGCCAGGAGCTCGATCTTTATGCTTGCGTTCGCCCCGTTCGCTGGTTTCAGGGAGTACCCTCTCCGGTAAAAGAACCCGGCCTTTGCGACATGGTAATCTTCCGCGAAAACACCGAAGACATTTATGCCGGTATCGAATTTCAGGAAGGCACCGAAGACAATAAAAAATTCAAGCAGTTGTTCAAGGACAACTTTCCCAAGCTCTATGGGAAAATCCGTTTCCCTGAAACCTCCGGCATAGGAATTAAACCGGTTTCTAAGGAAGGCACCGAGCGGCTGGTAAGGTCGGCACTCGATTACACGTTTGCTCAAAAGCGCGATTCGCTCACGCTTGTGCATAAAGGTAACATCATGAAATTTACCGAGGGAGCATTCCGTGATTGGGGCTACGCCTTAGTAAAAAACGAATATGGTGCGAAGGACTATCAGGGCGGCCCCTGGCAGGTTGTTGAGAAGGACGGCCACCAGGTAATTATAAAAGATGTGATCGCCGACGCATTCCTTCAGCAGATTCTGCTACGCCCGGCCGAGTACAGCGTAATCGCCACGCTTAACCTGAATGGCGACTACGTGTCGGACGCTTTGGCGGCAATTGTGGGTGGCATTGGCATTGCTCCCGGAGCCAATATAAATTACATTACCGGGCACGCAATCTTCGAAGCTACGCACGGCACAGCACCGAAATACGCCGGGCAAGACAAAGTAAATCCCGGCTCGGTGATTCTTTCCGGCGCCATGATGTTCGAATTCTTCGGATGGCAGCAAGCTGCAGACCTTATCTACAAAGGACTGGAGAAAGCAATTGCTTCAAAGAGAGTGACCTACGATTTCGAACGCCTGATGGAAGGAGCCACATTGCTCAAGTGCTCAGAATTTGGCGATGAGATTATCAAAAACATGTAGTTCTCTGAACAGATTGACAACCAAAGCGAAAAAGCTGTCTCACAAGGGCAGCTTTTTAGTTTCGGTTAACAGCCAGAATAACGGAAACTCTTTACACGTTTCCATGTTGTAAATAGATGATCGAAAAGGACCTGCCTTTATTTCCGCTTAACCTTGTGGTTTTCCCCGGCGAAACCCTCAACCTGCACATATTTGAACCGCGGTATCAGCAGCTGGTAAGGGAAGCACTCGCTACCGACAAGATATTTGGCATTCCTTCCTTTGTGCTCAACAAGATTGAGTACGGCACCGAGGTTAGAATTACGAAGCTTGAAAAAATGTATGAGGATGGGCGGATGGATATTCGCACGCAGGGTACAGCCATTTTTAAGGTGCTTGACTTCGTGAATCCCTTACCCGGAAAACTGTATGCCGGGGGTACGGTAGAACTGATGAAAAACGCCTTCGATGGCGAAGTTTTGCTGCAAAAGGAGCTCTATGAGCTGGCAAACGAACTCTTTGAGTGGCTGGGTATGCAGGAGCTGGTGCATTTCGATCAGAAGCTTCTTACCTACACCATTGCCCATAAAATAGGCCTTAGCAAAGAGCAGGAATTTGAACTATTGAAAATGGCCTCCGAAAGGGAGCGGCAGGAGTTCCTCATCGGCTACCTGAAGCTAACCATACCTATAGTAAAACGGATGGAGCGCGCGAAAGAAAAGATTCGCCAAAATGGTCATTTCAAGCACATGGATCCGCTCGACTTTTAACTTTTGAGGGAAGGAGAGAGGCTTTGCAAGGAGTTTTTGCTCATGCCCAACGGCAAATTGTTTAATTCGGGCGATGTATTTCATTACTTTAGCATAAAATCTGCATATGCCGGAGATTTCAGGATTTGGAACAGTTCTTTTATTCATTGTTGGGGGCTTTATCTTCGTACTCCTGTCGGTTGGTTTTGCCATGCTTGTGCGCCCTCACCGGCCCAATGAAGAAAAGCTCACGACCTACGAATGCGGCGAGGACCCATCGTCAAGCGCCTGGGGAAAGTTCAATATCAGGTTTTATATAGTGGCGCTTATCTTTCTGCTGTTCGAGGTTGAGCTGGTGTTTCTTTTCCCGTGGGCTACTGTTTTCGGGCAAAAAGAACTGGTAGTAGCTACCGGCGGACTTTGGGGTTGGTTTGCCTTTGCTGAAATGGCAGTGTTTGTGGGTATACTTGCCCTTGGGCTTGTTTTCGCCTGGGCCAAAGGCTACCTGGAGTGGGAAAGACCTGTAGTTACTCCGGTGCAAGCGGATTCGAAAGTTCCCGATCGCCTTTACGAGGAAGTAAGCCGGCGGGTAAAAGAAAAGCGGGTGTTGAAGGAGGAGGCATTGTAATGGGATTGCTTGATCAACAATTTGGACAAGGCGGGGTGGTGGTTACCAAGGTCGACGACCTCATTAATTGGGCCCGGCTGTCGTCTATTTGGCCGATGGGTTTTGGGCTGGCATGCTGCGCCATCGAAATGATGGGTTCCATGGCATCCAACTACGACCTGGACAGGCTTGGCGTATTTCCGAGGCCTTCTCCGCGGCAGTCGGACGTGATGATAGTGGCTGGCACCGTTACCTTCAAAATGGCGGACAGAGTTCGCCGGCTGTATGAGCAAATGGCTGAGCCCCGGTACGTAATTTCCATGGGCTCCTGCTCCAATTGCGGCGGCCCTTACTGGGAGCACGGCTACCATGTGGTGAAAGGGGTGGACAGGATTATCCCCGTAGATGTGTACGTGCCTGGTTGCCCGCCACGGCCGGAAGCGTTGATCGGCGGCATACTAAAGCTGCAGGAAAAGATTCGGTGCGAAAGCCTGATGGCCCCGGCGGCTCTGGAAAAACTGCTGAAAAAGCAGGAGGGGAAAACAGTTTGA
>CBFGTI010000102.1:0-19022 GCA_965651695.1 uncultured Imperialibacter sp. | reverse complement strand
GACTAATTATAAAGAGTGGCAAAGTTATGTTTATTTAGATTCAATCAAAATAGCGTTGATAAAAATCAGCGAAATAGCGATTCGGTAATATTTGGTGCCCGATTTTGCTATTTTAGCGCCACTATTAATCTCTCTCTGAAATAAATGGATATCAGGATCGAAAAAGATACCATGGGGCCTGTGGAGGTTCCCGCGGAAAAATACTGGGGTGCGCAAACGCAGCGCTCCAAGGAAAACTTCAAAATAGGTGGCGGGCAAGCCCGCATGCCCATAGAAATAATACAGGCATTTGCAGTACTTAAAAAGGCAGCTGCACAGGCAAACCACGAGCTGGGCGTTCTCGCGAAGGAAAAGCTGGACTTGATTGCCAGAGCGTGCGACGAGATATTGGCAGGAAAGCTCGACGAGGAATTTCCGCTGGTAGTGTGGCAAACGGGCTCGGGCACCCAATCGAACATGAATGTGAACGAAGTGGTAGCCAATCGTGCGCACGTGCTAAACGGCGGTAAATTAAGTGATGAAAAAAAGGTGATCCACCCCAACGACGATGTGAACAAATCGCAGTCGTCCAACGACACCTTTCCCACTGCAATGCACATAGCAGGGTACACCATGGTGGTGCAAAACACCATCCCCAAAATTGAAAAGCTGAGAAAAACGCTGGCAGAAAAGTCGGCTGCGTTTAAAGACGTGGTGAAGATTGGCCGCACCCACCTGATGGATGCGACACCCCTTACGCTGGGCCAGGAGTTTTCCGGCTACGTTTCGCAACTCGACCACGGCCTGAAGGCTTTAAAAAATACGTTGCCGCATCTTTCGGAGCTGGCGCTTGGTGGCACGGCTGTAGGTACCGGCCTCAACACCCCCAAAGGCTACGATGTGCTGGTAGCAAAAAAAATAGCCACTATTACCGGGCATCCGTTTGTAACAGCCGAAAACAAATTTGAATCGCTGGCTGCACACGATGCCATTGTAGAGACCTCTGGCGCATTAAAGCAGCTGGCTGTGAGCCTCATGAAAATTGCCAACGATATCCGTTTGCTTGCTTCCGGGCCGCGGAGTGGCATTGGCGAAATACTGATACCGGAAAATGAGCCGGGCTCGTCGATTATGCCGGGCAAAGTAAACCCCACACAATGTGAGGCCATGACCATGGTGTGTGCGCAGGTAATAGGCAACGACACGGCCATCACAGTGGGAGGCATGAACGGCCACTTCGAGCTCAACGTATTTAAGCCGGTGATGATAGCCAACCTGCTACAGTCGGCAAGGCTAATAGGCGACGCCTGCGAGTCGTTCAACGACCACTGTGCCATCGGAATTGAGCCTAACCACCCGGAGATAAAAGACAAGCTGGAGAAGTCTCTCATGCTGGTAACGGCGCTCAATCCGCATATTGGCTACGAAAATGCAGCCAAAATTGCGAAAAAGGCTCACAAGGAAGGAACCACACTCCGCCAGGCTGCCATTGAATTGGGACTTCTTACCAATGAACAATTTGATGCGTGGGTTGTGCCTAAAAACATGGTGGGCAGCTTAAAATAATCCAAAATTGAAAAATTTGACTTTAATTATCTTATTTTTGTACATTGCCAATCAGTTATATTAAAATTCTTATTTAAGATGAAAACATTCTTCAAATTTTTACCGATTATATGCTGCCTTGCAGTGCTAATTCCTGCAAAGGCTCAGATGTCGAAGCAGGAGAAGAAGGAATGGAAAAAAAGAGTGAAAGCGCTTGAGCCTGAGCAATATAAAAATCTGCTGGAAGAGAATCAGACTTTAAAGGCACAAGTAGGCACTCTTAAAAACCAGGTGTCGGGCTTTGATCAGCAAATAGCTGACAAAAATGCGCAAATCAACGAGTACCAGTCGTCTGTTAGCTCATTGAGGACAGACCTTGCCGCTGCAAGAAAGCAATTGCAGGAGGCCTCAACCGCTAGCACTCCTCAGAAGGGAAGCGCTATCGACGAAAGCAAAGGCGTAGTGTTTAAGGTACAGGTAGGGGCATTTAAGCAGAAGGACCTTGCCAAATTTGCTGAAGGCAACGAAAACTTCAGCGCCGAAAAAGACGGGGATGTGAACAAATACACCCTTGGCCTGTTCAGAGACTACTACGAAGCCGATGCGTTCAAGAAGTATCTTCGTGAAATGGGCGTGAAAGATGCCTGGATCGTTTCATTCAAAGACGGGCAGCGGGTTCCCATCAAAGATGTGCTGGAAGGCATCATCTAACCACCAAACCAACATCTACTCAAAAGGCGGCTAACCACCGCCTTTTTTTATTGCCAAAGGGGTAAACACACAGATCGTTGTGCGTACGAAGCGAGGCAGCGAGTTCTATTAAAGTGTGAAGCCGGTGTATTATAAGCTATTTTCGCCCTCGGGCCCGGCCTTCATTACTTTTTCGGTATTAATCCGTTATCTTTGCAAACCTGTATAATATTGACACCCCGCAAAGGTTCTTCATCTTAGGGAAGATAACAAAGTGTGGCTTCAGAAGTATATCAATTTCATGATTCATTATAAAACTGCCGAAGAAATAGAGTTAATGAGGGAGAGTGCCCAGCTGGTTTCACGTACACTTGGGGTGCTTGCGAAAGAAGTCGCCCCCGGCGTTACGCCACTTCAGTTGGACCGGTTGGCGGAAGAATTCATCAGGGACAACGGCGCTATACCAGGCTTTCTTGGCCTCTACGACTTTCCCAACAGCCTGTGTATTTCGGTAAACGAGCAGGTTGTGCATGGCATCCCTTCCGCCAAGCCGCTCCAGGAAGGTGATATTATCTCGATTGACTGCGGCGCACTTAAAAACGGCTACTATGGAGATCAGGCATACACTTTTGCAGTAGGCGAAATCTCCAACGAAATCAGGCAACTGCTTAAGGTAACCCGCGAGTGCCTCGACCTGGGAATTGCCCAGGCAACCTCCGCCAACCGGATAGGCGACATAAGCTTTGCCATTCAGCAGCATGCGGAGGCGCATGGGTACGGTGTGGTAAGAGAGCTGGTAGGGCATGGCCTTGGCAGAAAAATGCACGAGTCGCCCGAGGTGCCAAACTACGGCAAGCGCGGCAGCGGCCCTAAAATAAAAGACGGTCTGGTGATAGCAATTGAGCCTATGATCAACTTAGGCACCAGAAGGGTGAAACAGCAAAAGGATGGCTGGACTATTGTTACCGCCGACGGCAGACCATCCGCCCATTATGAGCACGACGTGGCTATTGTAAACGGAAAGGCCGAAATACTCACCACATTCGATTTTGTGGAAGAAGCACTGGGGCTTCTGCAAAATACCTGAGCGGGAATTTACTCCCAGATTCCGGGGGGCAATATTTCCAGCACATTCCCATCAGGATCTTCAAAGTAGAACGACGACTTATTGTCCTTCCAGGACTGTTCGTGGGTTATGGCTATGCCAGCACGCAGCATTTTTTCCTTCCACTGCACGTATTCTTCTTCGGGCACCTCAAAGGCAATGTGCTGCTTACCATAGGCGTAGTGAGGAGGGAGTATTTTTTCGGCCCTCGTGGCTTCGGCAATAAAACACAGCAAGACAGACGAGCCGGCTCTGAAAAAAATATGCCGGTCTTTTACTTTGCTTATAACGGGCAGACCAAGCTGCCCATTATAAAATTGCTCGGAGCGGTTAATCTCTGAGATGTAAAGACAAGTCTCTTTTACTTTGCTTATTTGCATCTACTACCCCAACCTCTTCCAAAAAATACTCATTAAAAAGCTTCCTGTCAATCAGTTTGGTAAGATCTCCCCTGCCCCACGTCTTCGACACTTCATACATACCGTTGTACTTTCTTCCTTCGTACAACGCACCCAGCACATAGCCATCCAACCCAATATAAGGTTTGGGCTCCTTCACACACTTAAAAATAATTCGGAATTTGTCCATACGCCACTAATCGTTCTCAGATGCACAAATATAAAGCCACCGTGCCAATAGTCGCACAAAATTCTACTAATAATTCTCTTTCCTCCGCGTTGTTTCTGCACCTGTTGTTTGGCGCCGCTTTGGTTTTCCCGGCACAGAGGCAGGCAAATAATTTTGGGCGATGGGTTTACTTGTCGTGTGTGGTTTGGCAGACTGGTCGCCATACCGAACAGCAGCCGCCACGGCGACCGTTACACAACGCAAACACCTCAATACCGCAGGCAAATGCTATTGTACTCAGATGTATTTAAATATGTTTGCACTTAAATTAGTTGACCAAACCATCACATAGGCTATGCACATTCCCATACTCACTGAAATAGTAATTATGCTCGGGATTTCGGTTCTCATGATTCTGCTGTTTCAGCGATTTAAGCTTCCCTCAATTCTCGGCTTGCTTGCCACAGGAATGATTGCCGGGCCGCACGGGATGGGTTTGATTGAAGCTTCGGAAGAGGTGGAAATGCTGGCAGAGATTGGGGTTATCTTTCTGCTGTTTGTTATCGGCGTTGAGTTTTCGTTTAAACACCTGGCGTCGATCCGAAAAACTGTACTTATAGGCGGTACCGTACAGGTAGGGGGCACCATTTTGGCTACCGCCGGCATCGTCAACTTGTTTGGGCTTCCTGTTAAAGAAGCAATTTTCGCTGGCTTTCTGGTGTCTCTTAGCTCCACGGCTATTGTGCTTAAGCTTTTGCAGGAAAAGGGTGAGATCAACTCGCCCCATGGCCGCATTGCCCTCGCTATTTTGATATTTCAGGACATCATCGTGGTGCCGATGATGCTGTTTACCCCGATAATTTCGGGCAAGGCCGAAAACGTCGGCTCTACATTAATCATACTTCTTCTGAAAGTGCTGCTCGTGGTAGGCGTGGTGTTGCTGCTAACCCGGTACATTGTGCCCAGAGTATTATTTAAAGTTGCGCAGGCAAAAAGCAGGGAACTCTTCATTCTCACCATCATTGTTATTTGCTTTGCAACGGCGTGGCTTACATCGTCTATTGGCCTTTCGCTTGCCCTCGGGGCCTTTTTCGCCGGCCTTATCATTTCCGAGTCCGACTACAGCCATCAGGCCACTGCCAACATTCTCCCTTTTCGCGAAATATTCATCAGCTTCTTTTTTGTGTCTATCGGCATGCTGCTCGATATCGGCTTTCTGGTCAGCCATCTGGGAGTGGTAGTCTTGCTGAGCCTGGTTACACTCTTTGGCAAAGCAACCATTGCATCGCTAGCCGCTTTGTTGCTCAGGTATCCGCTCCGCACCGTTATCATTACAGGTTTGGCGCTGTGTTAGGTTGGTGAGTTTGCCTTCCTGCTGTCGGCCACCGGCATCGAAAACGACGTTCTCACACAAACTACCTACCAGTATTTTTTGTCAGTTTCGCTGGTTACAATGGCCGTTACACCATTTGTTCTCAACTACGCTTCCCGTGTTTCGGAAGTAGTGTACAGAAAAACTCCCAATCCCATGGTGCAGCGGATCCAGTCGAGAGCCAATGAAGAAACCGCCTCTAACGATCACGAGCTTGAAGGCCACCTGGTTATTATTGGTTATGGCATCAACGGCCGAAATGTGGCCAAGGCAGCCCGAAAAGGCTCCATCCCTTATGTAATTGTGGAAATGAACCCTGATACTGTAAAGCAGGAAAAGGCGAACGGCGAACCCATTATCTATGGCGACGCCGACGACGAAGTGATTTTGAAGCACGTGCATGTTCACCATGCCAGGGTGGTTGTGATAGCTATTTCAGATCCGGGCTCCTCCAAAAAAATCATTTCTAAAATACGAGAATTTTCAAGAACAGTTCACATCATCGTCCGCACCCGCTATCTCAACGAAATTGAGGAGTCGAAAAAACTTGGGGCTGATGAAGTTATTCCCGAGGAATTCGAAACCTCCATCGAAATATTTACCCGTGTGTTGCGCCATTACCTGGTGCCTTTAAACGAAATAGAAGATTTTACGCAGGAAATACGGTCGGGTAGCTACGAGATGCTGAGAAGCCCACTGCTGGGCCATGGCGAGCAGGAAAGACCGCTTAGTATAGAAGATCTCGAAATGGCAAGTCTGAAAGTTGAACGCAACGAAAAATCGATCGTTGAAAAAAGCCTTGCCGAGTCCCAAATCAAAGCTCTGTACCGGGTAATGGTACTTGCCATCCAGCGAGGTGAAACGCTGATAACTGAAATCGACGGTAAAACTGTGGTGAAACTGGACGACAGGCTGTTTTTGTTCGGAAAACTCTCCGACATCCAAAAGTTTAGCCAGAAAGTTAAAATATAGCAATCAGCTGCCACGGTGCAGGAAGGCGGCAATTTCCTCAACCGTTGCCCGGGCCGACCTGCCCACGCCTATCAAAGTTGCAGAGGCAAAGCCCGTCCAGTTTCCGTAGCCTACCAGCCAAAGGCCAGGCACCGTCAGCGACCGGGCGCCATCGGTGGCTATTCTCCCTGCGTTTGTTTCAACGGCAAGTCCGCTAAGATGCTGGAGTGCGGGCTCAAAACCGGTACAAAATATGACTGAGTCCACCAGTAGCTCCTGGTGGTTTTGCAGCATAATACCAAGGTTGGTAAAATGCTTTATGGGCGGATAGGGCCGATCGAAAACACCACGGCTCATAGCTTCTTTCACCGGCGGTACCATCACAATATCGCCTAAAGATGGTGGCTCAAACTCCCGGCCTGCCTTCCAGGCTTCATACAGTTGCGTTGCTGCATCAAAAAGGTAGCGGCCATCGATGTGTTGCGGTAAAAATTTCGGTGTGCTGCTGGTAATCCAAAATGTTTGCGCTACACCGCTTAACTCTGCGAGTATTTGCGCCCCAGAATTTCCCTCGCCCACCACCGCCACCTGCTGGCTTGTAAAGGGTTCGGGCCTGCGATACTCCGACGAGTGCAGCACTTTTCCATGGAAAAGATCTCTCCCGCTCAACGTTGGCATAAAGGGAGCACTAAACGACCCTGTGGCCGACACTACTGCACGAGCCTGGAATATGCCAGTGGTGGTTTGCAGTGAAAAAAGATGCTGTTCGCGGGTAACGTTCTTCACAAAAACCGGCCTTTCCATGGGCAGGCTGTATTTGCGCTCATAGTTCGCTAAATAGGAGCGTACCTGCTTCAAGTCAGGATATTTATCGGGTCCGCCGGTCATGATGGTTCCCGGCAGGCTACTCCACTGCGCGGGAGAAAACAACCGCAGCGATTGCCAGTAGTGCTGCCAGCTACCACCGGGGTGCTGGTTGGCATCCAGAATGAGGTATTTGAGGCCTGTCCTCCGCAGATAGTATCCCACTGCCAGGCCGCTTTGTCCCCCGCCGATTACAATTACGTCATACACAGGCGTATCATTCATGGCGGCAAATAAATGAAATTAGGTCAAAAACTGGAACGGCGGATTAGGGCGCTGCCTTGGAATTTTTGGCTGCCAGCTGCAACACATCGCCGGGGTCATCGGCTACCGGTGCCGCCTTTGCCTGCACGCTCTTTATGCCATGAAGATTTTGGCCAACGAAGTCTTTGGGAAATGTCTCCACCCCGGGGAATCCCAGGCGGATGTTTTTGCCGTCGTAAGGAATGTAATCAGTGCCGAAAAGGTAATCCCATACACTCAGCGTAATGCCGAAGTTGATACCGTACTGTTTACTCTTAGGCATTTCGTAAGCATGGTGCCAAATGTGCATTTGCGGGTTGTTGAAAATGTACTTTAACGGGCCCAGCGGCACACGCACGTTGGAGTGATTAAAGTGGCCAACGGCAAGTGTGAAAATATGAATGATGAAAAAGTCTCGCAGGCCAATACCAATCAACGCCAGGGGAATGTACTCGATGGTTCTGTATACCACGTTTTCCATCCAGTGGTAGCGCAGGTGTGCAGCAAAGCCCATCTGTTCAACGGAATGGTGCACCTTATGAAACTCCCACAGCCGCGGCGACCTGTGCAACAACCTGTGAACCCACCACTGCACAAAGTCGCGCACAACAAAGCCCACCAGCAAATGCGCCCATACCGGCCACGACATTACTTCGAAAGCCAGCATATTCTTTATTCCGATGGCAGCAAGGCCCTCGTTGAACAGGTTTACCACGGTGTTGGACACTGCATTGTAAACAAGCAGCGAAAACAGGAAAAAATTGAAAAACATGTAAAAGAAGTCGAGCCAGAAGTCTTTCCTAAACCGTGGTTGATCTTTCCTCCACGGCTTTAGCCACTCCAGGCCAAGGAAAAAAGCCGACACGATAAGCAGCCAGTAAAAATAGTTGTGCCACGAGGGGCGCATTATTTCGCCCACCAGGTAGTGCCAATACCCCGAATAGGAGCCTGCTATTATGTTCCAGTACTTTTCCACGGTGTTTTTCTATTTACTTCTCCAGCGGTTGCCCGGCAGCATTCCACGAGATGATGCCCCCGTCAAGTTCATATATTTGCTTGAAGCCGAGCTCTTCAAATACCTTTACTGCACGTGCACTTCTACCGCCCACTTTGCAATAAACGGCCACGGGCTTTTCCGGGTCAAGCTTTGCAGCCATTTCTTCAAATGCGGTGCTGTTGTAGTCGATATTAATGGCATTGGCAATTTTGCCCCCTGCAACCTCACCCGGCGTTCTCACATCCACCAATTGCACACCGCTGGTCTTCACTATTTCAGCGAAAGCTTCTGCAGTAAGCACCTCCACTTTTGCCTTTGGTTGTTGCGCGGCAGCTACCGGCTCGCTTTTCTTATCTGAGGTTGCGGTGCCGCACTGCGCCATCATCAGCAAAGCCGCCACAAATATTGCAGCCCTATTCATACGGGTTATTGTTTTCATACTAAAGCTTTTAACAGTTTTCGTCAAATTACAATTCCACCGGCAGAAATGACAGCTATTCCTGATCGCACCTCCCACGGGCATGACCAAGGGGTGCAGCCTTCTGCGGCGGCATTTGTAAAACCACTGCAAAGAAACAAAAAAGAGCAAGTCGAGGCGGGTGACTTTAGTCACGCCAGGTAGTACCAAAGGCAAAAAAGGGCGTATGCTACTGTGTATCGACAGCCTAATGTCACTTCAACGCTTTACACATTGTCGCTCATGAGACTAATGTCGTGCAGACGGGTCCTGCGAAGCTGTTGTCAGCCCTCTTTGGCCAAATCAGGCTTTATATCAACCAGCGGTGTTTGGTCTAAAACCTCCAGCTGCGAAACAGTAAATTTGTTTCGACCGTCCACCGATTTTACCGTTATCCGGTGCATCCCAAGCGGATTAGGGCGGTGGGGCGAGCGGGTAGAAAAAACACCCGTAACCGGTGCTTTGGGGTCGTTGCGCGGTTGGGTGGTCAACACCGACCTGTCGGCCACGTGCAGCCAGGTAAAAAGCAACACGTGGTCGCCCGGTGCCAGGTCTTTCATACCTTCAGCAAAGTCTTCGAAAATTTCTACCACAGCTTCCGGCGCATTTTCACTTTCCTGCAAGGGACAGTCAGCCAGGTGCTTGAGTGCCGAATGGATAACACCAATCGTTTTAATCTGCTGTTTCATCATTCAGCGTCGATATTTATTAAATCAATTACCTAACAAAGTGCGGGGTGGGTTCAGTTGGCTAAGGCGACGGCTTATTTTACCCTTTCTTTTCAAATCAGCTTACGCCGGTAAGCCGCCTTTATCATTTCCGAAGCATTGGCTGCCCCCAGCTTTTTCATTATCCGTGAGCGATGTGTTTCCACCGTGCGCACGCTTATGTAAAGCTTCTCAGCTATTTCCTTGGTTATGCGGCCGTCGGCTACCATTTTTACAATCTCTATCTCCCTGTCCGAAAGGATGGGCGAACCGGTTTCGGGCCCCGACATATCTTCGAGCAGCAGGTCCGATACCTTATTTTTAAAATGCCGCCTCCCTTCGTATACATTGTAGATGGCCTCCCTCAACTCATTTTCGTCGGAATCTTTCAGCAGGTAGCCGTAAGCTCCTTTTTTCAGGCTTTCCTTTACATACTGTATCTCCTCGTGCATTGTGAGCATGATGCATTTCACCCCCGGATGGTCCTTTTTTATAATTGGGAGGATGTCGAGCCCGGAGCTATCGGGCAGCGAAATATCGAGCAGTACAATGTCGGGCTCGCCGCCTTTCAACAGCTCCACCAGTGTGTCTTTGCTATCGGCCTCGCCTGCTACCTCAAAGTCGTCCTCCCCCTGCAGCAGGGCCCGGAGGCCATTGCGAAAAAGCTGGTGGTCGTCGGCAATGGCTATCTTTATCTTACTCATATCAGCGGTATGTCAATTTCTATCTCAGTGCCTTCAGCGTTCGACTCAATCCAAAGCTTGCCCTGCAGCAGTCGGGTACGCTCCTCCATATTTTTGAGCCCCAGCCCGGCAAACCCCTTGCGGTCTTCGGCGTTAAACCCCCTGCCGTTATCCTTTATGTAAAGCACCAGGTGGTCTTCAAATACTGTTATCGAAAGGCTTATCTCGGTGCAGCCCGAGTGCTTTACGGCATTGCTAAGTGCCTCCTGCACAATACGGTAAATATACAGGTTTTGGTCTTTGCCCAGTTTCACTTCCGAGTTTTCAAGCTCGTTGAAGAAGTATATCTTCACAGCACCGCTGGCAGTAATGTCGGCCACCAGCTGGCTCAGTGCCTCATTGAGCCCAAAATCTACCAGCACAGATGGCATCAGGTTGCGGGCGAGCGTTCGGGTTTCGGCTATGGTTCGTTCCAGCAGGTCCTTCATGTCGGCATGTGCGCCCAGCACACCCGATTTTTCCATCCTTAACTTCAGTAGCGTAAGCAGGGCCCCCATGCCATCGTGCAGCTCTCGCGAAACCCGCTCCCGGTCTTTTTCCTGCGCCTCAATCAGGATGCGCTTCGAGTTTATCTCCAATGAGGTTTTCTCCTTGTCAAGCGAAATCAGCTGGTCCCTCATTCGCAGTACGGCTTCGCCCAGCTCATCGTGCTCGCTTAGCTTTTCATAGCTTGCATCCATGCGTCCTTTACCGATGGCCCCCGCAAACGAAACGATCTGCCGAAGCGAGCGGATAAGTTTGTCCATCGACTCGGTAATCTGCGCTAGTTCAAGCACAGGCCCTGTGGTGGGCAAAGTGGCAGGCAGAGCCCCCAGCGAGAGCTGATCGGCTACCTGCCGCAACCGCACGATGGGCCCTGAAAATATACCCGCCAGCATAGTTGAGGCACCAAGAGCAATAATCAGGAGCAAAATCAGCAGCCACAACAAATTTTCCCTTATACTATAAATGGGCCTCATCAGCTCCTGCAGGTTGTACTCGGTAAGCAGGGCCATATGTATGCCGTGAAAATCGACCGGACGATAGCAGCCCATTACCTGCACGTTTCGGTAATCGGTGTACAAAGCCACTCCTTCCTGCCCGTCAAGCGCACGCTTTACCCCTTCTGTGTTGGCAGCGATACTGGCAGGATACTGCTGCGGGTAAAAAAGTGACACTGACATCATGCGCTTGTTATGATTTACAATGTACGACTCACCAGTAGCTCCCAAACCTGTGCGTTGCAGGAGAATATCCTGTATGTCGGTCATACCAAATACCAGGTTTACCCGGTTTCTTTTTGTGATAAAGTTAAATTCGAACAGCGCAGAGTCCGGGCGGAGCGCAGCCAAAAAATAGGAGGTATCCGATTCGACAGGCGTTACCTCCACCTTTTTTATTTCGGTAAGCGTACTAAGCCTGGCGGTGAGCTCATCTGCCGGGGCACCGCTCGACGTGCTGTAGGAGAGCATGTGCAAAACCTCCTGCTGTTTATCGAGAAAATGACGCTCCAGAAGCTCCTTCTTCAGCGCATTAATAGCATTCAGTTTGTCTTCGCTGCGGTTTACCAGGGCCTCTTCCAGGTTGGAGTACACCAGGTTGAAGACGATCATAATAAAGACCGTATTAAAAAAGAAGAGGCTTGCGGTAAGCCATACGCTGAGCCTTAGTTTCACACGGGTTCAATTTATCATCTTTGTTCTGGCAGCTGAAGTCGATCAGCCGATAGCGTCGTTGTAAAACGACCGCTCGCTAATGTCGGACCATGGTTTTATTTGTTGGCGAAAAGCCCTGAAGCTGTCATAAACCTTACGGGTCTTGGCATTGTCTCCGGCCATTTCCTCGAGCACCTGCTCGCCAATAGTTCGCATTTGTGCAAGCACCTCTGCGGGCAGTCGGCGAATATCGGTTCTTTCATTTTCGCTCAGGATTTTTAGGTGAAGGCTGTTTTGCGCATCAAACTCTGCCAGCATCCACTCGTTGAGCCTGGCAGCGCCGGCACGCACAATCTCCTGCAAATCGACTGGCAGCGCTTCAAACTTATCTTTGTTTACCATTTGCTCCAGCACCGAGCCGGGTTCGTGCCACCCGGGATAATAATAATATTTTGCTACCCTGTGAAAGCCCATTTTATAATCGTGATAAGGGCCAATCCATTCAGCTGCATCTATCACACCCCGCTCGAGGTTGGTATAAATTTCACCGCCAGCTACCAGCACCGAGGTGCCACCCGCTGCCGCCAGCACTTTGCCTCCCAGGCCTGGTATCCGCATTTTCAGGCCGCTAAAGTCAGCCATTGTGTTCAACTCACGGTTAAACCAGCCGGCCATCTGCACGCCGGTATTTCCAGCCACCATTGGCACTAGCCGAAAGGGCTCGTATAATTCTTCCCAAATTTTAATAGCTCCGCTGCTTATAATCCAGGCATTCATTTGCTGGGCGTTCATCCCAAAAGGCACCGCTGCAAAAAATTGGGCGGCTGGCACTTTACCGGCCCAATAGTACGACGCACCATGGCCCACTTCTACCGCACCGCTGCTTACAGCATCGAATACCTCAAGCGCCGGTACCAGCTCGCCGCCCCCATATACCTTTATTTTAAGGCGGCCGCCACTCATTTTATCGATCCACTGAGTCATCATAACGCAGCCTTCGCCCACTACAGGGAAATTGGGCGGCCACGTAGTTACCATCTTCCACTCAAACGTACGGTTGAAGTTGATATAGGGAGCCTCCGCGGTTTTCACCGGCGAAGAACTGCAGGCAGCCAAAAGAGGCGCGGAACCCGCCACTGCAATGGCAGCTCCGCTCTTCGACAAAAATTCGCGACGTTTAAGCCCCATTTTTGCCGGATTTAGACATCTCATCGAGGCGCTCGGTAAGCATGTCCAGTTTCTTTTCTACCTCCACCAGCTTGTCGTGCACCCGGTTTACGTTCACCTGAATGTTTTCATCCTCAATGAAGTAATCCGTTATGGTACCGATCATGGTAGAGAACATCACCATACCCAGAAATATCAGCACCACCGACAGCACTTTGCCTTCCGGCGTTATGGGCGCTATATCCTGCATAAAACCCACCGTCATGGTAGTGATGGTAGTCCACCACAGCGAATCGGAGAAGGTTTCGATATCAGGATTTACCTTACCCTCGGCGTGGTAAAAACTAACCGTAAAGAAAAAGACGATGATGACGTTGAATATAACCAGATTGCGGAAGGTGTTGAAAGAGTTTTGACGGCTGAAAAACTGAAAAATGTATTTGGCCGAACGTAATACCCGTAACAAGCGGATGATTTTAACTATACGTGCCGCCCGCAGGGCTCCTACGGTTGGTATTGAAGAAATAAAATCGATCCAGTTGTTTCCAATAAACTTCCACTTGTTTTCAGCCCGGGCCAGCCCCTTGAAAAAATCGTATAGGAAAACCATACAAATCCCGAAGTCGACCCACTCCGTAATTACCTTCGCCTCTGCCGAATAATCCAGTATGGTACTGAGGTATAGTTCTACAACTACATACGCCGACAACCAAAGCAAAAGTTTGTCCCAATTGGTTGTCCGTCTTTCTTCTACTACTCCATCAAGCTCAAGATCTGCCATAACACTTTAATAATTTGGGTTGAAAAATAAGAAATAAACTAAGGAAATGATATTAGATTTTCTTTAAGCTTTATTCTGACAAAATGACTTGAAAAAATCGCTTTTCATTCTCAGTTTATGCCAACTTGTCCTTTAAATAATCCAAAACTCGTCTGGACTTCTATTTGTTTTACAGGTGTGTGAATAACCTGCTAAAAAGATGAATTTTAATAATTATACGATTAAATCACAGGAAGTCATTCAAAAAGCCGCAGAAATTGCGCAAGCTAGCCAGCAGCAGGCCATTGAACCCGGCCATTTGCTTAAGGCCATTCTGACTTCTGACGACAACGTAACCTCCTTCCTGATCAAAAAAACCGGAGCCAACAAAGCCGTAATAGATGCCCGGCTCGAGGAGGCGATTCTTTCGTATCCGAAGGTATCGGGTTCGCAGCCGTATCTTTCCAACGACTCAGCAGCGGCGCTGCAAAAAGCTACCGGCTACCTAACGGAATTTGGAGATGAGTTTGTTGCAGTTGAGCATATTGTACTCGGACTCCTGGCAGGCAAAGACAAAGTAGCCTCGCTGTTAAAAGACGCCGGCTTTATTGAAAAAGACCTGAAAGCCGCAATAAAAGAGCTGAGGGGCGGACAAAAAGTGAAGGACCAAAATGCAGAGGCCAAGTACAAATCGCTGGAGCGATACTCGAAAAACTTAAACGAGATGGCGCTGCAGGGAAAAATTGATCCCGTGATAGGCCGCGACGAAGAAATTCGTCGGGTGCTGCAAATTCTTTCCCGCAGAACCAAAAATAACCCCATACTTATCGGTGAACCCGGTGTGGGTAAAACTGCCATAGTAGAAGGCATGGCACAACGCATAGTAGACGGCGATGTGCCGGAGAATCTGAAGGATAAAATCCTGATCTCGCTGGATATGGGCCTCCTGGTGGCCGGCGCCAAGTACAAGGGCGAATTTGAAGAGCGGCTGAAGGCGGTTATAAAAGAAGTGACCGACAGCAACGGCCAGATCATTCTTTTCATCGACGAAATTCACACGCTTATTGGTGCGGGTGCCGGCGGAGAGGGTGCTATGGATGCCGCAAACTTGCTGAAACCGGCCCTGGCCCGCGGTGAGTTGCATGCAATAGGCGCCACTACCCTGAAGGAGTACCAAAAGTACATTGAGAAAGACAAGGCACTTGAGCGACGCTTCCAATCGGTAATGGTAAATGAGCCATCGGTACCGGATGCCATTTCTATACTTCGTGGCATTAAAGACAAATACGAAGTGCACCACGGAGTCCGCATTAAAGACGACGCTGTAATAGCAGCAGTAGAGTTGTCGAACCGCTACATCTCGGACCGCTTCCTGCCCGACAAGGCTATAGACCTGATGGATGAAGCCGCCTCGAAGCTGCGGATAGAAATAGATTCGCTGCCCGAAGAGCTGGACGAGTTGAACCGGCGCATCATGCAACTCGAGATTGAGCGCGAGGCTATTCGCCGCGAAAAGGATAAGGACAAGGAAAAAGAGCTGTCAAGGGAAATAGCAGAGCTGAGCGAGGAAAGGGATACCCTGAAGGGAAAATGGCAGAATGAGAAAGCCGTAATCCAGGGAATTCAGCATGAAAAAGAAGCCATTGACCGCCTGAAGCTGGAAGCCGAGCAGGCAGAGCGAAGCGGCGACTACGGCAAAGTAGCCGAGATCAGGTACGGTAAAGTAATAGAAAGCGAAAAGAAGCTTGAGGAGTACCAAAAGCAGCTAAAGGAAATGCAGGTCGACAACTTCCTGCTGAAGGAAGAGGTGGACGCCGAGGATATAGCCGAAGTGGTGGCCAAGTGGACCGGCATTCCCGTAAGTAAAATGCTGCAAAGCGAACGGGAAAAGCTGCTGCACCTGGAGGAGGAATTGGGCAAAAGAGTGGCCGGACAGGCGGAGGCGATCCAGGCTGTGGCCGATGCCGTACGCCGAAGCAGAGCCGGATTGCAGGACCCCAAGCGGCCTATCGGCTCGTTTATCTTTATGGGTACAACCGGCGTGGGCAAAACCGAGCTGGCTAAAGCGCTGGCCGAGTATCTGTTCAACGACGACAACGCCATGGTGCGCATCGACATGAGCGAATACCAGGAACGCCACGCTGTAAGCCGCTTAATAGGAGCTCCTCCGGGCTACGTAGGCTACGATGAGGGCGGGCAGCTAACCGAAGCCGTGAGACGCCGGCCATACTCCGTAATTCTGCTCGATGAAATTGAAAAAGCACACCCCGACGTGTTCAATATTCTGCTGCAGGTACTTGACGACGGCCGGCTGACCGACAATAAAGGCCGGGTAGCCAATTTTAAAAATACCATTATTATAATGACCACCAACATTGGCTCAGGCATTATTCAGGAGGGCTTCGAGCGAATGGAAGAGTGGAACCGGGACAAGGTACTGGAAGAAGTAAAACGCGATGTATTCGACCTTCTCAAAAAATCGGTAAGGCCCGAGTTTCTCAACAGGATAGACGAAACCATCCTTTTCCAGCCACTGAGCTCCGACAACATCAGAAAAATTGTGGAGATTCAGTTCAAGCTTATTCAGAACAGGCTTGAGGAAAACGGAATTAAGCTGGAAGCAACCAATGAGGTGCTCGACTACCTGGGTGAAATGGGCTTCGACCCTCAATTTGGCGCACGCCCACTGAAACGGGTAATGCAGCGGGTAATTCTCAACGAGCTTTCAAAGCAAATTCTGGCGGGCAAGGTGCAGAAAGATTCGGTGATCGCCGTATCGCTCGACAGCAACCGCGAAATAGAGTTTATGAACCTCGATAATGTGCAGGTTAGTTAGGGGGGTTCTGGGTTTTGAGTCGCCCGGAGGGTTACCAGTTAGTGGCTGTGTCTTCATTGACCGGCCACTTTTTTTAGCTGTCAGTTTAGGCTCAGGGAAGGAACTGCGCGGGTGGAAAAAAGAAATCAAAAAATTTTGGGTAAAAAATAGGGCCTGGCAAAAATCGGCCCTTCCTTAAAAGTTTTTAATAGCTGTTGACAAAGATCCCGGTGTTGATGATGCAAAGGTATAGCAGCGCTGGTTCGCAAATACTGCCAATGGCCATCTAAACATTCAGGTGTAAGAAAAACCAAAAAAAAGGGACGTCTCTCAACGTCCCTCTCGTTTAACATGCTAATTCTACTTCTTCTTCCTCTTTTCAAAGTCTGCCACTATGGGCGAGGCTATGAACAACGACGAGTAAGTTCCAATCAAAATTCCTATTAAAAGTGTAAATGAGAACCCTTTTAGCACAACTCCGCCAAAAAGGAACAGAATGAGCACCACAAATAATGTAGTAGCCGAAGTAATAGTTGTACGGCTGATTGTCTCATTCAGCGCCAGGTTAAACGCGCTGGTGCTGTCGCTGGAAGGCCGCAGGTGCATGTTTTCCCTGATCCTGTCGAACACCACCACCGTATCGTTAATGGAGTAACCTATAAGTGTAAGCATGGCCGCAATAAACACCTGGTCGATCTCGAGAGAAAATCCGAATAAATTGGCAATTGAAATAGCCGCCAGCACCACCAGCACATCGTGGAACAAAGCGACCACTGCTCCCATACCAAACTGCCACTTGCGGAACCTGATCACTATGTACAGGAAGATAACCACCAGGGCAACGATAACGGATTCGGCTGACGATGCTTTTATATCATCGGCTATGGTTGCACTTACTTTTGACGAACTCAATATTGAAAAATGCGACTCATCTACGGCATCGGCGTCGGTGGTATGCTGCAGCCCGGATACATTCTCCAAGCCCGAGATGAGTGTCTGCCTCACCCGGCTATCTGCTTCGTCCGACTCGTCGTTGATCAGGTAACTGGTGGTAATCTTCATTACACTGCTTGCACCATATTCCTTCACCTCAGTACTTTGGCCTTCAAAGGTATCCGAAAGCTTAACTTTTAGCTCAGAAGCTATCTGAGGCTGCTGAAATGCCACCACATACGAGCGTCCACCAGTAAAGTCAACCCCCATGCTTAAGCCTCCTTTAATAATAAAAGCAACAATTCCTAACCCTATAATTGTGCTCGAAACCCAATAAGCAAACTTTCTGCTACCCATAAAATCGATACTGGTGTTCTGTAGAAAGTCCTTTGAAAGGAAGGTTTCAAAGGTTACAGCATTCTCCTGGCCTTTTCTCGACCACCATTCAACGATTACCCTTGTAATGAATACAGCAGAGAAAAACGAACAAACGATGCCAATCATCAGGGTAATTGCAAATCCTTTGACCGGCCCCTGCCCGAGTACATAAAGTATAAGACCAACAAGGAAGGTAGTTGCGTTGGAGTCGATAATGGAACTGTAGGCTTTCTCGTAACCCGCCGAAATTGCCTGCTTAAAGCTCGCCCCGCCTCTCAGTTCTTCTCTAATCCTTTCGAATATCAACACGTTGGCGTCTACAGCCATACCAATGGTAAGCACAATACCTGCTATGCCCGGCAAGGTGAGCGAGGCACTTAGCTGCGCAAGGATCCCCAGGATAAAGAACACGTTGAAGGCCAGGGCGAGATTGGCGATAAAGCCCCCCTTAGCGTAATATGCTACCATGAAGATAACGACAATTGACAAGCCAGCGACGATGGAAATAAGTCCCTGCTTTTGAGCTTCGGCACCCAGCGTAGGCCCAATCACCACGTCTTCCACAATGGTAGTTGGTGCTGGCAGCGTCCCTGCCTTCAGCACGTTGGCAAGGTCCTTCGCCTCTTCAAGGGTAAAGTTACCTGTAATCGACGAGCTCCCATTGGGAATCTCGCCCTGTACCATTGGCGCTGAATACACGTAATCGTCGAGTACAATAGCAATTCGCTGATTGATGTTTTCGCTGGTCAGCTTGCGCCAGGCCTTTGCCCCGGCAGCGTTCATTTGCATGCTAATAGCAGGGCGCGAAGACTGATCCAGATCCTGACGGGCATCGGTTATCACTTCCCCGGTTAAAGGTGCCTTTCCAGTACGAGTCGTTTTAACAGCATACAGCTCCAACAGTCGCTCCTCCGAGAGTTGATCAAGTTCAGCAGGTTTCACCGCCCACACAAACTTCATTGTAGAGGGTATCAGCGACTGCACATCTTTTCTTTCGAAAATGCGGTTAATACGTGCAGTATCTTTTACATCGTACATCAGGCCGTACCCGGTTTTCATAAGGCTGAAAAGTGGCGACTGGTTGTCAGTAAGGTTGGAAAGGTCTGAGGTGTCAG
>CBFGTI010000101.1:0-19065 GCA_965651695.1 uncultured Imperialibacter sp. | reverse complement strand
TTTCAGGCCATAGCCGACCCCACCCGCCGGGCAATTATAACACTGGTGGCGCTGCAAGCAATGACACCCGGGGCAATAGCGGAGAATTTTGATTCATCGAGGCAAACGATTTCCAAACACATACAAATTCTTACGGAGTGTGAAATACTGGAGCAAGAGCAAAATGGCCGGGAAATATACTACCACCTAAATCCTCAGAAGATGAAAGTAATAGCCGATTTTATTGAGCCCTTCCGGAAGATGTGGGATGACAGGTTCAATAAACTGGAAGCGATAATGAAACAACACAAACCAGGTAAATAGGGATTTTATGGAATTAAAAACCAAAATACACGCCGAGGACGGCAAACAGGACCTTGTAATAACCCGGGAGTTTGACCTGCCGGTTGAACTCCTCTTCAAAGCGTATACGGAGGCCGACATTGTTGAACAATGGATGGGCACCAGGGTGCTGAAGCTCGAGTGCAGGAAGCACGGCAGCTGGCACTTTCAAACCACCGATCCCAGGGGAAACATACATGAGTTTAATGGGACGATCCATGAGGTGGTACCCAACCAGAAGATCACCCGCACTTTTGAGATGGAGAATACGCCGTTTCCGGTACAGCTGGAGTTCCTTGAGTTTGAAAAGCTGACCGACGACAAGAGTATGTTCCGGATGCAGATAGTTTACAAATCGGTAGCAGACAGAGATGAAATGCTGAAACTGCCTTTTGCATACGGTGTGAATATGGCCCATAACAAGCTGCAGGAGGTGGCAAACAAACTTAAATAACTACTCATAAATCCTTAAAAGAACACAATATGAATATTACCCTGTGGACCTTGCAAGCCCTTCTCGCCATTCATACCGTTATGGGCGCGATATGGAAGTTTTCGAACCCTGCGGAAAAAGCTATTCCGTCGCTAAAAGCTATTCCCCACCCTGTCTGGATCTCGATGAGCATTATTGAGCTGGCTTTAAGCGTGTGCCTGGTGCTGCCGGCATTGGTTGGCTCAACCGGCATTTTGGTGCCCCTTGCAGCGGCGTGCATAGCCGTAGAGATGCTTATTTATTGTTCTGTTCACCTGCGTTCGGGGGAGAAAAACAACAGTCCGATCATTTATTGGAGTGTGGTGGCAGCCATATGCATATTCATTGCCTACGGAAGATTTGTACTGGCACCTCTGTAGGCACTACAAAAAAAACAGTTGATTAAACTTAAACCGGAAAAATAATGAAAAAGAGCAGCAAAGTTATCTATTGGATCGCCACTGGCTTCCTCTCGCTGGGAATGCTGGCGGGTGGTGTGCAGCAATTGTTGCAAATAGGAGGTTATGTGGACATAGTTAGCCGATTGGGTTACCCTATCTACATGTTGTCGATCCTTGGTGCATGGAAAATCTTAGGTGTAATTGCCATTCTTGTCCCAAGATTGCCCCTAGTAAAAGAGTGGGCGTATGCCGGGTTCTTCTTTGCCATGTCCGGAGCAGCGGCCTCTCATATTACAATGGGTCAACCATTTGTTGAAGCGGTTCCTTCTTTGATCTTACTAACTACGACTGTGCTATCCTGGTATTTCAGGCCGGCAGAGAGAAAGGTGACAACTACCGCGGCTGTTAGTCAGGAAGCCGCCACAAGGCCGCTGAAACATGCCGTTCTAAGTTGATTACCTTGCGCACAGCTTGGGTGAACGTTCATACAAGTCGGTGCCATTAGTACACGTAAATCAAAATGCATTAAGAAATGAACCCAAAGGTCGACTGGTTTTTCAGCAAAGCCACACAATGGCATGAAGAATATGAAAAGTTACGAGCGATTATTCTCGGTTGCGGGCTGACGGAAGAGTTGAAATGGGGAGTGCCCTGCTACACGCACGGCAAAAGCAACGTTGTTTTAATACACGGGTTTAAAGAATATTGTGCGGTGCTGTTTCACAAAGGCGCGTTAATAAACGACACCCACGGTATCCTGATACAGCAAACCGAAAACGTGCAGGCGGCCCGGCAGGTCCGGTTCACCAATGTGCAGCAAATAGCGGAGCTGGAGGCCATGTTGAAAGGCTATATACTTGAAGCGATTGAGGTGGAAAAGGCCGGTTTGAAAGTTGATTTCAAGAAGACGAAAGAGTTTAGCATGCCGGAGGAATTTCGGCAGACGCTGGACGAAAACCCAAAGCTGAAAGCCGCATTTGAGCAGCTAACGCCCGGCCGGCAAAGGGGGTATTTGCTTTATTTTGCAGCACCCAAACAATCCAAAACCCGTGAGGCGAGAATTGAAAAATATATGCAACCCATTCTGGACGGAAAAGGACTTGATGATAAATGAAACTTCATACTACTGCAGGAAGGACCAGCGGTCTGCTAACTTTAACAGCATTACGTGAACAGCTAATAGCATGATATGAAAAGCAATAAAAAGGAACTATCGGCCGAGCAAACCAGGGATTTGCTCAGCGTATTGAAAGCCAGGTTTGAGAAAAACATGAACCGCCACAAAGGTGTGGAGTGGGCCAAGGTACAGGCGAAGCTCGAAGCCAACCCGAAAAAACTATGGTCGCTTGACGACATGGAGGAAACCGGCGGTGAACCCGACGTGGTTGGGCACGACAGCAAAACCGGTGAATACATATTTTTTGATTGTGCTGCCGAAAGCCCCAAAGGGCGCAGAAGCCTGTGCTACGACCCCGAAGCGCTGGAGTCGAGAAAGGAGCACAAGCCGGCCGACAGCGCCATTGGCATGGCAGCTGCAATGGGCATTGAGATTTTAACCGAGGAAGAATATCGCGACCTGCAGAAGCTGGGGAAGTTTGACACCAAAACCTCGAGTTGGGTAAAAACGCCTGCCGATATAAGAAAGCTCGGCGGCGCACTCTTTTGCGACTGGCGCTATGGCCATGTGTTTCTCTACCACAACGGTGCGGAATCGTACTACGCGGCCCGTGGCTTTCGCGGCTCGCTGAGGGTGTGATGCCGCCCCCTCACAGGCACACTTAGCCGCTCCTTTTGGTTGCCGGGCATACTATCCACTTTAAAATGAAGTTTTTTAAAGTAGATATGAGCAGGCAGATCCTTAACAAAACGATTGCCGTTGATGGAGTTAACATCTATTACCGGGAAGCCGGCGACAGCAAAAGGCCATCCTTATTGCTGTTGCATGGGTTTCCCGCGTCATCGGTAATGTTCAAACACTTAATGGTTGCCCTCGCCGACAAATTCCACCTCGTTGCCCCCGACTACCCGGGCTTTGGGTTCAGTGCTTTTCCTGACAGAAATGAATTCGAGTATTCTTTTAAGAACATAGCCAGCTGCATCAACAGGTTTGCTGAAGAAATAGATTTAAAGTCGTTCAGCCTCTATCTCCACGACTACGGCTGCCCAGTAGGCCTGCGGATATGTGTGAAGCACCCTGAAAAAATAAAGGGCATCATTATTCAAAACGGCAATGCTTATATCGAGGGCATAGGGCCGCAATGGGACGAAACCCGCGACTACTGGGAGCATCCTACCGAAGAAAAGAAGCAAAAGGTAGCTGCCTTTTTAAGCGAAGAAGGCACAAAGATGCAATACACCGCCGGACTACCTGAAGAGCTTCTCTCCCTGGTCGGGCCCGAAACGTGGACGCTCGACTGGGAGCGAATGCGCAGACCCGGCAATATCGACATGCAGTTTGAGCTGAACTGCACGTATAAAAGCAACATCGAAATGTTCCCCGACTTTCAGGAGTATTTCCGCACCCACCAGCCTCCCGCCCTTATTATTTGGGGTAAATACGATGCATTTTTCGACGTGGCGGAAGCTCAATGCTATAAGAGAGACCTTCCGAATGCCGAAATTTATATACTGAATGGCGGGCACATGGCGCTGGAAACGAACTTTGCCGAAATAACAGAGAGGGTACGTGGGTTCCTTATGCAGATGGAGAAGTAGAAACTGTTCCAAAAAAACAACCGAAATGTTTTGTCGTTAAATGACGACATATCATATTTGTCGTCAAATGGCGACGCAATGATTTTACGACGAGACATTTTTCAAGCATTGGCCGATCCTACCCGAAGGTCGATTCTTTTGCTGCTCGCTTCACAAACTATCACGGCCGGTGCCATCGCCGATGAGTTTGACGCCGCCCGGTCTACCATTTCCAAGCACATCCAGATACTAACTGAGTGTGGCCTGGTGGAATCGAACCAGCAGGGCCGCGAAATATATTATCAGATAAAGCTCGACAAGGTAAATGAGGTCGATTTCTGGCTACATCAATTGCGCGATATCGCGGAAAGCCGGGTTGATAACCTGGAGAAATACCTGGTAAAACTTCAATCGCAAAAGCATCTTACTATGATAAGTACGGAAAGTAAAGAAACCGCAGTAACGCCGGAAGACGTGTTTGTTATCAGCCATACGTTTAAAGCTGATGCTAAAACGCTATACGACATGTGGACTGCCCCCGAGGTGTATGCAAGCTGGATGGGCCCAGCGGGGGCAGAAATGTCGTTTATCAGCACGGATGTGAGAGAAGGTGGTGCTTCTCAATGGGTGATGACCACACCTGATGGAGTAACCAAGTACGGCAAATTACACTTCAAAGTTATGAACGCCGGGCGTCTTTTGGCATATACCCAACATTTCTGCGACGAAGCCGGCAACTTCATAAAAGCTCCGTTCCATCCCACCTATCCCGACACACTACTAACCACGGTCAACTTTGTTCCTATAAGTGCCACAGAAGTGAGAATGACAGTAAAATGGGAAGTATATGGCGATGCAACAGAAGCGGAAATAAAGACTTTCGACGAAATGGAACCCATTATGCAAAAAGGTTGGGGAGAGTCATTTGAAAAAATTGAGTCGCTGCTGTCTTCAGCAAAAAATTGATGTTGATTTAATAAAATGTTATTCATTTCGCCGATGGAAGATTTAAGGAGCCGCTCGTTAATCATAAACAGGACTATAAAAGCCCCTGCAGACCTGATGTGGCTAGTGTTAACCACGCCTGAGCACATCAAACACTGGTGGGGGCCCGACGGATTTACCAATACCATCCGGAAAATGGAAGTGCAGGAAGGTGGAAAATGGGAATTTACTATGCACGGACCGGATGGTACCGATTATGAGAATGAGTTTATCTACCGCGAAATCGTCCCCGGTAAAAAACTTGTACTGGACCACCTGAAAGATCCCAAATTCAGCATCGCCATTTACCTGCACCACGAAGGGGAACATACCCGCATGGAATGGCACAACATCTTCCCGACGGCAGATGCTCTTAAACATGCGGTAGCAACCTTTAAAGCCGATACAGGCCTTGTAGAAAATACCGGCAGGCTTGTGAACTACCTGATGGCGCTAAAACGCTGACTGCCGCCACAACCCCTGGCAATGAAAGAGTTACGCTGCTGTGATGCCTGAGGGTACGGTTTTGCCTGCTGCCGATATTTTTTTGCCCGCGATGTAACAAAGTGAGTGGTTCGGTATCTAAGCGAAAAACTAACCAATCACTTTAAATACGAATGCCATGACAAGCAACACAGCACACCTCGTTCGCACACTCGAAGTACAGCAGGCCGAATACAAAAAGAGCAGATTTCTCGCCATGCCAATCGCAGGCTCGATTGCCTGGCTGGCAACCGGTATTGCGGGGCTATTGCTCCCGCCCCAGCAGATGGTTTGGGCGCTGTTTATCGCCACCGGCATGATCGCTTACCTCGGCATGTTCATTTCGCGGTTTACGGGCGAAAATTTTCTTGACAAGTCGCGGCCTAAAAACGCCTTCTCCGGCTTGTTCATGCAAACGGTGGTGATGTCGCTGCTTGTATACGCAATCGCTATTCCCTTCTTTCTGGCCGATTACACCTCTTTGCCACTCACCGTGGGCATTCTCACCGGCCTGATGTGGGTACCCATGTCGTGGGCACTGCAGCACTGGATTGGCATGGCACACGGCATCGCCCGAACCATTGCCGTGCTGGCATGCTGGTATTTTTTTCCAGAGGATCGCTTTGTAGTTATCCCGTTTGTAATTGTAGCGCTTTACCTGGTGGCCATTGTGGTGCTGGAGCTGCGGTGGAGGAAGGAAAACAGCCAGGCATCGGTGAAGTGCTGAAGCGAGCGATTAAGGCTGCAAATGCCAACATTCATTACCCTTTCATTATCTTTCGGTATTGTTGCAGCCACTTAACCAAAGAAGACCCAATGGAATTTCGGCACACGAGCTATCACATAACACCGGCTAAACTTTTCCTGCTCGACAGTCTCGGGGCGATGCTCACAGCAATAATGCTGGCCGGGGTGCTGCCGGTTTTTGAAGCTACCTTCGGAATGCCCCCGCCGGTACTGTACATTCTGGCACTGATTGCCTGTATTTTCTTTACCCTTTCGTTCTCGTGCTATTTGCGCACGCCGCAAGCCTGGAGGCTTTACATGAAAATTATTGCCACAGCCAACCTGCTGTATTGCTGCCTCACCGCAGGGCTGATTGTGGTATACTATCAAGAACTCACGGTGTGGGGGCTGACTTACTTTGTACTTGAAATGGCAGTGATCGTCGTTTTGGCAGCAATTGAATGGCAAACGGCATCCGTAAAAGGGCCGAGTGCGGCTGCACTTAATGTTCACCGCATCCCGGCGCAAAAGTAAACCACCACAATTCAGCCCCCCATCCCATGTCTGCAGGCGATATTTTTCTGATTCTCATAAGCGGCCTTGGGGTGCTGCACGGCTTGTTTTTGGCGGCTTTTCTATGGGTCTACCCTGCAGGCAACCGTACGTCCAACAAAATCCTCAGCCTGCTGCTGCTGGTGCTGTCGTTTCGTGTTGGCAAGTCGGTGTTTCTGGAATTTACTGAAGACCTCGCTGTCGAGTTTGTGTTTACCGGGCTGGCCACACTCATGGCCATCGGTCCGCTGTTTTATATGTACACGCAATCGCTTGTAAACCCCACCTTACGGCTGCAAGCAAAACATGCGGCTCATTTTATCCCCGCTGCTGCCGGGCTGCTGTTTGGAGTCTGGCTAAACGAACACGTAGCCCGCTCGCTACCGAAAGCTGTGTTTATACTCATGTTCGCTACCTACTACGCACACTACCTGCTCTACCTTTTTGCCAGCTACCTCCGGATGCACGAAGCGAGAAAGGCGCAACTGCCGGCCGCTTCCCTTGCGCTATTGCGGCTGGTGTTTTATGCACTATTGGCACTGTGGTTTGTGTATGTACTCAACCTGTTCGATGATGCCATTCCCTACATCGTAGGTCCTATTCTGTATTCGCTGGTAGCATACAGTATCAGCCTGATTATTATTAAAAAAGGGTACATTAAAGCCGCGGGGCATACCAAATACAAAACAACGCCGGTTTCAGGCGAACAAATAGATCAGCTATTTGCCAGCGTGCTAAAGGCGGTGGTAGAAGAAAAGCAATTTAAAAACGGCGACCTCACGCTAAAGAGCCTCAGTGAGCAACTCAACGTAACACCGCAAGCGCTTTCCATGGTCATCAATAAACAAGGCAAAGCCAACTTCAACAGCTTTATCAATCAGCACCGGATTGCCGAATCATTGAAAATGTTTCGCAGCGGGCAGTATGAGCACTTCACGGTAGCGGCCATTGCCTACGAGGTGGGCTTTAACAGCATATCGAGTTTCAACCAGGCTTTCAAAAGCCAAACCGGCCACACACCGGTAGAATTTCGAAAAAGATTGGCAAAATGATCAGTTTGTCTTTCGGAATGATCATTTAAATAGGCACAGCACGGGCATTTACCCTGTTTTGCAGGGCACATTAAAAAAAGTAAATGCAATGCTGAAGAAGTACCCTTTTCTAAAATGGTTTTTAATCGCTTTCACAACCCTCGTAGTAGCCATCGTTTCCTTCGGGTTCTGGTTTATGAGTTTGCTACCCTCCGGTGAGCATAAAGAAGAACTGAGTCGAACGCTCCCCGAAGACCTCCCCTACTTATCGCGGTCCGTTCCGGCGACCGTTCCGGCGACCGTTCCGGCAAGCCGCGGCAAAATACTAGCGGTGGTTACCAGCTGCGGCACCATGGGCAGCAGCCAAAAGGCAACAGGTTATGAGCTGACAGAGCTTGCACGGGCCTACTATGTATTTCAGGCCAATGGTTTCGAAGTAGACATTGCCAGCCCGGGCGGCGGCGCTCCGCCCGTGGTGATCGACTGGGACGACATGGGCGCTTTTGATTACGCATTTTTGAACGACTCCGCCGCACAACGGAAAACAGCACACACCATTCCGATCGCAGAAGTGGTTGCCGGCGACTACCAGGCGGTCTACTTTGCAGGAGGCAAGGGCGCCATGTGGGATTTTCCACAAAATATCACGATTCAATCCATAGTGAGGGAATATTACGAATCAGGGAAAGTGGTGGGAGCAGTTTGCCATGGGCCGGCAGCGCTGGTAAACGTAACGCTTGCCAAGGGTAACCCGCTGCTGGCGGGTAAAGCAGTGAGCGGATTCACCAACGAAGAAGAGCTCTTTCTGATACCTGACGCCACGAGCATATTTCCTTTCCTTCTGGAGGATGCGCTGATAGCAAAAGGCGCCCGGTTCAGTGGGGGACATCTTTACCTCGAAAATCTGGTGGTGGACGGTAGCCTGGTAACCGGGCAAAATCCCTGGTCGACCTGGGCGGTGGCCGAAGCCATGGTGCGGCAGCTGGGTTACAGCCCAAAAGAGCGGTTACTAACTGCGGAGGAAAACACGGTAAACATACTGTTGATGTACGAAACCGCCGGTTATGCAAAAGCCAAAAGCAGGTTGGAAACACTGCTAACCGATGAGGGGAAAGTGATCGACAGACAGCTACTGGCTATTCACGGCATTGTGGCCGCCATGCAGTGGAACATGATAAAAGCGGTTGACCTGGTTCGGCTGCTTGGTTATGCAAAAGAAGCTTCGAATTTGTAAAGCGCTGGGCTCAAAAATGCAATGAGATCGCCGGGTTTTTTGTTAATTTCGGACCGTAAGTTTTTTACCAAAAGCAAGATTTGTCGGAATAACTCCGAAGGACCGCATTAACCCTTACTTTTTAGGTACACCAAAGCAAAAGTAACACGTGAACATTGCGAAAACAGTAGCAGCAGGCTGTCTTTTGCTGCTTATTTCCGCATCCTGCGATAAGGGCGACGACACGGGCGATGTAGCAAAAGGCTATCGGTGCCAAGCCGTGCCGGTTATGCACAACTACAGCAGAAATCAGCTCCTTCAATTGTTTGACGCCGAAGTTATCCAGGCAATTGCGGCATCCGACATGCCCGACAGCAACGGCGCCATGGGCAGAAACAGGAATGGCTATTTCCACGTCAGGTTTCAGATGGGTATTTCCGCCCAGGCCGATTATGCCATCGTTAGCGAAGATACGCAAGCGCTGGAGTATACCATCAAGGCAATCGAATACGCTTTTGATCACCAGTTGCCCGCCGGCGATTTTGAATTAACAGTGCCTGCAGAGCTGTCGGATCAAACCCCCGGCGAGGCCGATTTGGCCAGTGGCGTGTCGTTTTTTCTTTCGTCGCTTGGTTTAGCTTTAAACACATTGGAGCAAAGCTCCTGGTACCACTCCGCCGAAATTTTGCCTTATAAGAACAGGGTGGATGCGTTGCTGCCGAAGATTCAGAATGCCGCCGACTGGTTGTTGTCCAAAAAAGCTGTACTGGAAGCCGCAGATGAAAACGCCCCGAACCGGGTTTTTTTCAATGCCCTTGCGTACTACGGGTTGGGCAAGTGGCTGAACGACGACAACCTGATGCTGGCAGGAGTATCATTTGCTGAGCAGGCAATTTCGAAACAGCATGCAAACGGGTATTTTGTCGAAGGCAGCGGCTGGGACAGCAGCTACCAGGGAGTGGGCATATATGCTGGCTTTGGCTTATATTCATTGCTCGACGCCTCCGAACCCATAAGAGCCCCGCTGTGGGATTGTTTGAGTTGTGCCGTTGACTGGCAGAAAAGCAGAGTACTTGAAAGTGGCGAAATTTCAACGGAAGGAAACTCCCGGGTGTACCCGGGTGGCGAAGATTTTTTAGGGCAGGAAAAACAAGTTGATGCCCTCAAAACCATCATCGGTTTTTTTGTGATGGGCTACTACTCAGGCGACAGCGGCTATATTCAGCTAGCCCATAAAGTGATTGAATACTACACCTGATTGTTTGCATCAGATTGCCGGGAGATTAGAATTTGCACCTTTATTTAAAAAAAACAGATGAACGAAGAGTTGCTTAGACCGCTGTGGAGCAGGCTGTTCAAATTTAACTGGTTATTTGGGGTGGTATTGATTTTGGCCGTGTGCGTACCAAGGTTTGCAATGGTGTTGCATGCGAACATCTCCGGCAAATATGGCAGTATAGCCCTAATGATGGTCGTTTCTGCTGTTGTCCCTTTCATCTTCCTCTCCAAGGCAGGAAGACAAAAAATCGGCCTGACGGCTCCCCGGAACTTCAGCAGTGTGCTCGTTTCTTTTCTGGCAGGCTTGTGCGCCAGCGCCGCCATCTTCTACCTCGGCTACCTGCTATATGCCGATTCCATCAGCAATTGGTACGTTTACATCGGAAGATCGTACAACCTGCCACAGGAGCTAGGCGGTAACGATAAGCTGATCTATTTTACAATATTTGCCGTTACCGGTATGCTTTTTAGCCCCGTGGGGGAAGAACTGTTTTTCCGCGGCATTGTGCACGCAAGTTTTAGCGCCAGCCTCGGAGAGCGAAAGGCAACCGTGACAGACGGCCTTGCCTTCGCACTCACCCACGTTGCTCATTTTGGCATCGTGTATAGCTCCGGAGTCTGGGAGTTTTTGCCGATACCCGCTCTCCTATGGGTGTGCTGCATGTTTGCCACCAGCCTGCTCTTTATCAGTTGCCTCAAAAAATCCGGCTCCCTGCTGGGCGCCATTGCAAGCCATGCCGGCTTCAACCTGGCCATGACCTATTTTATCTTTTATCAGTTGTAAAATCAGCGCTGCAAGCTTTTTCTGGAAATTGGAATTGCAATACAGTGAGATATTCCAGTTATGCCAGGACGCCTTTTTTTTCTCTTTTTTACTCCTGAAATAAGGCGCTGCGGCCGGACGTTTTTGATGAAGACTAAGGCAGCAGCAAAAGGAAACTCCAACGGGTAGGCATTTTCTGCAAAGCCCACTTACCCTTTAATCAAAATAATTATGAAATGGAGAGGCAGAAGGCAAAGTGCCAACGTGGAGGATCGCCGGGGCCGCGGTGGCCGCGGTATATCACCCTTTTTACTGGGACCGCTCATCCGGCTGCTGTTTTCTAAAACCGGGGTCATAATTATAGGCATACTGCTGGTAATCTACTTTTTTACAGGCTACAATCCGCTGTCAACCATTGGCGATATGATAGGGCTCAACCAGGCGCCAACGGAAAACGGCGCTTACCAGGCTACTCCTGAGGAAGAAGAGTTGGCAGCATTCAGCGCCACCATACTGGCCGACACCGAGGACGTGTGGAACCAGCTGCTCACCGGCTACCAGGAGCCCAACATGGTGCTCTTTACCGGGTACGTGTCATCGGCCTGCGGCAGTGCCTCAAGCGCTACCGGACCGTTTTACTGCCCAGGCGACCAAAAGCTCTACCTCGATCTCAGTTTTTTCGAAGACATGGAAAAAAAACTGAATGCTCCCGGCGATTTTGCCCAGGCCTATGTAATTGCACACGAAGTAGGCCACCATGTACAAAACCTGATGGGAATAACGGACAAAATGGCCCAGTTGCGGAGCCAATTAAGTGAAACCGAATACAACCGGTATTCGGTAAGGCTGGAGCTGCAGGCCGATTTTCTTGCCGGGGTGTGGGCTTACCACTCGCAGCGGTCGGCCCAAATGATGGAAGCAGACGATCTCGAAGAAGCCATGAATGCGGCCAGGGCCATTGGCGACGACCGCCTGCAGAAGCAGTCGACAGGGCGGGTAACGCCCGATTCGTTTACCCACGGCACCTCCGAGCAAAGAATGCGGTGGTTTATGAAAGGTTATAAAACCGGCGATATTTCGCAGGGCGATACGTTTAATGCGCCGGAATTATAGCAAGCAGCATCAATAACAGACTGCTTCTACAACAAACAAAATAGCACCTGCCGGGCACATGGCGCCACTGACATAGGGTTGTCAGTCGGCCATTTTAAATTTGGCCCCGACAACAAAATAACTTTATGCAGAAAGACTTTATATCAAATTATCAAACCACCATTAAGGCTCCCGTTGAAAAGGTTTGGGAGGCTTTGACAAAGGCGGAGCTGGTAAAGCAGTATTTTTTCGGGTCGGACCAGAAAACCGACTGGAAAGTGGGCAGCCCCATCGTGTGGACGGGCGATTACGAAGGCACAACTTACGAGGATAAAGGAACGGTGCTGGAGTATGTGCCCAACAAAAAGCTTAGCTATAGCTACTTAAGCAACTGGAACGGGCTGGAAGACAAACCGGAAAACTACCTGCAGGTTACCTATGAGGTGAAGCCGGTGGCAGACGGCACACAGCTTGTAATTACCCAGTCGAACTACGATGCTGAAAAGGCGAAGCATTCGGCCGACAATTGGGCTACGGTGATTGACGGTTTGAAAAAGCTTGTGGAGAAATAGCCTGCTACTATTGGCAAGGACGAAAAAGAGAGCCCCAGTTTGAGGCTCTCTGATCCGAACTTCGACACGACTAGTTCTCGGCGATCGAAATGGCACGTGGCAGACCTTTGCGAACCTCTGCGTACTGCTCTTTATTGGTGTCGGCTATTTCGAAAAAGTCTTTGCCGAACATTGCCTGTGCTCTCTCCTGGTAAATTTCGTTGAAGGCTTCCTGGATGTGCGCCAGATTTGTCAGATACTTCCCAAACGTATCATCATTTTCGAATCCAGCACTCACCACATAATTAGAAGACCCCATTTCAATGTGTTTTCTCAGGAGTTCATCCACCTTTTGCTGAAGTTCAATTCCATCGCTGTTCCCCAGTCTGAGGTAAAGCACATCAATGCCTGTTTTGGCAATGAAATCTGCATCAATTGTTGGCTGTTGCGGTACTCCCGGCCGGTTGTCGCCAGGCATTGGAGGCAACAATATTGCAGATTCGACGACCCGTCCGCTAGCAGTTCGCCCGAGATAAAGCAGCTTTCTCCGGTTTGCCTTCCTTAGCTCTGTTTGCACCGCTCTCACCAAGCCCATTTTCTGGTCCTTGTCGATCCTGGCAATAACAACTCCTTCCTCAGATGGTTTTCCCAGGCGCTCAATCACCGAACCAATTTCCCTTACCTCGTACACCTCCCCGTCAATTTCTATCTTGTTGCCCTGAATAGTTAGATTTATTGCATCAGCTGTGGTTCCGTCGAATACATAGCTTTTATCCGGTAGCACCGGCAAATCGACGCCTTGGGTATTGTCAGCGCCCGTTTCGATTCCCGGTTCTAGCGGAAGCTGCTCATCGATTTTGGAATTGCACTGCACAACAACGGCACTAAAAACCACCGCTGTTAAAATGGTCGTAGCTACTTTTACTTTGCCCGGCCAACCCGATTGCTTATTTTTCATCATGGTTATTCTCTTTTTGATAAATGATAAATTGAAATTGTGTACCAACCCAAATGAGTTGTTGCTGATCAACTGCCTTAGAAGCAAAGTTTGGTACTCAACCAGGGAATAACCCGAACTGATTATTTTCTTGTCTGCTATGTATTCATGCGTTGTTTTCAGGGATTTAATTAGCTGCCATACAACTGGGTTGAACCAGAAAAAGGCCACTAAAAGTTGAACAAATAGTAAGTCGATGGAATGCCGCTGCTGAATGTGCGTGCGCTCATGGGCCAGAATTTGACCGAACTCCGGAGTGCCGGCCAGGGCAGCATGAACAAACACGTAGTTCAGAAAGGAAAAGGGCGCAGCCTGGTACGAAACTTTTACCACTTTTATTCCATCCACAGTCTCCTGCGGATGCGTGGCAATCATTTTTCGGAGCCAACGTAGCGTCCAAAACGTTCTCGACAGGCACACCACTACGCCAATGCCATAAAGGATCAGAAATGCTTTAAATGCCATTGCGAGCCAATCGATACCGGAAGTTGCTGGTGCAATGGCGCCCGGCCCTTCACCGGAAGCCACTGTGGCATAAGCCTCCAACTCCCATGCAGCCATGGCCTCGTAATACGACATCCTTATTTTGCTGATTTCCTCAATAGGCCGCTCCACTGCCGTAACACCTGACGGGCTAAAATCAACACTCACCAACGGAAACAGCAACGAAAACACAAGAATGCCCAGCAGAAAAAAGCGGTTGAGGTTGAAAAAGGTCTCTCTTCTCAGCACCAGCACGTATGCCAGGTAGAAGAATGCCAGCAGGGCACTCGACTCCAAAAGATACATCACCAGCTTAGCCATTTTTCTGCGATTTTAGTTCTTCCAGCATTTTCATTACCTCATCCAGCTCCTTTTCGTCCAGCTTTTTACTCTCAGTAAAAAAGTTGACTACCTGGGTTAGCGAGTTGTTGTAGTAGTCTTTTACCAGCCTCGACAGCTGCCCCTTACTGTATTCTTCCATGGTGATCAAAGGGTGATACTGGTGCGAATTGCCATAGGCCGTGAAACCTACAATCTCCTTTTGCACAAGTACCCTTACAATGGTCGACACGGAGTTGTAAGGGGGTTTGGGGTCGGGGTATTGCTCGATTATATCCTTGATAAAACCTTTTCCAATACCCCAGAGAATCTTCATTATTTTCTCTTCTGCCTTAGTTAGAGTGACCATATGCCTGTGAGTTTGTTAATCAGCAAGACAAGAATACAACTTAATTTTAAGTTTACAAACTTATTTTTAAGTTATTCTATTTAAAGTTAAGTTAAACTAGTTGCCATTCACCTGCACGAGGGCTCATTCTATAGCAGCGTTTAACTCCATCGCACAAAAACCCTATATTTAGCTTATAATCTACCAGATATGAAAAACATAAACCTACCTTTCTGCTTCAAAACCCATTCGGTATTGTTCACTATTGCCACGCTACTTGTAACCCTGGCTGGCGGGTACGCCCAGCCTGACAACGATATAGCCAGACACCGTAAAGGGGAGCTCATTATTAAAGCCAGGCCGGGAGATGAAGTGGCTGTTGAGCAGTTGAGCCACGAGTTCTGGTTTGGTGCGGCCATAAGTAACGGCCTGGCCGGAAACAACTGGCCGGAAGCAGATAAAGAGCAGTACAAGGAAAAATTTTTGGAAAACTTCAATGCCGCGGTCACCGAAAATGCCGTGAAGTGGGGAAGCATGGAGCCGCAGAGGGGCCAGGTAAACTACGCGGTGGTCGACGGCATACTGGGTTTCACCGAAGCCAACAACATCCCGCTGCGGGCTCACAACCTTTTTTGGGGGATTTCGCAGTTTGTACAGCCCTGGGTAAAAGAGCTGAGCGACGAGGAGTTGAGGCAAACACTGCAACACCGTGCCGAAACAGTAACGGCGAGGTACAAAGACAGGTTTGTGGAGTACGACCTGAATAACGAGATGATCCACGGCAACTACTACGAAGACCGGCTCGGGCCTGATATTACCCGGCTAATGGCGGAATGGGCGCATAACGGCGACCCTGAAGCCAGGCTGTTTTTAAACGACTACGACATCCTTACCGGCAACCGGCTCAACGATTACATGGCGCATATCCGGGCGCTGCTAAAACAGGGAGTGCCCATAGCCGGCATAGGTGTGCAGGGCCACCTCCATGCCGAAACTTTCGACCGTGATGAGCTAAAAAGGTCGCTCGATTCGCTGGCTGTGTTCAATTTGCCTATCCGCATTACGGAGTTCAACATGCCGGGGCAGCGCAGCAAGTACTACCGCGAAAAAATAACGAGCATGACAGCCGACGAAGAGCAATTGAAAGCGAAGGAGCTGGTGGACTACTACAAAATCTGCTTTGCACACCCCGCGGTAGAAGGCATTTTAATGTGGGGGTTCTGGGAGGGTGCCAACTGGATTCCGGCTTCGTCGCTCTACAAGCGTGACTGGTCGCCCACCCCCGCTGCCGAAGCCTATCAAAATTTGGTCTTCAATGAATGGTGGACGCGACATACACAGCCCACAGACAAAGAGGGCACACTAGCCATTCGTGCCTTTTACGGAAAATACAAAGTCACAGTAAACGGCACCTCAAAAGAGGTTAGCTTAACAAAAGCGGCAGGAAAAGTAACGGTGCAGTTTTGATTTCGATGTTCCCGGCCCGCCGGCTTTATCAATGGCAGGCCCTAAACAAAACGGGTATGTCACTGCTTCTCCTGCTTTTTTGGAAATAATCTCAGCCGCCTCACGTTTTCCTAAATGTGCACGGCAGCCGGGCACTGGTAACCTGAAACTAACGGCAGTATTCTATGGAAAAAAGGACAGCTCTGGACGATAAGCTTCATTGGTACAAAGATGCCATCATATACGAACTCCACATTAAAGCATTTTACGACAGCAACGGCGACGGCATCGGCGATTTTGGTGGCCTTTTGCAAAAGCTCGACTACCTGCAGGAGCTTGGTGTAACAGCCATCTGGGTGCTCCCTTTTTACCCGTCGCCGTTAAGAGACGACGGCTACGACATTGCCGACTATTACACCATTAATCCACGCTATGGCAATATAGAGCAGTTCAGGGAGTTTTTGGTGGAGGCCCACAAACGGAATCTGAAGGTAATAACCGAGCTTGTGGTTAATCACACCTCTGATCAGCATCCATGGTTTCAAAGAGCGAGGAGGGCACCCAAAGGCTCACCTGAGAGAAATTACTACGTGTGGAGCGACGATCCCACCAAATACAAGGATGTGCGAATTATCTTCCAGGATTTCGAAGCATCCAACTGGACATGGGACCCCGTGGCTCAGCAATACTACTGGCACCGCTTCTTCCATCATCAGCCCGACCTCAACTACGACAGCGAGCTAGTACAAGGCGAAATCTTTAAAATACTTGACTACTGGTGCGACATGGGTGTGGATGGCTTCCGCCTCGATGCTGTACCCTACCTGTTTGAAAGAGAGGGAACCAATGGCGAAAACCTGCCCGAAACCCATGCCTTTTTAAAAAAATTGCGCTCTCATATCGACCAACGCTACCCTGGCATTTGCCTGCTGGCCGAAGCCAATATGTGGCCTGAAGACTCGGCGTCGTACTTTGGCGATGGCGACGAGTGCCACATGAATTACCATTTCCCGGTAATGCCCCGGATGTTTATGGCACTGCAGCGGGAAGACCGCTATCCCATTACCGATATTTTCGACCAGACACCCGACATTCCCGAAACCTGCCAATGGGCCATGTTTTTGCGCAACCACGACGAGCTGACGCTGGAGATGGTGACCGACGAAGAGCGGGACTACATGTACAAGGTGTACGCCAAAGACCCAAAAGCCCGAATCAACTTGGGGATCAGGCATAGACTGGCCCCTTTGATGGAAAACGACCGCAAGCGGATAGAACTGATGAATTCGCTGCTGTTTTCGCTACCCGGCACCCCTGTGATTTACTACGGCGACGAAATAGGTATGGGCGACAATTTTTACCTCGGCGACAGAGACGGGGTGAGAACCCCCATGCAGTGGTCGCCCGACCGTAACGCCGGTTTTTCCGACACCAACCCGCAGCAGCTGTATTTGCCCGTAATACTCGACCCGCAGTACCACTACCAATCGGTAAATGTGGAAACGCAGCGGGCCAACACCTCCTCGCTCTTTTGGTTTATGAAGCGGATCATCCACATGCGCAAAAAGTACAAAGCCTTCAGCCGCGGCGATATGAAGTTCATGTATGTAGATAACCCGAAGGTGCTCGCCTTCTCCCGCACTTATGAAGACGAAACTTTGCTGGTGATAGTAAACCTTTCGAAGTATGCGCAGCCAGCCGAGATCGACCTCGAGGAGTTTAAAAAATATACACCGGTGGAAGCTTTCAGCAAAAACGCATTTCCGCCCGTGAGAGACAAGGGCAACTACTTCTTTACGCTGGCAGCCCATTCTTTTCAGTGGTTCGTGCTGCAAAAACCGGGCGTGGCCATGCAAACCGACGTACACCACCCGGCGATACACGTAGAGCAGTGGGATGCGCTATTTACCGGAGACACGCTCGAACTGCTGCAAAACACCGTGCTACCGGCTTACATACAGCGGATGGATTGGTTTGTTTCCAATCAGGCTGTGTACAGCGCGGCCATCTTATCGCAAACATCGCTTTCAAGCAAAAAAACCGATGCCTCCGTTTTGCTGGTTGAGGTGAGTTTCGAAAGCGGCCTGCCCGAGCTGTATCATTTGCCGGTAATATTCGTAACCGGCCGTGAAGGCAAAAGGCTAAAGGAAAACAATCCGGCTGCGGTAATTGCCCGTTTGCAGGTTGGCGACCTTTCGGGTTATCTCTGCGACGCCGTGTACTCAACAGCCTACCAGCAGGCGTTGCTCAGGGCACTTGCCGAATCCAAGCGACTGAGGGGCACGGGCGAGCTGTTGTTCTCATCTGCCGCAAATGAGCAGGCCGCGCTGCAGGCGTTGGGCGGGCGGCCTTCAAAAGTGAGCGCAACCAACAAAGTATACACATCCATCAACTACGACAGCGAATATCTGCTGAAAATTTACCGCAGGGTAGACAAGGGCACGCACCCCGACGCTGAGCTGGCAAATTATTTATCTGCTTTTGCCCCTGGAGTAACAAACCAATACGGCGGTAGCATCGAGTGGCTTTTAGGAAGCAACTCCTTTAACCTGGGGCTGCTCGAAAAGCTGGAAGAGAGCCATGGCGACGGCTATCGGTACATGCACGACCGGATTACAAACTACATAGAACGTATTCTGGCAAGAGACAGGGAGGTGATTTCGTCGTATCCTAAAGATGGATCGTTTTCTTCGCCCATTTCTTTTGAAGAGTTGGATGAAGAACGAAAAGAGTTTATTGGCGGCAATGCGTCGGAAGTAGCCAAGCAGATTGGTAAACGACTGGCGCAAACACACATAGCGCTTGCGTCCGGCCATGAGCCCGGGTTGCTGCCCGAAGATTTCTCCCTGCATTATCAGCGCTCATTGTTTTCATCCATGACCACCATGATGCGGGAAACCGTGCAAAGCAT
>CBFGTI010000100.1:0-19455 GCA_965651695.1 uncultured Imperialibacter sp. | reverse complement strand
GCCAGTACCAGCCCGAAAATAAGGCCGTTTTTGTAGCCGATGCGGTTGATAGGATCGCCAAAATTGACCGAAAAGATAAAATAGATGAGTGAGCCGAGAAAATAGGCACCGAAAAAGGCAAATTGGACTAGCGTGGCCTGAAAGATAGAGAGCGTGAATACGTTGCGCAGGTAGGGGATGAGAATGTCGTTCAGGCAGGTGATAAAACCCCACATAAAAAAGAGCGAAAAGAGCGACATTTGGGCCTGCGCATATCCCGTGGAAGCTGCCTGCTGCTGGTTGCCCTGGTTGGTGTTAATCGAAATTGATGCCACAGATGTAGTTTTATAGGTTGTAAAGCCCGGTAATATAATAGAAGAAACTGGAAGAACTGCACATGCCGGTTTATTTGTAGTACGTCGGCCGGGGCGCCCATCTTTGCTATTTTATTTTATTTGTGGGTATTTTTATATAACTTTTAAAGCCCCATCGTAAAACCTTTTTGTGAGCTATCGGCGTATTATCATTTTTGCGGCAACCCTCGCGGTTGTCTCCTTCAGCATTTCTATATGCAGTGCCCGCCAGCCGCAGGTGGATAGCCTTACCGTTTTGCTTTCGAAAAGCCGTGACGACCGTCAAAAAGTTGATGTTTTGAATGCGCTGGCCAGGCAGTATTTGCACTCCAACGACAGCATTGCAGCCCACTACGCCGGCCGGTCACTTCAGCTTGCCGAGTCAATTAGCTACGGGCAGGGAAAAAAAATCGCCTATACGCTCTTCGGTATTATCTCTCTTGGAAAGGGCCACTTTGCGGACGCTATTGAGCTGTTTGAAGAATCGCTGCTGGTGCAAATTGCTGGTGCCGAAAATGATGACGTATATGCGCTGGCGATGACCGGTGAGAGCTACGTTGCCCTGGCCCAGTACGACTCCGCTCAGCGGTTTTTCGACCGGGCAATAGCCTTAGGAAAAAGAGTAGACGCACGGCGCCTCACAAAAGCATATAACGGGCATGCGAAAGTTAGTTTGCTGCTCTGGCAAAACGAGCAGGCATTGCTTTACCTCGACAGTGCCTCTGCGCTGCTCGATAAAGGCAAGCCTGAAATCCGGTGGCTCGAATTGCTCTCCAGCTACGGGGCAGCATACGACAACCTTCTTCGTCAGGATCTGGCTCAAAAAAATTATAATAAAGTTTGTGCGTGGAGCGACAGCATCAAAGATGTATATCACCAGATAAAATGCGCACTTAACAATGCCGATTATCAGTTTAGGCGTGCAAATTACGCCCTGGCAATGGACTATGCCAAAGAGGCGATTGGGCTTTCGACCAACTACAAATATCCTCCTCAGCAAGTATCCTTGTTTCTTAAGATTGGGGAGATTTATACCGAAGTGTCTGAATTTGACCTGGCACTCAACTATTATTTTAATGCTTTGGCCATTAGTGAGCCGTTAGGTTTGCGCTACGAAACGGCACAGCTGTACACCGAAATAGCATGGGTTTATAAAGACCAGGGCAGGTACCAGCTGGCTCTCGAGTTTTGCGACAGGTCACTTGCCTTAAGAGAGCAAATAAAAGATTTGAGGGGAATTGCTACAGTACACAATGTTAGAGGGCTCGTTTACCTCCTCCAAAAGAAGTATGATGCGTCAGTTCGGGAGCACCAAACCGCGCTTGAGATTCGGAGGCAAATAAATTACCCGCTCGGCATTGCCGCCTCTCTCTACAACCTTGCTCTTGTTTACGAAGCCAGAGGCGAGCTAACGAACGCCTTGCAGCTACACCTCGACGCCCTTTCGTTTAGCAAAACCATTCTTAATGCTCAGGACCTCACGATTTCTTACAATTCCGTTGCGGGCATTCTTGTAAAACTGAAACGCTATGAAGAGGCTGCGGGCTATCTGGCAGAGGCAGGCAAGCTTGCCGAGATGACGCAATCGAAAATAGCCCGGAGGAATAATTATCGACTGTATTCTGAGCTATTGGAAGGAAAGGGCGATTTGAGTGGTGCGCTTGCTTACAGCAAAAAATACATTGAAGTAAACGACAGCATATATTCCGAAACCAGCGCCATGAAGATAGCAGAGCTTCAGGCCATGTATGATGTGCAAAAGAAAGAGAATGAAATCGAGCTCCTGAAGAATCAAAGGGAGCTGCAGTCGAACCAACTTCAGTTGCAGCAAGCGAGAATCCAGAATCAAAAGCTGTATACCATCATTGCGGGCATAGCGGTGCTGCTGTTTTTTCTTTTTGCGCTGGTGCTTATTAAGCTCAACCAGCGGTTGTATAAGGCGCGGAGGAATTTGTCGCTGCTGAACGACGAGCTTCAACGGGCCAACGAAACAGTGGTGGAGATAAACAAAACGCTCGAACAGAAGGTGGAAGAAAGGACCAGCCAGCTAAAGCAAGCGTACCTCGAGCTCGACACCTTCTTTTACCGATCTTCGCACGACTTCCGGCGGCCGCTTACTACTTTTTTGGGGCTGGCCGATCTGGCAAAAATGACCATCAAAGATGAACAAGCGACCGAGCTTTTCAGGCTTGTGCGGGAAACTGCTCTCTACCTAGATAAAATGCTCAACAAGCTGCAAACGATGGGTGAGCTGGGGCCAAACGAGCTGCATTATTACAAGGGAAATGTAAAGGAGGGAGTAGCCAGTGTGCTTGAGAGCTATAAGGCTGAGATCGTGCGCAGGAAGATAAAAGTGACGCAGTCGTATACTTTGCAGCACGTAGTGCACTCTTACCCAACTCTTATTAATGTAATAGTGGAAAACCTGGTGGAGAATGCGATTAACTTCTCTAAAGAACCGGAACCGGCTATCAAAATAGTAGTGGTGCAAAAGGGAGCTCAAATTTCTATTACGGTTGAAGACAACGGGCTCGGGATCCCGGCTGAGTACCAGGGCCAGGTTTTCGATATGTATTTTAAGGCCCACTATGAGTCGAAGGGCAATGGTCTTGGCCTTTACATCGTAAAAAAAGCTGCTGAGAAAATGGGGGGAGAAGTCAGGCTCACTTCCGACGTAAAAAAGGGAAGCAGTTTTACAATCGAGGTTCCGGCTGCACTTTTTTTTCGCCAGAACCTCGTCGTTTCAGAGTAGGCGCATCCATGCTACTGCACTACCACCCGGTACACGCCTCCTTTCCACAACCCAACATAAAGCGCTACTTCACCCGCTTCTTCAGCCAGTATCATATCGTTCACACCACCAAAATCTTCATCAGGGTGTTCGTACGTTTTCCAGGTGGCGCCGTCATCGTCGGAGACAAACAGAATGAGCGGCTGAGGGTCGTCGAAGCGTTTGAGCCACCCGGCAGCGTACAATTTATCAGGGTCGTCAGGGTGCTGACTGATGCCGAAGAAGAACCTGTTTTCATCGCTTGCAATCAGGGTTTCCCACGTGGCGCCACCATTGGTGGTTTTTAATAAGGCACCCTCAAAACCAACATACACATGGGCAGACTCGTGGGTGTGGAATAAGATGTCCTTCGCCACACTAGGGGCTTCCACCAGGTCGCTCCATTGCTGCCATGTTTCGCCGCCGTCTCCCGATTTTATCAGCACCATTTGTTCAATGGCATTTTGTCCGCCGGCCCAAAGGTCGCCATTGTGGGGGTTCACTTCAATAAAATCAGTTCCTGTCGCAAAAGCCTGCCAGTCGTTCCAAATGGGCGTCCAGCTGGCGCCGTCATCGGTGGACTTAGCCACAACTGCGTAACCGGTGGCGTAATAAACATCAGCTTCTTTGGTCAGGTGAAAAATTGGCTCAGGAAAATCCCCGCCAAAATTATCCTCAACTTCTGCCCAGGTTTCGCCCCCATCTGGGCTCATGTACAATTGTGGGTCTTCCTGGGCTACCACTGAGGCGTACATGGTGTTGTCGTCAATCAGAATGCTTCTTACCGGTTCGCCTTCAAAACCCAATGCCACCCACTCACCGTTCTGTAAAAGATTCTTCTTAAAAAGCCCTTCATCGGTGGCAGCAAATAATGAGCTTCCGGATTTTCTAAGCTCTCTCACGTTCTTTCCGTCGAGACCTAGTTTTTCCCATTCTATTCCGTTAGGTATTTTACTATCATCGTGGTTCCCGCACGACGTGATCATCATGGCTAATAGCAATGCTGCCGCGCAAAAAAATTTTCCTCTCGTTTCCATTTTTTAGGTCCTTTAACCGCCATAAGAAACGGAACCGATGAAAAAGGTTGGCTCTCGGGACGCCGTGGCTAGTCTTTTTTTAGCGCTCTTTTCACTAGCCGCACTGCCTCGCCTACCCATAGAACCACCGATGTGCCGGCAATAATGAGTCCCCAGTCTCTCCACGATAGTGGCACGGTCCGGAATACCTCACCACCAAACTCTACGATGAGGTACTGCCCAACCACAATCAGAATAGCCACTACAATAAACCCTACGCTATTCCGAAGGCCGTGAAAAGCGGATTTGCCTGTAGCATAGGCTTTGGCATTGAAGAGGTTCCAAAACTGGAGCATTACAAAAATGGTGAAGAACACCGACAGGTTGTAGGGGCTAACAGCGCCTTCCTCATCCGTGAAATAGCTCAACAGTGCCAAAAGAATAATGACGAAAGAAAATCCGGCAAATAGTATGTTCTTCCGCATTGGTGGTGTAATAATGAAGTCGTCGGAGTTGCGCGGCTTGCTTTTCATCACTTCGTGGTCGGGCGGTAGAGATGCCAATGCCCCCGCTGCAAAGGTGTCCATAATGAGGTTTACCCACAGCATTTGCGTAACGGTAAGCGGCAGCTCATACCCAAGCAATGAGCCCAAAAACACGATAGTGAGTGCAGCCACATTTATGGTAAGCTGAAAAAGGATAAACCGCTGAATGTTTTGGTAGAGCGAGCGGCCCCACATAACGGCGGTGGCAATGCTGTTAAAAGAGTCGTCGAGCAGGGTGATATCGCTTGCTTCTTTTGCTACAGAGGTACCAGAGCCCATGGAGAGCCCCACGTGGGCATAGTTAAGGGCAGGGGCGTCGTTGGTGCCGTCGCCGGTAACGGCAACTACCGACCCCGTTTGCTGCAGTAGCTGCACCAGTCGCTGCTTGTCGGTGGGGCGGGCCCTGCACATTATTTTAAGGTCTGCTACACGGGCAAGTGCTTCCTCATCCGAAAGGTTTGCAAAGTCGGTTCCTGTTATAATATTCCTTTCGGTATCAGCTGCCGTCCAAATGCCGATTTGCCGTCCAATCTCGCGGGCAGTTCCTGGCGTGTCCCCCGTTACAATTTTCACGTCAATTCCGGCGCTCTTACAGTCAGCCACGGCCAGGGGCACATCTTCACGTACGGGGTCGGAAATGGCTACAATGCCTAGAAATGTGAGATCGTAGTCGGCCAGCTCCTGGATGGTTACTGCTCTTTCATCGTCTATAATTTTATACGCAAAGCCAAGGGTTCGCATGGCTTTGTTTTGATAATCGAAAAGCTGTTGGTCTACTGCGGTTTTTATATCATCCACCGGCACAGTTTCACTTTCTGTAAGTGCATTGGTGCATTTGGAAAGCACTATTTCCGGAGCCCCTTTTATGTAGAGCACTTTCTTTTGCAGCGTGGGCGAATCAACCAGCGTGGCCATAAACTTTCGCTCTGTGGAAAAAGTCAGTTGCTCAATTACCTTAATTTTTTCCCGAAGGTCCTGGTAGTTTACCTTATGGTCGTGGAGCCACAGCAGCAACGCAGACTCGGTGGGGTTGCCAATGCCTTTGGCTTTCGAGGGGTCAGAGAGGTCGAGATGTGCGGTAGTATTGGAAGAAATACTCTCCCTTATCAAATCTGCCACTTCGCTGTTGTGCGGAATCTGTTCTTTCAACCCATAAAAATCGGTGCTATGGATTTTCATTTGATTTTGTGTGAGGGTGCCGGTTTTGTCGGTGCAAATCACGGTTGTGGCTCCCATTGTCTCACACGCATGCATTTTTCTCACGAGGTTGTTCGTCTTCAGCATTCGGCGCATACTCATGGCAAGGCTGAGGGTAACGCTCATGGGCAGCCCCTCGGGTACAGCTACTACTATAAGGGTAACGGCGATCATGAAATATTGGAGGATTTTGCCAGCCACTCCAATGGAAACCCAATAGGCCGGGTCGAGTGGATTTATTCCCAACGGGTATGCCAGGGCAATCAAAACAACGAAGGTTATAATGCCGTAACCAATCCAGCGGTACCAGCTGCCATCTTCCACTGCTTTGGGAACTTCAGCATCTCTGCCCGCGAGTGCCAGGCCATCGTAAACAATCGGCATCCATACCTTAGACAACGCCACCATGCCAGCTACGATAACTATGCCGGCTGAGCCTAATTGGACAAGCGGCACAGGGTTAGGCCCCAGCATGAGGTCTTTAACTACCAGCGTGGAAAATGTAAGTACCGCCAGTGCAAAACCTACAACGCCAATTAATTTGGCCAGCCCGTCCAGTTGCTTGTTCAGAGGCGTTTCTTCGCGGGTCATTTCTGTTGCCTTGCGAGCCACTTTGCCATATTCGGTAGCATCGCCTACAGCCTTTACCTCCAGTATGCAGTGCCCGTCTATTACCTTGGTGCCTCTCATGGCCCAATTGGAGGGGTAGGTAGAGTCGGTATGGAAGTGTTCCGGGTTGGTAGTTTTGTCAATCATGGGCTCGCCGGTAAGCACCGACTCATCGATTTGCAGCGATACGGCTTCCAGCAACTGCCCGTCGGCGGGTACCTCTTCGCCCTGCTCCAGCACAAGAATGTCGCCTACTACAATGTCTTTCTTGGGCACCTCCGTGATATTGCCACTGCGAATTACCTTCACCAGCGTTTCGTCATTTACCTTGTTCAGAAGGTCAAACTTTTTGTTGGCGTCCATCTCAAACCAGAACGCCACCCCGGTAGCCAGAAATATCGCGCAGAAAATACCGATGGTTTCGGCGTATTCGTTGTGCACGAAAGAAATAATAAGAGATAAGAAGGCAGCTATAAGTAGAATTCTGATGATAGGATCCTCGAATTTTTCAAGGAATAATTTCCAAAGCGGATCCCTTTCTGCCGGTGTTAATAAATTGTCGCCGTGCTTACTTCTGCTTGCAGCTACCTCTTCAGGAGTTAGCCCTGTGAAGTGATGTTGTTTCTCCATTGATTCGGTCCGTTAGCCTCAATAAGGTAATGATGTGCGTTCCTACTTGAAAAATAATAAGTAAATCTACGAATTGTACAATACTGTGCAGGAAAAAACTTACAAAGGCTAGTAGACTGAAGTCGAAAACTAATCATTTTTGGTGGTGCGCAACTATAGCGCTTGAGATTTTTTTTTTGGACCAGGCAGGATTTTACCTTCCCGGGCAATTTGCTTTGGCTTAACTTATCTATGAAGTATCTTCACCCAAAAAAACAGAATGTACGAGATATTACTATTTGCGCACTCATGGCTCCGTTGGGTAGCGCTTGTTCTTTTTATTGTAGTTATAGTTACCTCCCTTCAAGGAATGGGAGGGGGCAGGGAGTATACAAGTAGCAACAAAAAAATGGGCACTTTCTTAATTGCTTCCCTTCATCTTCAGCTGCTTATTGGTGTATTGCTTTACTTCTTTTATAGCCCTATTACTACCAGTGCACTCAAAAATATGGGTCTGGCTATGAAGGTGGCCGATATTCGATACTGGGCTGTAGAGCATATCTCGATAATGATTGTGGCAGTAGCTATTGCCCAGATGGGAAGTATTAGGGTTAAAAAATCTTCCGCCAGTAGCAAAAAGTTTAAGCTTCAGGCTATATTTTACGGAATTGCCCTGCTGCTTATCCTGTCGAGAATTCCCTGGACTGACGGCCGGTTGTTCCGTTTCTAGCGGTTGGAGCCATTAAAAAAACAAAACCACATCCGGGAAGATGTGGTTTTGTTTTTGGCACAGGGTGTGTGTTGACTACAGGCTTACTTCCGGTCTTTCAAAAACTTTAAGCTCTGCGGAATTTGTTCAACCGATCTTGATGATTCGTCTTCGATGAAGTAGTGTTTCACTCCTACCTCTTTGGCTGTTTTCATTATTTCTGCAATTCCCACATCGCCAGCACCCAGTACAACATTTGTTTCTACATCGGCGCGGCCAAACTGATTGCCCTCGGTGCCGTGTGCCCTGTCTTTGAGGTGCATAAGCGGAAAACGATTCGGATATTTCTTCAGCAGTGCCACGGGGTCCTGACCGGGATGCTTCACCCAAAACACATCCATCTCGAAATTGACATGTTCCGGATCGGTGTTCTGTATCATGTAGTCGAGCAGCGTGCCGTCTCCGTATGGCCTGAACTCGTACCCATGTGGGTGATAGCAGAATGAAAGCCCGTTTTCCGCCAGGGTTTTGCCGGCTTTGCCAAATACTTCAGTAGCCTTTTTGATGTCCTCAAGGGTAAAATCATCGCCCTGATGCGGTATCCAGTAGGTGATTACGTATTTCGCTCCGAAGGTTTTGGCATTGTCGATAATGGCGGTGAGGTCGCCGCCGAGCGCCGCGAAATCTGCTCCTACGCCTATCACCTTCAGCTTGTTCTTTTTTAGCAGTTTTTTAAACTCATCGGTTTCCATTCCGTAGGTGCCGCCTCCTTCTACTTCTTTTACTCCCCACTGGTTAATAAGTGCCAGGGTGCCGGGTACATCGGTTTTGAACTGCTCGCGCAGACTGTAGAGTTGCAGGCCTATTTGCTGCGAAAAAACGGGCATAACGATACTAAGCGTGAGGCCAAAAGTGACTAACGAACGCTTTAGGGAACTACCTGCGGATAATGCTTTCATATACTGATAATTAATTTTTTTCGTGACGCGAATAATTTTTTTGTTGACGATTTCCATAGCATATTTACCGATAATAATGCGAAAGGGTAATACCTTTTATCAAACGCCGGGTTTTGGAAAGGAAGGAGCTTATCTTTTGATATTAAGAGATAGGAAACTTTGATGAAAACTTATTTGTGGGGCGATTCCGGATTTGATGCGATGGCTATGTGCGCTGGCTGTGGTCGAATGATACAACTGGCACCGCACCAATCCCCGGAAAACTTTCCGTGTATATTAATTGGTGACGGATGTGCTATTGACGGTGGCCGGCTGAATGACGCTGCCAGAAAGAATCATGAAGCTCTCGGATGGAATATCGTTGTGTCCGACGGACCCGTAGCCGGAATGGCTGATGCTGACGTGGATTATTTTTTGACAAAGCCTGTGCACACCAAAACACTGGGCCGGCTTATCTGCAGCCTCCAGATGCAAATTAATTTACATGTAAGTCCTCAGCTGCTTTCGCTAATTGAAAGTGAAGAACCAGAGGTGGGTTCTCAGCTTTGCGAAGCCTTAGCTACCAACCTTGACAAGCACTTTGCAATTTTCGACTGCGACAATATGAGGGTTTATACTTCAGCAGCGTGGTTAAAAATCATTGGATATACGTCCGACGAGTTAAAAACGCTCCATTTTTCTGAGCTGGTGTATAAATCGGACAAACCACAAGTGGAGCATTTTTTGAAAAGGGCTGCCAGGGGTAATGATGTAGCAAAACTGAAATACAGGCTTGTGACAAAGTCGGGGGAGATGCTTTATGTCAAATGCGACTACATTGGCTTAAAGGGCAGTAAGGGTATTCGCTATCATTTGGCCGTTTTCCAGGATTTTACCGGCGGAGAATTCAAAGCAAGAAATAAAGAGCAGGCGCTGATTTTGAAGGAAGCTCAGTCAATTGCGCAATTAGGCTATTGGGTGAGAGACATGGCCTCGGGCGAAGTGGAATGGTCGGACGAAATTTATAAGATTCTGGGAGTGCCAGTGGGGTGGGCGGAATCGAAGGCCGATTTATTCTTGAAATGTTTGGCTGATGAGGATCGCCTTGCTGTGGAGGCCCAAATGCAACGGGGTTTGCAAACGAACGAAATAAGACAGATTGTGGCGCGGATAAGGCGTTGGGATACAGGCGAAATTCGCTATATAAACATTACAGGCGGCGGAGAAATTAATTTTGCTGATGGCCAAAGAAAGAAGATATTCGGTACCATTCAGGATATTTCCACGCTGAAATCCTATGAAAATGAATTGGAGTTGCTGAACAAGAAACTCCAGTTTCATATTGATGCTATTGATCAGACGATGGGTGTTTCAGTTACCGATTCCAACGGAAACATAGTTGAAGTGAATCAGAGATTTTGCAGAATGGTCGGTTACAAATCGGCCGAACTGCTGGGCCAAAACAACCGGATGCTAAACTCCCGGTATCACTCACAAGAATTTTATAACAATTTGTGGCAGACCATAATCACGGGTAAAGTATGGCGTGGCGAGATCAGGGATCTTACAAAACAAGGTGAGGTTGTATGGTTTTATGTAGTCATTATTCCCCTAACAAACGAGGCACACGAAATCTCCGGATATTATTCGCTGTATCAGGACATAACGCAGCAAAAGAACCGGAAAGAAGAGATTATGGACTCGATAAGAATGTACCTTGAAACGGGACAGCGAATGGGATGAGCAGAGTTAGACGCTTCCTCTTTTCCCAAGAAACATTGGTAGAGTGGCGGTCAAAACGTATCTTGAAAAATTAACTGTCATGAAATTTTTTAGCGCATGGGTTCGTCTTCTTCTGAGGGGTTGAAGAGAGTTTTTTCCCCGCATCCCAAAAATGAAATTGAAAACTGCAAGCTGCTGGAGCAATCACAGAGTATTGCAAAAATAGGTAGCTGGTACCTCGATCTGGAATCGGAAAAGCTGACGTGGTCGGCCGAGACCTTCAAAATCTTTGAGATTGACGCCAGTACTCCCGTTACTTACCGCGATTTCTTGTCGTTTGTGCATCCGGACGACCAGGACTACGTAAACGAAGCCTGGAAAACAGCCGCGAAAGGCAGCAAATACAATATTGAGCATCGGATTGTGGTAAACGGAAAGACAAAATGGGTACATGAGCGTGCTGAGGTGGTGGCCGGGCCGTCTGGCCAAATAGTGAGCGCATTCGGCGCTGTACATGACATTACCGACCGAATGGAAGCGCAGTTGCAGCTTCAGCAAGTCAATAGTAATTTGCGCAAGGCGCTTGAAGAGATTGCCGTGCTGAAGGCAGCTATCGACGAAGTATTTGCAGTTACGATAGCTAATGCCAAAGGCGAAATTGAGTACATAAATTCGATGTTCACAACAAAAACGGGTTACGAGCAAATACACGCCATTGGCAAAACCCATAACCTGCTCAACTCGGGCTATCACTCAGCCGGCTTCTACCAAAACCTTTGGCAGACCATCACCTCCGGCAAAATATGGAAAGGCCGCATCCGCGACAAAACCCGGGATGGGTCAATCATCTGGTTTTACACTATTATTATACCGGAGAGCGATGAGGCCACGCTGAAGCCGCTTAAATACTACGCCTTTATGCAGGAAATAACAGCGGAAAAAGAGAAAGAGCAGGAGATTTTAGGGGTTCTCAAATCATACCTGTCGTCCTCGGGTGGGCCCGCTTAAAGCCCGGCGCAGGTTTTGCAATAAACCTGGCCCTCCTGCGGATGGTACCTGATCATGCTTCCTTCCAGTACTTCGTTCTGGCACTGGTCGCACACCATCTCAATTTCAGACACCATTTCTTCAAAGTTTCCAAGCGGAATCACCTGCCCTCCGACTATTTTCGGCCACGGGTATTCTTTTACCATTCGGCTACGGTAGTGCTCGTGGATATTGCGCCAGCGTTTTCTGTAAACCTCCGGCAGGCCAAATTTTAACATTACTTTTTCCAGCAAGTTTTCGCGATAGTCAAACAGCTCGTTCGAAATTACCATCCAGTGGTGTGCGTTGCGGGGGTAAGCCCCGAAGTACACCATCTTACCGGTGATAATCTCCTCCAGAAAATTGTACTGCTTGCCAATGGCCCTATCGATTGTAGTATGGGCGAAAAAGGGAGACAAACGAATGTCGCGGTACACCTCAAAATAAAATTCCGTGAGGATTTCGAGTAGCAGCGCTCCTTCGTCAAGCGCTTTCCATAGCTCAGGGTCGGGCCGCGGATGCTCGTCGTGACTTTCATTTCTGAGTTCGTAGGGCGATTTTTCCAGTGCCTTTTGTCGGAGGTCTGAGGGGGAGGGTACCGCTAGCACCATGTCGGTTTCGGGTATACAGATACAGGGCAGCACGATTCTGTTTTCCCTAAGGTGTGGTGGCAAGCCCTTTTGTGCCTCTGCCGGAACAGACCCCTCCAGCACTTTCGTTTTACAGGTTTGGCAAGAGCCTTTTTTGCATGAGAAACGGATCTCAACGCCGTTTCTCAACAAGGTTTCCAGCACAGTCTCGCCCGAAAGGCTGAGAAAAGCATTTGATTCGTAAACAATTGTAGCCATTTAAAAACTTGTGTTTAGTGGGAAAAAGGCGGTTGATGATGGCTTACAGGTGCCACGGATCAGCCTCTCTGGCATTTTTCGCAGATAAGCTCTCCGTTTTCCGAATGTACATACGCTGTTTCGCCTTGTTTAACCTCTGCCTGGCAGCGGTCGCAAAGCACGTCTATTTCTATTGCTAATGCCTGGTAGGTTGGTTTTTCTTCTGTTGCCATAAATATGTTGTTTAAGTAAATAATTGAAATTCGGGGCTGGAGGCTTACCTAGTGCGGGAGCCGTATGCTAAAAGTCGTTCCTGTATTTAGTTCACTTGCCACCGTAATTTTCCCTCCGAGTGCTTCTATCTGGGTTTTTGTCATGTGCAAGCCCAATCCTTTTCCTTCGACAGAAAGGTTGAATCGCTTGTACAGGCCAAAAATGTTCTCGCCGTACCTGGCCAGATCGATGCCCTGTCCGTTGTCGGCAACTGTGATTTCTGTTTCGGCTGAGGATCTTTTTACCTCGATGCGTATTTCAGGACGCCTTCCCTCAGCTCTGTACTTGATGGCATTGCTTATTAAGTTGTAAAAGATGCTTTCGAGAAAACTTTTGATCGTGGTGATAGAGGATGCGTTATCGTCGATGTGGAGGTGAATGATTGTGCCGGTAGCTTTAATTTGCGATTCCAGCGAGGCGGAGATGGTACTGAGCACGTCCATCATCAGCACCGACTCTTTTTTTTCGTTGAGAGGTGCACGAGAGGAAAGTATCAGGTTCAGATCCTGAATTAGCCCGTCCAGGTCTTCTGCCGATTTTCCGATCAGCTCGATCACCTTGGCCACTTCACTTTCACTGTGCCGGCGACCGCTATTTAAGACGCCGGAAAGCCCGAGAATCCGGGCCGTATGCGACCTCAGGTTGTGCGAAACGATGTAGTTAAACTGCATGAGCTCATTGTTTCTGGCGCTTAGCTCTTCAACCAGCTTTTGTTGCTCAATTTCTCTTTCCTTTAGAATTGTGATGTCCTGCACGCCTCCAAATCCGTTCAGAACACTATTGGTTTCGTCAAATTCTACCCTGGCTCGCTGTCTTACCCACTTTGTTTTGCCATTTACTACAATGCGGTGCTCAAGGTCGTATACTTTCCCCTCCAGGGCTTTTTGCCATGCATTTTTCACAAATTCCCGGTCGTCGGGGTGCACGAAAGAAAGAAACCTGTCGTTGCTGAGCGGCGTGCCTTTCTCCACTCCAAAAATTCTGTAGGTTTCTTCCGACCACAACAGTTCGCCGGTTTTCATGTTGATATGCCAGCTTCCGGTTTGAGACAACCGTTGGCCCTCGCTCAAAAACCATCTTTTGTATTGCAGTTTTTCTTCGTACTCCTTGTTTTTAGATACGTCCCTCACCGAACCATAGATTTCTCTTATGTGCCCCTGTGCATCAATGCTTGGGCAACTGAAGGTTTCCACCCACAGGTAATCCTGTTTTTGGCAGTTGAAAATGCGGTAACTAAAGGTTCTTCCTTCTTTTTTAGCAAAGAGGCAGTCGATGTTTTCTTTTACTGTTGGAATATCCTCCGGGTGGGTGAAATCGGTCCAGAAGCTGCCGCACCCAATCATTTTCTCCGGCGACTTGCCGTAAAACTGCAACGATTGCGGGCTAATGTAGGTGAGTTTTGCTGCCCGGCTGTCATCTTCAGCAATTTGAATGCGATAGAAAACGTGGTCGGACGATTGTATAATCTGGTTGTTGAAATTTACTGCGTTCACCAGCTTTTCTTCCTGCTGCTTGCTGGCAGTAATTACGTTTCGAATGGAAAGAAATTGGATAATATTACCTTCATTGTCGTGAACAGGAGATATTACGGTGTCTACCCAATAGAAGCTCCCGTCCCTGGCTTTGTTTTTAATCTCTCCCCTCCAAATGTTCCCCTTCGTTATCGTTTCCCACAGGTTGGCGAAAAATGCCTTGCTATGGTAGCCGGAATTTATTATCCGGTGGGCTTTGCCGAGCAGCTCCTTGCGGGAATACTGGGAGTGATGGCAAAAAAGATCGTTGGCAAATATTATGCGCCCTTTTGTATCGGTTATGGATACAATCGAACCACTGTTGATCGCATTCTGGTAAGAGATGAAAGCGTTGGAAAGTAATGAAGTATTCTTTGCCTCCGGATTCTCAAATATAATTCCCTCAATATGCAACAGCTTTCCGCTGGAATCATACACTCCGGAGGCAGTCTGCTTTACCCATTTTAGTTGCCCCTGCCGGCAAATAATTCTGAAGTCGTAAACCAAGTGCGAAAATTCTGTGTGGCTGGTGTCATTCCACAGGCTTTTGTCTGCCGGGTGTACGATGGAGGCCAACGATATTTCAACTTCGGCCAGCAGCTCTTCAGGGGTGTATCCGGTTAGTTCCGCACAGCCTCCCAATATTGCAAGCAGGCGGCCTTCCGGCAAAGGAGTGCACCGGTAGGCCAGAGTGGAAAGGGTGCGCGGTAGCGCATCGGAGCCCGCAACGGGTGGGGTGAATGGTATTTCCTGTATTGCGGTAGTCATGAGTAGCGTGGTTAGATCAAAAAAAATCGGGTGTTAAATGTTGTTTGCTTTAATTATCGTTTCACATCGCATTTCATTCCTTTCAGGCCAGCTTCTAAATTCCGATGAGGTTAATCTGTATATCAAGAAGGTCGCTATAGTCCTGGCCTATTTCAAACATGTCGTCGTCGCCAGCATTGTAGTACCAGTAGAGCTCAATACTGTGGCCGGCTTGAGCCAGATCGCTTAACCGCTTCAGTAGCATGTAGATGCATTTTGAAGAACTTGTGTTAAAATATTCCATACGGAAACTGGCCTTGATTTGCAAGCCGGGTTTAGTTAAAAGAGCGTCGAGTGCGGTGTAAAGTGGGGAGTAAAATTCAATGGCGGATTCTGGCGCAGAACTGCCGGCTATTTCGAAAATGCCCCGGGTTAAGTCTAGCAAAACTGAGGGAGTAAGCCTGGTAGCGCCAATTACCAGCAGCTCATCTTTCAAAACTGGTGAGGGAAGAATTCGCGTCATTTTTCAGTATAGCGTTAATGTAATCCGGAGGAATTATTGGTGCTGTCCGAAAACTGCTTGTAGTGATCTACAAATTTCTCTTGGGCATAAGTTTGAATATAGGCTCGGTTTACTTTTCTTACTTCTATTACAGCTTCCGCCGACGACAACCCCTGTTCGGCGAGGGCGCACGCCAGTATGGTTCCTGTTCTGCCAATCCCAGCCTTGCAGTGCACCAGTACCTTTTCTCCCTGCTGCAGCGCATCTACTATAAACCGGCATATTGTATGCGCCTCTCGTGGGGTGGGTATGCTCATGTCGTCTATGGGGAGGTGATGTACTTTGAAGCCAAAAGCTTCCAGCCGCGGCGTTACAGGCTTCTCCGTAAGAGACACAATCACGGTGATCCCCACTTCCTTCAGCGACAAAACATCTTCATCGAAATCGTGATAAACCCCCGGCTGCGCTGAGCCGGCCAGCTTATTTGCTATCAACCAGTGAAACCCGCTTATCATTAGCAGCCCATTTTTATAATGTATTGAACATCTGGATTTTCTGACGTTAAAAAATCCGGCGTTGTAGCGTACTCCTTAAGCTTTCCATAAAATAGTACCATTACTTTGTCGGCGATGCTTTCTGCAAGCAGCATATGATGGGTGTTTACAACTACAGTCTTTTTCAACTTTAATTCGTTAATCTTAGTGATGAGGTATGCCAGGTTGTCTTCGATATTTACTTCGGGTTCGTCGAGCAGAAGCAGGTCGTAATTGCGGCCAGCCTGCGCCAGGGTAAACGCCACTATTTTGTGGTATTTTTTGGGCACGTCCGACAGCGGCAGGTTAGAAAAGGCAGTAAGCTTTTCGGCAAAATCAGGAAACTTGCCCCAGCACGCCGAAACCTCGCTCGGGTAGCTGTAGCCTTCGCTGCGAAATACTGCAACTGGCGTTTGCGCTTTATCCCATCGCTGGTGTTGGTCTAATAGCCTTATTTTGGCAGCACTCACGGCAATATCACCTTCTACCGCGAATGGTGGGGTTGGTAATTCGTTTCTGATTATACTGAAAAGAGTGGATTTGCCACTGCCCCCGGGGCCAAGAATTACGGTGCATGTGCCAGCAAAGATTGCAGCATGGAGGTCGTCGATAATGACCTTATCCTCCATGCTAATTTTCAATTTATTGAAGTTGATTACAGGCTTCGCCTTCAATGGGATGCTGTTAAACTTTGAGATCCTTGCTTATTTCCCTGCCTTTAACCAGCACAAGGCCTACGTTGGCATCGATAGTGCACACCACCGCAAAAACTATTGTGGGGTTGTTTGGCAGTCGTGTAAAGAAGTGAAGAAGGTTTTTGGAGGTTACGATTATCTCCCTGAAATACTTCTCGTCCGACTTTACACCCCGTGCTTTCTTAAACATATTTTCAATGGTGGTTACATTTTCACCTTCAAACATGTCTTTGGTTGCTGCGGCCAAAAAGTCGAACACTTCCTGGGGATGGCTGCCGGTTGTTTTTATGCCCAGCATCATGCCGGTTCCCATGTCTACTACACCCGCTGCTACAGCTTTAGGTACATTCTTTAGTGCTGCCGCAATTCCGTCGTTTACATTCATTTTGTTTTAAGTTTAAAGTTTGCTTTGGTTTAAATTTTTATCGTTATCAGTGCCAGGTCGTTATTGCACCTGCCACTGTTGGTTTTTTGCAGCTGTTCGTTCAGCCCTTTGTCGTTCATCCGGGTTGGTTCTTGTGCCAGTTCGGCCATTACTTGCTCCAGCGCCTCCCTTGAGAAGGCGGCCTGTGTTTCACTAGTCATTAAGGCGGCAACACCGACCCCGTTAAAAGAAAAACTTGCATTCAGGTCGTTGCACCATTGGGGAGCGCCATTTTTAGTTAGTAGTAATGAGGCCCCGTTGGAAGCATAGAAAACCTGCTTTTTTTCGTAGTCGATCCTCAGAATTCCCAATTCCACAGGTTTTAGCTTCTCAAATTCTTCTTCGCTGGTAACATTCAGATTGTAGCTATGGGCATTTTTGGTGATCTGAGTAATTGCATAGCTCAGGTCTTCGACATCTCTGGCGAAGACTTCGTTAAAAAGTGAGTTGATTGAAAATGTGATGAGCGATCCCTCAAGTCCCCTGATATTGCTGTCGGCAACGGCAATAATACTGGCGGTATCAAAGTTCTTGTACCAATAAATGGCGCCGCTTACCAAATCGGCGGGTTTGAAATGGAGCGCTTTATGCGATATGTTGGCGGACAGCCAGTTTATCTTTCTTAGAAAGCGTTTTTGCATCCGGTATGCAGCCACCAGGTCTTCGCTGGCGTTTACCAGCAGATCCGGAAGTGGATTCGGTACTTGTTTGTCAGTTGCATCAGATGCGATCGGCTGCTCTGGCTCACCGGCAAATTCCAGTTGCTGGATGAACAGATTCACCAGAGGGAAAACCGGCTCTGCACTGCCAATCACCAGCCAGTTGCTGGCGTTGGTTCGGTGGAAATACACAAAACCGGCTCTACCCGCGTCTACCCGCACCGAAACCGCACTGCTGCCGGTATTTGCAGCCACTACCTGGCTCAAAAGCAACTCTACAGATTTCACACTAATGTTGGTGGCTGCATTCTTTTTGAACGACAGCTTTTTTTGGCCGTAGTAGCTGCCGATCAGTTGCAATTGAGGGAAAAGATCTTCCAGCTCGCCCAACAGAAATTCCATGCTCATAAATGGCTCGACACGAGGTTCAACATTGATTGAAATTTACCCTGATTGATGTTTGTGCCGCTGGCAGAGGCGTAGAGGATCTTGGTGTTGTCGAATATTTTGAAGAAAATGATTTTGTCCTTCGATGTAAATGTGCTCACCGTATTTTCCGTGCCTTCAAAAATACTTGCCGACAGCTCCTGGTACCTGGCCACACCCAACTCCCTGAAAAAATCCAGTTCCGAAGAATCAACAAATGCTTCCTCCTTAAGCGCCGGATAGACCTCCAGAAGACCGACGGCGTCGGCCTTTGTGAGCTGCTGCAGCTCTCTTAAATGCTGTTTTACATTCGACATTTCTGCTATTTGTTGTTGAGCGCCTCGTTAAATTTTTAATCCCATAATGGTTATGTCATCCATTTGAGTGCCTCCGCCTGTCCATGCTTTCAGCGTGGAAGCAATGGCTTCTTTTTGTTCGGAGCACCTCAGGTGGTGGACGTTGGTGAGGAGCTCGGTTAGCTGCTTTAGTCCAAATTTCTTGTTGTCCGACCTCATTTGGTCTTTAATTCCGTCGGTCAGGAGAAACACTTGCGCGACATCGTCTAGCGGAATGCTGTGGCAGGTAAATGCCGCTGGCCCCTGGTTATGGGCAAATCCCAGCGATTTCCTGTTGCCTTTTACAATTGTTAAGTCTCCCCCAGTGTCGAAATAAAGCAGGTCCATTTTTGAGCCGGCAAACATGAGAGTTCGTGCGTCACGGTCTACAGCAACGAAAGCCATGTCGATGGTCTGAAAATCGTTTGCAGCGGAGGTGTTCGAGTTTAGGTTGTGGAGCAGGAGTTGATCGAGCGCCTGCAGAACCTGATCGGGGCGGTAGATTTTCTTGTCGTAGACAATTTGAGACAGGTATGATTCTCCCGTCATACTAAGCAGGGCGCCTGCCACTCCGTGTCCCATGCAGTCGAACACCGACACAAGAGAGACATTGGCGCCTTGCTCTCCGGCTTTTCCAAGCCAGTAAAAATCACCCCCTACATAGTCTTTAGGCTGGTAGTAAACAAATGAGTCCTTAAATGCGTCGTCAAATTCCTGCTGGTCGGGCAGCAAGTATTGCTGAACCGTCTTCGCATATTTCAATCCATCTATCAACCGCTGGTTTACCTCGTGCAGCTGAATGGTCCGCATTTCCACTTTCATCTCCAGGTCGCGGTTGGCTTCGTTCAGCAACACAAGCAGTTTTTCTTTTTCTGCTTTCAGCTTCTGCATTTCCAGTGCTTTGTCCAGCGTCATGCGCATGTCGCCCTGCTCGTAGGGTTTTGTCATGTACTTGTAAATGCCGCAGTTGTTTACAGCTTTTTCAATGGACTTGATGTCAGAAAAGCCCGTGAGTATGATCCTGATAATGTCGGCGTTTATTTCCAGCGA
>CBFGTI010000099.1:0-19487 GCA_965651695.1 uncultured Imperialibacter sp. | reverse complement strand
CTTCGGGTGCAGGGGCTACCACGGTTACATTCCACGTTTTAAAATCAACCAGCTTAGGGCCCTGGTTGGGGCCGGGGTGGGTGTCTGTCACCTTAAACTGCACCTCGTAAGGGCGCTCACGCACATGGCCGCAGGTGGTTTGCCAGGTAAAATCGAGCGTTCCCACAGAAGGCTGATAATCGGGTGGCCTCGGCGAAAAAGTGGCTGGAGACGTAAGCTGGAACGGCCCACCAAAAGCTTCCAGCATAACTGGCTGGCCCTCGGGATCGTAGCCAGAAACCGACTCACTAATAAGGGTACCCGCCTCCACACATATATCTTCCGGCCCCACCAGCGTAGGAGGCTCATTGCTGCACTCTTCAATTATGATTTGCATGTCGCGGGTCACATATCCCAACCTTCTCCAATCACCTTCAATTTTTCTCCATTCCTCTATTACAAAGGCCACGTTATACTCACCCATCATACCTGGTGCGTCCCATAGCAGCTCCCCCGACAATGGGTCGAGAGAAAACTGCAGATTATTGACACCCGCAGTATTGCAATCGTCATCTTCGCGGTAAAAAGTGGGGTGATTGGGCAGCAGGTAGTTGAACACATCGCTTGTAAGAGACTGCTTGGGCACCGTCATGCGATAGGCGATACTGTCGCCATCTGCATCGAAAGCACCGGGATTGTGCAAAAACAACGCACCAACGACCCCACGATCTATTGGCGGCACCAAAAGTACCGGGGTGCGATTGAGCCCGAAGGCAACGTCGATCACCACTTCTGTTTCGATGTAGAATGGTGTGTCCACCGAATTGGACATATTGAGGATGCCAAGATTCCTGTTCTGCTCCAAAAACCTGATCACGTAAGTTCCTCCGGCCGGATAGGTATAAATAAAAGTAAATTTGTTAACAGCCACCTGGTTCCCCAGGTTGGCGAACTCACGGAAATCCGCCTCCTCCAAAGGTTTAATTGTGCCGTCACCAAAGTCGATAACTCCCCCGCCAAATTCTACCGAAGAGCCTGTGTCGGTATAGCCGACCACGGTAATTTCGTAGGTAGGATTGGAAAGCGAAATGCGGCGAGCAATGATTTCGCCAGCGCGAATATGCGTAGCCATGAGGTTGGCTTGCAAAAGCAGCGTCAGTAAAAATAATATCAGCAGCTTCTTCATCATTTGCAGCTTTTAATCAACATCCCATTACCCAAAACAACTGAACAGCCGTTTCCACTATCGCTTTCAGTACCGAGACATCGAACTACCGGCAAGGGTTGGCGCCGGCGACCTAAATATATCTGCCAGCCTATGCCGGCAAGCTTTCAAAAAACCTTTGTTTCAGTCCGGGTTCAGGCAAGCGGCACTGGTCTTTTTTACCAAACCATTTATACCGGTTGGCTGCTATAAAGTTATAAACCAGGTCGCGAAGAAAAGGCGGAACAATAATAAAAGCATACAAAGCCGGCCACAAACCACTAAGCTGCCTGGCAATTTCCAGTGCAGCCCTGCTTTTTTTATAAAGGCGCCCGTTTTGCCAAAGCATTACACTCTCCAGCGAGTTTTCCGGTTGGTGGTTGTGCCTTAGCACCTGCCGGCCCACCTCCGACTGGAGCGACGCAAAAGAAAACCTGGCGGCGGGATCGTGGTCGATCACGAAATTGACCGACGAGTTGCACAAATTGCACACCCCATCGAACAAAATGAGCCGGTCAGGCAAATATTTTACCTCATCAGGTGCACCCATCCTTTGTATTGTTTGGTGGCTTGCTTAGGATCCAGCACGTTGAACAAAACATCGGCAGTATAAAAATAAACACCGGCTGCGAGTTCCGATCCGTCGTTGCTGCGGCCGTTCCAGTTGATAAGTATACTGCTCTCTGTATCTTCAGAATTGAAGTTGTATATCGGGTTACCTGCCCTGTCGAACACCACAAAATTTACTGCTTCTACAAAGCGTGCACACCGTGAACGATCGAAATCTGATATCGTGCCGTCGTCGAAGAAGGGCCCAAAAACGTCATTTTTGCCGTCACCATTGGGTGTAAATACATTCGGCAGCTCAAAATAAGGGCAGTTGTCGTTGCAAATGGCCTCGGTAAGGCCGCTTTCGTTGCCCGACCTGTCAACCGCCGATACTTTGTAGCAGCCTTTGAAAGAGTCGAGGTTAAGATGTGTGTACGATTCCGTTGCTACATTATCAATCAGGTTAAAGGTGCCATCCTGGCCGGTTTCGGAAAAGTAGATGTTGTAGCTCCGCACATCATCCTCACATTCGCCATCAACTACCTTTTCCCAGGTAAACCTGTTGCTGAAGGCGCTGAAGTTGCACGGCTGATTGGCCACTATAGCCTCGCAGGTAAACCCGTCGGCAATAGCCAGGTTAATGGGGTCGCAGGGCGGCGTGCGGTCGTTGGGTTGGCCGCAGGCTATTTGCGAACTATTCACTATGGGCTCTGCTATTGATGGATTGCCATAGCTGCCCTGGGTGGTTACATAGTAGCAGTACTCCAGGTTTTCGTTGAGCTGCACGCCGTTGAAGGTACCGTCGTCCCAGAAGTAAAAACCTTCGCTGTTGGCATTCACCTCGGCAATCAGCTCAAACCTGCCGGGGTCGGCTTCATCTATCCTGTTGCGGTAAACGTAATGCGTGGGGTAGTCTTGCGTATTGTTCGACCACGGCACGTCTGCATACCAGCTTAGCTCTATAGATTGCACCAGCGGCTTCAGCTCAAGCCTTACTGCCGAGGCCACAGCAGAGGTGTCGATGAGCGTACCGTCGGCTTCTTCCAAATGCACCCTGTAGTTGTAAATCACATCCCGCGTATTCAGTCCGCTGTCCACAAACACGGTGTCCTGCGTGGTGCCAAGGCTCACAAGGTTCTCTTCGCCACCAAAACCTTCGGCCCGGAAAAGCTGGTAGTTGTAGGGCGGCGGAAAGTTGGCCTGGTCTATTTCAAAAGGGTGCTGCCATTTCACCTCAATGGTGCCGTCGGTTTCGCTGGTAGTTTTCACGTCTACGTTGGTCATTACCGGGGCATCGGCCAGTATGATGTTGCAAACTTCCTGTGATGCATAAGAAACGCCGCCGCCGGGAGAGGGAAACGTTGCCACCAGCCGGTAGCAGTAGTTGGCGCCCACATCGAGCAGCTGGCCCAGGTTATCGTCGGAATACGACTGCGCACCCACATCCACTACGTCAATCAGCTCGTAGCCGGCAAATTCGGGCATGCCCACCACGCAGTTTTCCGGCGTAAAGTCATAGCTATCTACCCGCCGCCATATCTGTATGCTTGCGGCGTTGGTGCAATCGTAGGCATCCCAGCTAAGGTCTATTACCTTGCCCGGCTGTATGGTAGCTGTAAGGCCTTCGGGTGCAGGGGCTACCACGGTTACATTCCACGTTTTAAAATCAACCAGCTTGGGGCCCTGGTTGGGGCCGGGGTGGGTGTCTGTCACCTTAAACTGCAGCTCGTAGGGACGGTCCCGCACATGGCCGCAGGTGGTTTGCCAGGTAAAATCGAGTGTACCGGGCGATGCCTGATAAACAGGCGGGCTTGGCGAAAAGGTGGCGGGAGAGCCCAGAAACTCAAACGGCCCACCGAATGCCTCGAGCAGCACCGGCAATCCTTCAGGGTCGGTACCTACGATTTGGGTTTCGAGAAAAGTGCCAGCTACCACACAGGTATCAGGTGGCACTACTATTTCGGGCCGCTCGTTGTCTGAGTCTTCGATAATGATCTGCATGTCGCGGGTTACGTAGCCAAGCTGCACCCACTCCCCCGCTATCAGCCGCCATTCTTCTACTATAAATGCCACATTATACTCACCCATCATACCGGGGGCGTCCCACACAAGGTTGCCCGATATTGGGTCGAGCCCGAATTCCGGCGGCCCGTCCTGGTCCTGATTGGATGTATTGTAGTCTATTCCCTCGTAAAACACAGGGTCTATCGGCGACTTGTACCCAAATACCTCTTCGTTAAAGTTCCTTTTGGGAATCGAAATGCGGTACGACAAGCTATCGCCATCGGGGTCGAAAGCACCTGCATTGTGAATGAATGTTGCACCCACGGCTCCCCTGTCTACCGGCGGAACCAAAAGTACCGGCGTGTTATTCAACCCGAAAAAAGGATCTATCACGAGCATGGTTTCGGTGTAGAAAGGTGTCTCCACCGAGTTGGTCATGTTCACTACGCCGGCGTTTCTGTAAAACTCTCTGAACCTGATAAAGTAGGTGCCCGGCGCCTGATAGGTATGGGTTATCTTGAAAACGTTGTAGGCTACTTCATCGCCCAGGTTAATGGTTTCGCCAAAGTCGGCCCCTTCTTCAATGTTAATGATGGTGCCATCGCCAAAGTCGATATCTCCACCGCCAAACTGAACGGATGAGCCGGTATCTGTATAACCAATGATTGAAAACTCGTAGGTAAGGCTCTGGTTGGATATCCGCCTTGCAATAATTTCTCCGGCACGTATGTGTGTAGCTGCAACTTCAGTGGGAAAAGAAAGCAGAACGGTTAGAATTCCGCCAAAGGCAATGGATAATTTTTTCCACATAGGTTTCACGTGTATAGAATGTTTTTTCAGCGGCCACCGGTTCGCCGGAGCGATGCAATAGCTAAATCCATTTGATATTGAACATCAGCCTTCTAAATGGTTATTCATTTTCATTCAGGTTGGTGCGCTTGGTGGCTATTTCATAAACTTACAACTACTTAAACACGACTTCGATATAAACGGTTGCAAGCATCTTTAACGTTAGTTTTTAACAAACTTAGTAAGATATGTTTTTTCACTCTGATTTATTTTTATCAGATAGATCCCGGCCGGTATACCTTCAATATTCAAGGTAGCTATTTTACCAGAAACAGGAACGCCGCCCTTCAAAATAGTTTGCCCCGAAAAGCTCATAATCTGCACGTCGATAGGGCGCCCTATAGTTTCACTTTCTATGTGAATAGTCAAATTTGTTTCGACAGGATTGGGGTAGATACTCACCTTTCCCGGCACTTCCTTCTTATTAACGGCAGTAAGCATATATTCTTTTCCCTCAGGATGAATCGCATAGGATTTTACCGTTTTCAACCTGGAGCCTTGCACCACCCCGCTGGCCTCGGCTACAACTATTACTGGCCGCACCGAGCCGGGCTCCGGTACGATAAGCCCTGAAAACACTGCACCTTCTATTTCCTTACCGTTGAGGTAGTTTTGCTGCTGAGGCACACCCTCCCACACCACGGGCTTGTTTGCATAAAAAGCCCATGTGAGCGAATCGCCGGCCACGTCTGAAAATTCTACTGAAAAATTTATTTCCCCCTCGCTGGTAAACGAATGCTCGAAATCTATCGTCCTGCTGCTCTCAGTCGTTTCAATAGCATTTAGCTGAAAATCGACATGTGTGGTGCTTAAAAGGTGCCACTGCACATCCACTTTGCGGTATTCCAGTATGCGGTAAGCGAGCACAAATTCACCCTCCAGGTGCGGCGCATCCAAGGTAAACTGTCCGCTCAGCTTATCCATCGAAAAGGCGGGGTTAGCTACGTCGCCTGGTCCCGTATAAAAGCCTGCATCGTTGGGCCATTTAAATCCCGCTGTGTGAGTAGCGTGGGCCTCCAGCGGCACTGCGAAGCTGTAGACGAGGCTATCTCCCTGCTCGTCGTAACACGCCAGCGAATTATAAAACCTTTCCCCTGCTTTTGCATAGGTGCCGGGGTCGGCAACCAGGGTGGGTGTTGAGTTGAAGCCAACCAGCGGGTCTACCAGAACAGTTGTTTCTACATAAAATGCTGTTTGCACCGGGTTGGAAAGATTGTGAATTCCCGCATTTCTGTAATTTTCGGAGTAGCTGATCAGGTAGGTACCTGGTGCCTGGTAGGAATGGGCAATTGTATAAATATGTTTGGCAACACCGTTCCCGAGGTCTATTGTTTCGCGAGACAGGGCTTCCTCATCCACCCGGGCCAGTCTGCCATCACCGAAATCAATTTCTCCGCCTCCGAAAGCCACTGCCGACCCGGTGTCGGTATAGCCCACCAGCTGTATAGCAAATTCGCGGTTGCTGGCCGAGGTTTGTGCTGCTCTTATGTAGCCTCCTTTCACATGCGTGGCTTCAGCCAAAAAAGGCCAGCCGGCAATCAAAGAGACGACCATCAGCCTTTTTACTTTATTAACCAAATTCAGCAGCGTTTCCATTTTACAGCGGGTCGGTGAGTGAAATAAGTATCAAAATACGGCTTAGTTATAGCTTAAACAATGAAGGGCTGCAATTCCCCATAGCCTTATGTTTAGAAGCGTTCAAAATAGGACTAGCGGATTGGTAAAATGCTATCCGGGAATTACCTTTGACCGGTTCTATCTAAAACGTTTGAGAAACACGAAAATTTTATGGGTTGGTTTACCACAACGCTTCATAGCAGCATTTTTAGAAAGCTCCTCATGGCGCTTACAGGCTTGTTCCTGATTCTCTTTCTCGTTGTTCACCTGGCGGGAAATCTCACAATGCTCGTAGGTGATGATGGGAGGTCGTTTAACATTTATGCCCATACCATGGCGCATAATCCGTTTATTCAGACAGTATCCAAGCTGAACTTTGCGTTTATCATCCTTCATGTAATCTACTCTATAGTGCTTACGAGAATGAATCGCAAAGCCCGCCCTGTAGGGTACCAGATTTCGAGAGCAGAAACCAACAGCCACTGGACCTCCAGAAACATGGGTATACTTGGTACGCTGGTGCTGGTGTTTCTGGTGGTGCACCTCAAAGGCTTTTGGTGGGAGTTTAAAAACGACGGCATACCCGAGGCCACCTACGACGGCGAAACTTACCCCAACGTTTTCCTTATTGTTGAAGCAGCCTATAGCCTGTGGTGGTATGTAGGGTTCTATATCATCAGCATGGCGTTTGTAGGTTTTCACCTGTGGCATGGCTTCATCAGCGCATTTCAGACGCTGGGATGGAACCACCCGAAATACACGCCGGTCATCCGGATTACAGGGCGAATTTTCGCTATCGTTGTGCCGGCGCTATTCGCACTTATACCCATTGTTATTTATTTTAAGAGCCTAGGATAATCGTCATTCATATGAAGTTAGATTCTAAAATTCCTGCCGGCCCTCTGGCTGAAAAATGGACCAAGCATAAATTCAATGTGAAGCTGGTGAACCCGGCTAACAAGCGGAAATACGACATTATCGTGGTAGGCACGGGCCTTGCCGGTGCTTCTGCCGCGGCCTCTCTCGCCGAATTAGGCTACAACGTAAAAGCCTTCTGCTTCCAGGATAGCCCCCGCAGGGCACATAGTATAGCTGCACAGGGCGGTATTAACGCGGCAAAAAACTACCAGAACGACGGAGACAGTATCTACAGGCTTTTTTACGATACCATTAAAGGTGGAGACTACAGGAGCCGCGAAGGAAACGTATACCGCCTGGCCGAAGTTAGCGTCAACATAATCGACCAATGTGTGGCACAGGGTGTACCTTTTGCCCGCGATTATGGTGGGCTACTAGCCAACCGTTCATTTGGCGGTGCCCAGGTAAGCCGTACGTTTTATGCTAAGGGGCAAACCGGGCAGCAGCTGCTCATTGGAGCTTACAGCGCCCTTAGCAGGCAGGTAGCCAATGGTAAGGTGAAGCTGTACCCACGTACAGAAATGCTGGACCTGGTAATGGTTGACGGCAAGGCACGTGGTATTGTAGCCCGCAACCTGATAACCGGCGCCATAGAATCGCACAGCGCACATGCGGTACTGCTTTGCACAGGTGGCTATGGCAATGTGTTCTTTCTTTCTACCAACGCCATGGGCTCCAACGTAACAGCTGCCTGGAGAGCGCACAAAAAAGGGGCGCTGTTTGCAAACCCCTGCTTTACCCAAATTCACCCCACTTGTATACCGGTAAGCGGCGAGCACCAGTCCAAGCTCACGCTGATGTCGGAGTCGCTTCGTAACGATGGCCGTGTGTGGGTGCCCAAAACTGCAGAGCAATCCGAAAAAATACGCAAAGGCCAGCTAAAAGCTGCTGATATTGCCGATGCAGACCGCGACTACTTCCTCGAGAGAAGGTATCCTTCCTTTGGCAACCTGGTACCGCGCGACGTGGCCTCCCGCAATGCGAAGTATGTGTGCGACGAGGGCCGTGGCGTCGGCTCTACCGGGCTTGCAGTGTATCTCGACTTCCGTGATGCCATCAAACGTGACGGTGAAGACACCATCAGGGCAAAGTATGGCAACCTGTTCGATATGTACCAGCAGATCACCGGCGAAAATCCATACAAAACGCCAATGATGATTTACCCTGCCGTGCATTACACCATGGGCGGCTTGTGGGTCGACTACAACCTGCAGACCAACGTGCCGGGCTTGTATGCACTTGGAGAGGCCAATTTCTCTGATCACGGTGCCAACCGGCTTGGAGCATCTGCGCTAATGCAGGGGCTTGCCGATGGCTACTTCGTAATACCCTACACCATTGGCGACTACCTGGCACAAACTCCTTCCGACAAGATCCCCGTAGACCATCCTTCCTTTAAGGAGGCCGAAGCAGCGGTGAAAGCCCAGATAGATAAGCTGCTGTCGATCAACGGTACCAAGCCGGTTGACCAGTTTCACAAAGAGCTCGGGCATATTATGTGGGAGTACTGCGGCATGTCGAGAACTGCCGAGGGGCTTAAAATAGCGAAGGAGAAAATTAAGGCGCTTCGCGATGAGTTTTGGCAGAATGTGAAAGTGGTGGGTACCAGCGACGAACTGAACATGTCGCTTGAAAAAGCCAACCGGGTAGCTGATTTCCTTGAGCTGGGTGAGTTGATGGTAGACGACGCCTTCCACCGCAATGAGTCGTGTGGCGGCCACTTCCGCGAGGAATATCAAACTGAAGAAGGTGAAGCCAGGCGTGACGATGAGAATTTCACCTACGTAGCCGCCTGGGAATACAACGGCCCCGGCAAAGCTACCCTTCATAAAGAAGACCTGGTGTTTGAGAATGTAAAACTGACGCAGAGAAGTTATAAATAGTTTAAAGTTTAAGGTTTAGAGTTATTCAGTCTAAACCCAACTTTTAAACATTAAACATTAAACTTTTAAACATGAATCTTACATTAAAGATCTGGAGACAGAAAAACGCCAATACAGCCGGTAAGTTCGTGACTTACCAGGTCACCGATATTTCAGCCGACTCGTCGTTTCTCGAGATGCTGGATGTGCTCAACATTCAGCTGGAAGAAAAAGGCGAAGAGCCCGTGCATTTCGACCACGACTGCCGGGAAGGCATCTGCGGCATGTGCAGCCTGTACATCAACGGCAAACCCCACGGCCCGCAGCAAACCACCACCTGCCAGCTTCACATGCGCAGCTTTACCGATGGCCAAACCATCTGGATAGAACCGTGGAGGGCAAAGGCTTTTCCTGTAATCAAAGACCTGGTTACCAACCGGCAGGCGTTCGATCGCATCATTCAGGCAGGAGGTTTTATTTCGGTAAACACTGGTGGTGTGCCCGACGCCAATGCCATTCCGATACCCCGTAGCATTGCCGACGATGCCATGGATGCGGCCACATGCATTTCGTGCGGTGCGTGCGTAGCGGCCTGCAAAAACTCGTCCGCCATGCTTTTTGTGGGAGCCAAGGTTACCCACCTGGGCTTGCTGCCACAGGGTAAGGTAGAACAAAAAGAAAGGGTAGAAAAAATGGTAGCACAAATGGACCTTGAAGGCTTTGGTGCCTGCTCCAACACCGGCGCATGCTCGGCAGAGTGCCCTAAAGAAATACCGCAGTCGGTAATAGCCAAGCTAAACCGCGACTACTTGGGGGCCAGGGCGACGTCGGAGAATGTTTAGGAAACAACCAGATATAAAAAAAGGCCTTTGAGGCCTTTTTTTATTATGGGTTGGGAACATCAAGTTGCCTGCATATTTTTTTGCACATCAGCTCCGATAGTTCACTATGCCTCCCGACTGCTGATTGCCGTCCGCTTTTAGGATTCAGATAGATTGAATGGTTGGCTCCCTCCCTCAATAAAACACATGCCTGAGCATGGAGATCTTTTATGAATTGTTTCTATTTTAAATCACAATTTCTTCTCTCAGAATTTGTCATTACTCCTCCTCAACCTCCACCTCGCTCACCGGCCGGAAGCCCTGCGGGATTTCTTCTTCTTCCAGCCTGGCGACACGCTTCGGGCGAGTTGAAGCTCTTAACATACTGCACGTTGGCGTCACGAAGTCACCAACTGGCTTAAAAAGGATCAGGCATTATGTATATTGTTCCTCAGAAGCCGCGAATCACAGCCTCAAACTTCCGGGGCCACTGTGGTTTACAGGTCGTTTTTTTAACTTTCTTATCTAATTCAATATTATGAGCAGATCGGTATGCCTGTCCTTTCTACTAGTGATGTCTTTAGTTTTCACCAGTAGCTGCGGAAACGATGACAATGGCACGCCACTGCCTGCCATGACGCAAATTGCAAAGGGGGAAGCATCGAGCGGAACCAATTTTCGTCAGGCAGACCGGATTATAGACAATCAGGAAGACTGGACTCGGTGGCTAAGCAGTTTGACCCAGTTTGTTGATAAGTCTGATTCACTCATAGACTTTAATAAGTATATTGTAGTATTAGTTTCCGATGCTTTAAGAGGTTCTTCTGGCTATAGCATCGAGATCGAAGAAGTAGTAGAGGCAGAAACCACTGTTAGGTTAAAGGTCCGACATCGGGGACCGGAGGGTGAAAGTACTGCAGGAATGTACCAGCCTTTTCATATTGTAAAAATACCCAAACCTGCTAAGCCTCTCAACTTCGAACACACAGCTGCGCCTCCCCGAATATATTATTCATCGGTTTTGAGAGGACACCTAAGCGGGCATGAGGGTATTGAGAAACAAGACATTGTTATCACCAATCAATCCGATTGGGCTGGTCTTTTGGAAAGGATGAACTCATATTTTCAATCCCCTGACTTTCCCGATAAAGTGCCTCAAACCGAGATTGATTTTAGCCGTTTTATGGTCTTAGCTACGTTTGATCGTTTTGACTGTGTTTATCCTGACCCTTGCCCCGCACTGATTTTCAGAGATGTTACCGACATAATTGAGACAGACTCCAGCATTTCCGTACTTGTTCAAAATTTGGATATCAGCGTAGTTGAAGGATACCCAGAACCATTTCACATCGTGAAGATCCCTGTTTCTGCCAAGCCGGTTGTGTTTGAATACAAAGCTTTTCCCTGGTGAAAATCCGAAAATATGTGCTTACTGTAAGCTGAAGCGAACGGAAACCGGTCTTTACTCCTCCTCCACCCCTACTTCACTCACCGGCCGGAAACCTTGCGGAATTTCCTCTTCTTCGCCCAACTCACCTAATTTTTCGTGCGGGAAAACCTCCACTATAGGGCTTTCCACTATCTCAGGCACCCGAAACGACACCAGCATATTGTTAAGACTCTGGTGGATACGGTCGTAAGCGTCTTTCACATCGTGGGCAGTTACCATCATGATGTTGGTTACTTTCTTTTCTACGCCGCTGTCGGCATCGGTTACAAAGTAGGTAATCTTGCACTTGTGCCAAAAGTCGGCGTCTTCGTAAAGGAATACGTCGGTAATCCTGCTCTTGGTAAGGCTGGTAATGGTAAACTCACCCCTCACCCGTTCGCTCAGCTTTTCATACATAATGGCTTCAGCCTCCGTGTAGCTTACCGCATCAAGCAGGTAAGCTTCAGTCATATTCTTCAGCCGGCCTTCGTCATCTTCTTTCTGATACTTCGCTTTGCAAACAAACCAAATACGCATAGTCTCTTTTTTTTGTGGGGCTTCAAAGATAAAGAAAAAAATGTCTGAGGGTCTATATGTCGGTGAGTCTTTAGGTCTGTAGGTCCGTTGGTCTATGGGTATGTTGGTCTGTCGGTCTGTCGGTCTGTTGGTCTGTTGGTCTGTTGGTCCATGGTAGTAGTTCTGGTTACTGAACTACCGACATACTGACCTACCGACATACTGACCTACCGACTTATTGACCCACCGACTTACCGACTTACTGACCTACCGACTTTACAGACCGATTCCGTAACTTGCGGCCCAATGTGGAATACTAAAAGAAAAATTACCCTGCAGTGCCACCCCGGCCTGGCCCCTTTTGTAGCCAACGAAGCAAAAAGCCTTGGGTTTACTGTGCTGGAGGAGTCGATGATGCACGTAGCCTGCGAAGGCACGCTGCACGATTGCATGTACCTCAACTTGCACCTGCGTACCGCCAATCGGGTGCTTTGGGAAGTTGGCACATTTCAGCTGCAAGATGCCGAAGGGCTGTATAAAGGCATAAAGGATGTGCCATGGGAGAAATTCATTCCCCCCGACGGCTATTTCAGTATCCATTCTTTCGTCAAACACGATTCTATCCGCGATACCCGCTTCCCCAACCTGAAAGCCAAAGATGCCATTGTAGATCGCCTGAAAGAGCTTACGGGAAGACGCCCCGATTCAGGCAACGACTTCAATCAAACCGTTATTTATTTCTTCTGGAATAAGGATTTGTGCGAAGTATACCTGGACACTTCCGGGGAAACCATCGCAAAACACGGGTACCGGGCCAACCCCTTCAAAGCTCCGCTCTCCGAACCGCTGGCGGCGTCTATCATTCAGGCTACCGAATGGAGTCCGTCACTTCCGCTTATCAATCCAATGTGCGGCAGCGGCACGCTGGCTATTGAGGCAGCCCTGAAAGCCGCCAACATTGCACCGGGCCTCAGCCGCCACAACTTTGGATTCAAGCACATTCTCGGGTTCGATGCCGAGCAGTGGAAGAGGATGCAGGCCAATGCAAAGGCTAAAATTAACACGAAGCCCAACGTGACCATTATAGGCAGCGACAGGGACTTCAAAGCCATAAAAGCGGCCCGTGAAAACGCCGCGGAAGCCGGGGTTGCCAAGTGGATACAATGGGAGGTTTGCCCTTTTGAGGAAACTACTATGCCCGAAGGACAGGGCATTGTAATTATGAATCCGGAATACGGCGAAAGAATGGGTGATGAAGCAGAGCTGGAAAAAATCTACAAAGCCATTGGTGACTACTTTAAGCAAAGATGCAAAGGCAAAAAAGCTTTCATTTTTAGTGGAAACCTCAACCTGCTGAAAAAAGTAGGATTAAGAACATCGGAAAAATGGCCATTCTTCAACGCCAAAATCGACTCGAGGCTGGTGGCGTATGAAATGTATGAGGGAACCAAAAAGAACTACAACAGCACTGAACAGGCCGGCTGAAGCACCGCCATTTCTTGTATGTAAGCTAAAATGTTGTGTATTTTCGTTCCTGGTATTTGAGCTGTAGATCTTTTTCTCTTGAAGCAATTTTTAATTTTTCTGGGTATACTTTTATTAGGCGCCGCGGGATTTGTTGCCTATAATCTTTACTTCCAGGACAAGAATGTCTCGATCTGGAGCCTGGTGCCCGAAAATGCCCTGGTTGTGTACGAGTCGGCGCATGCGGCAAATGCCCTGGAGGATTTCTCAGCCACCGACATTGGCAAGAACTTGCAGTCGATTGAAGCATTTAAAAAACCCGGACAGTTTCTGTCGCTGCTCGATACGATTTTGGGCGGCAAAGGAAAAACCTCCGAGCTGGTAGCAAGCAATCCACTGCTCATTAGCATGCACAGTACTGGAAGCAATTCCCTCGACTTTCTGCTGATGATGGAAGTAAACTCGCTGGAAAGCCACACACAGCTCAGCCAAATCCTCGATCATTTTTCGGAGAAGAATGGCTTTTCCATCGAGAAGAGAAACTACCATGGCTATGTGATTACGGAGGTAAAGAAAAAGCAGGAGGTTTTCACCTTTCTGTACTACCAAAATTTTATTATTGGCAGCTTCACTTCGTTCCTGGTGGAAGATGCCGTGCGCAACATAGAAAATGAGGTCCCCGGCTTTTTTGAAAATAATGCGGAGCTGCTCACACTTTCGAGGATACAAAACGACCAGGGCAACCTGTACATCAATACGCAAAAGCTTGGCCGCCTGATTGATACTTTCGCTGATGAAAAAGGCCTGGAACTCGGGGACCTGGAAGCATTGGGCAAGGCATCCTTCCTCGACCTGAAGACAGCCGAAGGGCAGGCACTAATGAGCGGGTTCACATTGCTCCCTAATGGCTACAACGGCTACCTGGCAGGCATGGTTGGTAATGCCGCACAGCCGCTGGATATGGAAAACCTGGTATCGAACCGGACGGCCATCTATTTTACACTCACCTTTGAGTCGGCCACTATGTGGAACGAAAAAATGAAAGCCTACTGGCAAAAAAACCTGCCCGGCATTTTTGTCAGAAGAGACTCGAGCCGCAAGAATTATGATATTGAAATGAGTGCCATTTTCGAAGGACTCGGAAACCAGGCTGGGCTATCCTACAACGAGTCTTCAATGGGGAGTAATGCTGATAAAATCCTTTACCTGAAAGCTAAAGACCTCACCGAAACACTCAAACAACTCGACCAGGTAACGGAGCGGATAAACGCATCGCGCGGAGATACACTCTACTACGAAGACTACGCCGGATACACCATCAAGCAGATGGAGATTGACGAACTTCCCTTTCAGCTGTTTGGCAAACCCTTCGGAGGGTTTCCGTCGCTTTACTATACGGGCTATCGCGACTTCGTGATAGGGGCAAACACCGTGCAGGCACTAAAAAACGCCCTTGATGATCTAAGCAACGAAAACACCTGGGGAAAATCGGTGAGATTAAATTCTTTTCTCGACAACACCTTGTCCGAAGCAAACCTAAGTGTGTTTGTGCACACCCCCCGGGCGTGGAATCAACTTCAAATGCACCTCGACATTCCCTGGGTAGAGACGTTTTCCGCATACGCTCCGCAGCTGAAGGCAATTGACCTGATGGCCATGCAATTGAGCTTTGTAGAAGACAAATTCTACACGAGCGTAGTGCTGCAACAAAGCGAAAAAACGGTGCTTGAGGTTGTGCAAAAGCCGCTGATTGCTGATAATTCGGTACGCTTCGGCCAAAAACTAGGCAGCAAGCCATTTGTAGTGCGCAACCATAACGACCGGTCGCTTGAAGTGCTCGTTCAAGACCGGGATTCGCTGCTATACCTCCTGTCGTCTCAGCAGGAGGTGCTATGGTCCGATACGCTGAAAGGGCCTGTCAATAGCCCGGTGTACCAGATTGACTACTATAAAAACGACAAGCTCCAGTACGTTTTCACCACTCCCAGGCAGCTGTACGCCATTGACCGCACCGGCGAGTACCTGCCAGGTTTTCCGATCGAATTTAAGGGAAAGGCAGATATAGCGTTTTTTAGCCTCGTCGACTACGATAAAAGCAGAAACTACAGGTATTTTATTGCAGATACTAAAGGAAACCTTTACATCACCGATAAGGATGGAAAAATGCTGGACGGATGGAACCCCAAGGAAGGGAGCCATCCGCTTGCTTCAGCGCCTTTTCATGTAAGGGTAAGGGGGCAAGACTACCTTGTGGCACTACAGGCAAACGGTGTGCTGCAGGTGTTTAACCGCCGGGGCCAGCCTGTTAAGGGGTTTCCGCTCGACTTAAAAACACAGATTAGCAACACGCTAACAGTAGAAATTGGCTCTGGCAACACCAATACCATTTTCACCTCAATAACCGATGATGGCGCTATTGTACAGGTAAACCTTGCAGGGGGCGTAGTGAAAAGGGAGGAGCTGTACCGGCCGTCTTCCCAGTCAAAATTCAGGCTTGTAGCAGAGTCGTCGGGCAAAGGCTACATTTTTACCAGGCAGGATGCCAACAAAATTGCCATTCTTGACAAAGCCGGAAAGGTTATGTTCGAAAAAGATTACCTGTCGGGCTCAGCGGCCACTACGCAGTTTTACGATTTTGGAAGCGGCAGACAGCTTTTCATTGTAAACGACCCCGTGCAGGCATTCAGCTATTTGTACAATGAAAAAGGCAATTTGATCAACTTCAAGCCCATCGAAACTGCTTTCGAGGTAGGGGTACTTTTGTACGAATCGGTGGGTCAGTACAAGATTTACCGAAACTACGACAACGAGTTTGCCATACTGTCGCTGGCGAAGTAAGCCGGAGGTGCTCACCGTGTTCGCAATTTTTTATCCGGCAACCAACCCTTCTCAAAGTTGGCGAGTCTTTATGAAAATTGAATGACCAAATGAGAAAGCTAATTGGGATTGCCGGTGTGTTGACTGCCCTGGTTTGTTTGGGAATGGGTTGTGGAAAAGAAGACCTTTCCGCTTTGCAAACGAATGGAGAAAGTTTTTCCGACTCGCTGTCGATTAAAGCCGGACAAACAGCCGTTGCCGAAAACGGCGACAAACTAACTTTTATTAAAGTACTTGACGATTCACGCTGCCCCGCTACTGCCATATGCATCTGGCAGGGATTTGTGTCGGCCGAACTGCTGGCAGAAACAGCCGCTGGCAAGCAAACTTTCACGCTTACAACAAACCCGGACGTGGAAAACGGTGAAACTGCCGTGATAATGGGTTATGAGGTTAGCCTGGTAAACGTGCTACCCTACCCCGGCACCTCGGTAGAGGAACCAAAACCGGAAGATTTTTGGATAGAGCTGGTGGTAAAAAAGGCTGGTGAATAAACCCCGGCGCCCGGTCTCTTGTGGCGCCAGCTATTTTTTGGTACGAGGTCGCTTTTACGCATTGGCAGAACAATTGCATAATCCACTGATAATAGGACTTTTCGCGAGGTGGTGTAAATTGCCACTATGAAAACCCATTCTTTATCGGTGCCGTACCTTCTGTTGGGCGTGGCCATTATGCTTGCTGCCTGCAATGCCGGCGACAAGAAGCTTGCAAACGATCTTCCGGCTCTCCCTTTTGACGAAGCCCTGAAGCCTTTTTATTTTGGTGTAGCCTCGGGAGATCCTACCTCCACCGGCGTGCTGCTATGGACCTGTGTGGTGCCGGAATACAAGGTACCCTCAGTGGAAGTAAACTGGGAGATTGCCGAAGACGAAGCCTTTGAGAACATAGTGAAAAGCGGCACTTCGTCAACGGATTCTGCCAATTTTCATAGCCTCACCCTGCCTGTAGAGGGTCTTAAGCCGAACAGCTACTATTTTTACCGGTTTAAGGCACTGGATGCCACGTCTATCACCGGCAGAACCAAAACTGCGCCCTCGGCAGATGCCGACTCACTTAAATTTGCTGTGGTAAGCTGCAGCAACTACGAGTGGGGCTACTTCAATGCCTATGGCAACATAGGCAGGCGGAATGATCTCGATGCGGTTATTCACCTGGGCGACTACATCTACGAATATGGCACAGGACGCTACGGCGACACCACTATCGGCCGCTTCAACATGCCTCCGCATGAAATCATTACCCTAACCGACTACCGAACCCGGTATGCACTTTACAGGCTCGACAAAGATTTGATGAAGGCACATCAAATGCACCCTTTCATCACCATTTGGGACGACCACGAAATTGCCAACGATGCCTACAAGGGAGGGGCGCAAAATCACTCGCCCGATACCGAAGGGCCGTACGAACAGCGCAAACAGGTAGCTTCCAAAGTTTACTACGAGTGGCTGCCGGTAAGAAAAGACAACAACAAACTGTACCGCTCGCTAAAGTACGGCAACCTTGCAGAGATTTTTATGCTGGATGAGCGGCTGGAAGGGCGCGATGGACCTTTTAAAGACAAAACAGACCCCGGCTACGCAAGCGACGAAAGATCCATGCTGGGCAAAGAGCAGTTTGCCTGGCTGGCCGGGCAGCTGACCTCGTCGGAAACGATATGGAAGGTGCTTGGCAACCAGGTAATTTTTGCAGGATTGGATCGCGGGCCGGTATTTCCCAACAGCCCTAAAAACCTGGACTCCTGGGATGGCTTTCCGGCGGAACGCCAGCGGTTAATCGATCATATCAAAAACAATGAGATCGCAAATGTGGTCATTCTCACTGGCGATACCCATTCGTCGTGGGCATTTGAGGTAACCGACCGCCCCACCAACCTCAAAGAATATCAGCCGGGCAAATCGATGGCCGTGGCTGTGGAGTTTGGCACGCCCAGCATTAACTCCTCCAACTACAGCGAAAGCACATCTATAGACACCGTGCGCATGGTGGAGCAGCTTTATATGAATCCCGCCGCCAATCCGCATCTGAAGTACGCAGAACTGGAAAGCCATGGCTATTTAACGCTTACACTTACGCCGGAAGAGGCGATTAGCAGGTGGTACTATGTAAATACCCTGCGGGAACCATCAACAGAAGAGAGATTGGCTAAGGAATTCAGCGTGAAAAAGGGCAGCGCGGCGATCGAATAACCAACCGCCCGCTGCTTATATCTTAGTTTTGGTTTTCCCGGAGGATCGGCTATATTCAGTTTTCATTAATCCAATTGGTATGAAGGTGAGAATCATCAGCCTGTCATTTGTTCTTGTGCTTTTCAGCAATATAGTTTTCGCCACCGACACGGGCAGCGCAGCAAAAATGCTTGATGAGTTCATCGCCGAAAATCTCGGAGAGCTTAAGGCATTTTATCTCGAAAGGCACCGAAACCCCGAGCTTTCGCTCCACGAAAAGGAAACATCCGAAACTTTGGCGACGGAGCTACGCAAACTCGGCTTTGAAGTAACCGAGAACATGGGCGGCTATGGCGTAGTGGGAGTTTTTAAGAATGGAGATGGCCCAGTAGTAATGTACCGCACCGACATGGATGCCCTGCCGATGGCGGAAAAAACCGGTCTTCCTTATGCAAGCAGAGTAAAAGCCCTAACCGGCGAGGGGTCTGAGGTAAATACCATGCACTCCTGCGGCCACGACATGCACATGACCGTGTGGCTGGGAACGGCCAAAGCCCTGCTCGAAATGAAAAACCAGTGGAAGGGCACCCTGGTGCTGATTGGCCAACCTGCCGAAGAAATTGGCGCGGGAGCAAAGCTAATGCTCGATGCCGGGCTTTTTCAGAAATTTCCTGTGCCCAACTTTGGCGTGGGGCTTCACTGCAGCCCCACCATACCTGCCGGGCAAATAGGTTTTGGAAAAGGCTACACCATGGCCAACGCCGAATCTATCGACATCACAGTATACGGACAAGGCGCTCACGGTGCGTCGCCGCATATGGCAGTGGACCCGGTAGTAATGGCTTCCATGCTGGTGATGGAACTGCAAACTATCGTAAGCCGTAGCCTCAATCCGCTCGATGCCGCTGTGGTAACGGTGGGCGCTATAAAGGGCGGCACCAAGCACAACATTATCCCTGATGAAGTAACGCTACAGCTGACAGTGCGCACCTATACAGAAGAAGTAAGGCAGCTGGTGCACAAACGGATCAGGGAAATTTCAAGGGGCGTTGCCATTGCCGCGGGCTTGCCTGAAGACAAGCATCCCAAAGTAAATATCCCCAACGTGTTTACACCTGCAAACTTTAATGATGCTGCCCTGGTCGACCGGCTTTGGGCTTCGGCTGTGAGCGTGGTTGGGCAGCAAAACGTGGTAGATGCGCAGCCTCAGATGGTGGCCGAAGATTTTGC
>CBFGTI010000098.1:0-19978 GCA_965651695.1 uncultured Imperialibacter sp. | reverse complement strand
CTTTCACTCATTCTCTTTTTCTGGGTGCTCTTCGAGGGATACGAACTTAGCCGTGAATTTCTCGTGTTGATATTTGTACAGCTTCTGGTCATCGTTGGCTTCTATCGTGTGGCTGTTCATATTATTCTCAACAACTACAGGAAATACGGAGGTAACGTAAGACAGGCTGCAATAATTGGTTACGACCCACAGGGGCTGAAACTATTCAACCTGTTCAAAGCTAAGCCGGAGTATGGTATTCGCTGTGCGGGATTTTATGATGATGCCCCCGCTTCACCTGCTAAAGAGGGACTGCCTATACTGGGCACTATTGAGGATTTTTTGAAAGAGAAGATTTCGGAGGTGGAGTTTATTTACGTGAGCGAGAGAGTAGGGCGACTGGCTCTCAACCAGATTATCAATGCCGCCGACGCCGAGCTGAAAAAAGTGAAGCTCTTGCCTCAATTCGGCACCGACGTCATCAAAACCTATTCACTCCGTCAGTTTGATGACATCTCGATCGTAGATGTAAACGATTTGCCACTGGATGGCCTGCTAAACCGGATGGTAAAAAGGGTTTTTGATATTTCGTTTTCTGTTTTTGTGTTGGTGTTTGTTTTGAGTTGGTTGTACCCGCTGCTGGGTATTGTCATTAAAATCGAGTCGGGCGGCCCTATCTTGTTTAAGCAGCTGAGGCATGGAAAGGGCAACAAGCCGTTTATCTGCTACAAGTTCCGCACCATGGTCGTCAACAACCTGGCCGATACCAAATGGGCAACCCGTAACGACCCGAGGATAACGAGAATAGGAGCCTTTCTTAGAAAAACGAGCCTCGATGAGCTACCACAATTCATAAATGTTCTTCTGGGCGATATGTCTATTGTGGGCCCACGCCCGCATCCGATACCATTGAACGAGTCGTACCAGTACAAAGTGCACAAGTTTACCCAACGGCATGCCTCCAAACCCGGTATCACCGGATTAGCGCAGGCAATGGGCTACCGCGGAGAAATACAGAAACTGCATCAAATGAGCTCGCGGGTGAAGCTCGATCGCTTTTACCTCCAAAACTGGTCCTTCTTTCTGGACCTGAAAATCATTGTGCTTACAGTCTACTCTATCCTTTTTAATAGAGAGAATGCTTACTAAATTTGCCTGCTAATCATTATTTTCATAGGTGCAGAAAAGTTCAAAAATCTATATTGCCGGCCACAATGGTATGGTTGGTTCTGCCATTTTAAGAAATCTTAAAGCTGCTGGGCATTCTAATTTTCTGCTGCGGTCGTCGGCCGAATGCGATCTGAGAGATCAGAGCGCCGTGGAGGAGTTGTTTTCGACAGAAAAGCCAGAATTTGTGTTTTTGGCAGCGGCTAAAGTAGGTGGCATACAGGCCAACAATACATTCCGGGCCGACTTCTTGTATGATAACCTGATGATCCAATCGAATATTATCCATTCGGCGTACCTGCACGGTGTGAAGAAGCTGATGTTTCTCGGTTCATCCTGCATATATCCCAAATTGGCCCCCCAGCCCCTCAAAGAAGATTACCTGCTCACCGGGCCTTTGGAAAATACAAACGAGCCGTATGCCATAGCCAAAATAGCTGGTATTAAACTATGCGAAGCATACCGCGACCAGCACAACTGTAACTTCGTGGCGGTAATGCCCACCAATTTGTATGGACCCAACGATAACTACGATCTGAACAATTCACATGTACTCCCTGCGCTGATAAGGAAGTTTCATGAAGCGCGGCTGAACGGTGAAAGTAGTGTTGAAATATGGGGTAGCGGCTCGCCTAAAAGGGAATTTTTGCATGTGGACGATATGGCAAGTGCATGTGTTTACCTGATGGAGAGATTTGATGCACAACCCTTCTCTCAGGAGCCATCTTTCTTGAATATCGGTTGGGGCGAAGACATTAGCATTAAAGATCTTGCCTACTTGATTAAGGAAATAAGCGGTTTTGAAGGGCAGTTGGTTTTCAATACTTCAAAACCTGACGGAACACCAAGGAAGCTAATGGACACATCGAGGCTGACAGGCTTAGGCTTCAAACCACAGATCAGTTTGGAAGCCGGCGTAAGAAAGGTTTATGAAGATTTTGTAGCGTCGTACCAACAATTAGCCTTTCCTTCTTAAACAATGGCATTTATGATTGAAAAGATAGAGCTCTATAAGCAAGAAGTTAGTAACTGTTCGGTTGCTAATGAAAATGATCTGGAAGCGTTCAGGATGAGGTTTATTAGCCGAAAAAGCGTGATGACTGAGCTTTTTGATGCTTTTAAAGATGTACCTTCTGCGCAGAAGAAGGATTACGGCGTTGCGCTGAATCAATTAAAGGAGCTAATCCAGGAGAAATTTAAAGAGCTGGTGTCATCGTTGGAGGATGGCCAGCAGGAGACGAATGTAGATTTTGATCTTACGCTTCCCGCGGACTCCGGAAGAGCGGGCGGCATTCACCCGCTCACAAGCCTAAGGGCCCGCATTATCGAGATATTTGAACGTATCGGATTTTCGGTGGCGGATGGGCCGGAAATTGAAACCGACTGGTACAACTTTACTGCACTCAATTTCCCCGAGAACCACCCGGCGAGAGAGATGCAGGATACGTTCTTTATCGAAAGAAATCCCGACGTACTGTTGAGAACTCACACCTCTTCCGTACAGGTGCGATTGATGGAGCACGGGAAGCCGCCATTCCGCGCTATTATGCCCGGAAGGGTATTTCGCAATGAAGCCATTACAGCCCGTGCGCATTGCATTTTTCACCAGGTGGAGGGGCTTTATATAGACGAAGGGGTGAGCTTTGCCGATCTCAAGCAGACGCTCTACCATTTTGCAAAGGAGATGTTTCATAAAGACATCAAGATTCGCTTCAGGCCGTCTTATTTTCCTTTTACTGAGCCAAGCGCCGAAATAGACATTTCCTGCCTTATTTGTCACGGAAAGGGCTGCAACATCTGTAAATACTCGGGGTGGGTAGAAATAGCCGGTTCGGGAATGGTAGATCCCAATGTGCTTGAAAACTGCGGCATTGATTCGGAGAAGTACACCGGTTTTGCCTTTGGTATGGGCATAGAGAGGATGGCATTACTGAAGTACCAGGTAAGAGACCTGCGGTTGTTTACCGAAAACGACGTGAGGTTTTTGAGCCAGTTCTCGCCTATCCTTTAATGAGAGGTTTAAAACTAACGTTCGCCTTTTTTGTAGCCTTTAGCGTGGTCGCTTGCACAGATGATGAGCCCCGCCTGAACGTTCCTCCGGCGCTTGTGAATGTAGAAATAAACCTCACCAATATCCAATACCAAAATTTACAGCAGATCGGTGGGTTCGTATACCTGGAGGGCGGACACAGAGGAATAATTGTTTACCGAAAAGGCCAGTCGGAGTACCTGGCGTGGGACCGGCTATGCCCCAATGAGCCGGAAAATGAATGTGGTGTTGTAGAGGTGCATTCGTCGGGGCTGTATATGCACGACCGATGCTGTGAATCGACTTTCGACCTTAGTGGCTATCCGACGGCCGGCCCGGCCAGATTTCCTTTGATAATGTACAATACCTTTTCGGACGGCGGCTTCCTGTATATTTCCAACTAGAGCAGCCTGGAGATAATCATCTCCTCAGTCATTCCCTCGGCCTCAGCTTTAAAGTTCCTCACAATCCGGTGGCGTAGAATTGGCTCGGCAATCGCTTTCACATCTTCTATGTCTGGCGAGTATTTGCCATTGATAAGTGCATTGCACTTTGCTCCCAACACAAGAAACTGAGAGGCTCTTGGGCCGGCACCCCACTCGAGATACTCGCGGGAAAGCTCGTGGCCTTTTTCGTTGGGGCGGGTTTTGTGAACAAGCTTTACCGCATATTCAACCACGTTGTCGGTTACTGGCACACGGCGAACCAACTGCTGAAAATATTTTATTTCATCGGCGGTCATTACCTGGCCTACTGTGCTTTTCTTTTCCGAGGTGGTGTTCTTTACTATTTCTATTTCGGAATCAAGAGAAGGGTAGTCCAAATGGATGTTAAACATAAAGCGGTCGAGCTGTGCCTCGGGAAGCGGGTATGTACCTTCCTGCTCAATCGGGTTTTGCGTGGCCAGCACAAAAAAGGGCTTCTCTAGCGGATAATTCTTCCCGCCTATCGTAACGGCATACTCCTGCATAGCTTCGAGCAGGGCAGACTGTGTTTTTGGTGGCGTCCGGTTTATCTCATCAGCCAAAATAATGTTGGCAAATATTGGCCCCAGTATAAATTTAAAGTTCCTCTCCTTGTCGAATGTTTCCGCGCCCAGGATGTCCGACGGCATGAGGTCGGGAGTAAACTGAATTCTATTGAACCGCAGGTGAAGTGCGGAGGACATGGTGTGTATCAGCAGTGTTTTAGCGAGGCCCGGAACGCCGACGAGGAGAGAGTGACCCTCGCAGAAAATGGAGGTTAGCAGTAACCGTACCACCTTTTCCTGCCCTACTATTACTTTAGAAATCTCTTTGGTTAAAACCTGATACGACTGATGAAAGGCATCTGCCGCTTCTTTATCGTTTTTGAATTCAGTCATGTGCCGTGCTAATAGTTCTCTTTTAAGAGGTTACAGTTGTCAAACTCCGGATCAATGTCAATGTACACATCTCCCTGGGCTTTGCGAAACCACTCAGATAGTATTCTGTTACGCTTGGAGCTTAACGTAGCCTGATATATTTTTTGGTAGTCTTGCAGCAGGTTGGCCTGGTGAGGGGGTACCCTGTCTTTAAAGTACACAATGCGCAATGCCTGCGTGCCGTCGTCGAGGCGGTAATCTATCGGCTTTGTAATGTTGCCCACCTTCATTGTGTCGAGGGTGAAGAACAAAACGGGGTCCAACTCCTCTACCGATACCCGAGGTGCACCGGTGCCGTCGATGAAAAACCCACCACTGGATGAGGTTTGCTGGTCGTCGGAGTATTCCTTTGCTGCTTTTTCAAAGGTGATGCTCTTCGCGAGGATTTGTGTACGCAGGCTGTCGAGGTAGCTCCTGGATTTATTGATGTCGTCGGCCGAAGGAGCCGGGATAATGAGAATGTGCTTGCTATTGTAGGTATTGCCTCTGCGTTCCAGCAACTGGATAATGTGGAAACCAAACTGAGTTTGTATTGGCATAGAAATTTCGCCGGGTGCCAGGCTTAGGGCAGTAGCCTCAAACTCCGGGGCCAGATCGCCTCTTCTGAAAAAACCAAGTTCGCCACTATTGCGGGCCACGCTGGGATCCATGGAGTAGCGGCGCGCCAGATCGTTGAAATTTTCGCCGTTAAGTATTCTGGTCCTTAGCTCCGTTAGCAATTTTTTCGCTTTTTCTTTTTCTGCGGTCCCAGGCTCAGGAATTTTAATAATCTGGCCAACTGTTACCTCCGTGGAGAAAAAGGGGAGTGAATCGGCCGGTATAGACTTAAAGAACTTCTTCACCTCAGACGGACTTACGGTAAGGTCAGTTGTGAGCGTTCCCTGCATTTTTTCGGCAATCATTTGCTCTTTCACACTCTCTCTCAACTCCTCTTTAAACTGTTCTACGGTTTTTCCATAAAATTCCTCGAGGCGCTCTTCGGAGCCAACCTGATTAATGAAGAATTGAAGGCGCCGGTCGAGGTTGCTTTCTACATCTCCGTCTTCTACCACCACCGAGTCGATCTCGGCTTTGGCCACCAACATTTTATTAATTACAAGTGTTTCGAGCGCTTCGCACCTGGTAGCGCCTACTATATCGTTTCTCGAAATCATGTCGAGGTAGGTTTTTTCCAGGTCCGAACGCAGAATTATGTAGTTATCGACTTTGCCAATAATCTCATCTGCAACTATTTTCTGTTGGGCGAGGGTATTGGCCGGGCTAAAAAAATGTAATATCATTGCCAGCAAGGCAACTGGTTTACCTGTAAATTTCAAATTCATTATTTAGTTGCGCTTCATTAATTATCTCTTCTTCAAGCAGCTTGGCAAGCTCAATCTTGCGCCTGTTCAGTATTATATTTACAATATCTTCCCTGATTACCTCCAACGGAGAAACCTGATCAAAGATTTTGTATTCTATAAGCTTAATAAAGTAAATAAACTTTTCGTCGGACGTTTCCACAAAAGAATTGTCTCTGAGGAACTGTACTTTGTTGGGTATAGACGCCAGGGGCGTGTTTTTTACCACCTCATCAAAATTAAGCCACAATCCATCTTCGAGCGACGATGACACGGCAAAGCGGAAGCAATAGGACTTGATTTCTTCCATATCCGAGTCCGGGTAGCTTCTCAGCAGACTTCTGATCCGGGAAAGCCGGGGCGCCTCCTTGGGAAGTTTAACAAACAGGCACTTCACGATGTTTTGCTTAAGTAAAAAGTTTTCGTGCTTCTCCTTATAGTATTGCTCTATTTCGGCGTCTGTCACTTCGCGGTTGAGGCTTCGGTTTACCTGGTATTTCTCATACTCGTGAACCATGAGTGCGTACTTATAGTCGAGCACTTTACGTTCAATTTCAGCCTCGTTGAATTCCATTTTTGCCGATGCTTTGGTAATCATCAGCTGTTTCTTTATCCAGCTTTCCACGTACTTCTCAACCAGCTTAATGCTGTCTGCCTCTGAGAGATTTTGGGGAGCTATGCCTTCCAGATCTTTGCGGTACAGGAATGTATCATACACACGGGCCACGGCGGCTTCGTTGCCGGTTTCAGGTGCCGCTGACTTCAACTTTACAAATTCACAGCCGCCTGCTATTAGCAGCAGGCAACAGCACCACAATCTAGTTTTGGACCGTTCTGACAACATTTTTCCAAGCTTTACTATTTACCTTCAGTGGGTACTTTGTTTTTAAGCTCTTTACCCACTCCGACTCTAGATACTCCTGGTAGTCGCTAACCACCTTTCCCCTGACCTCGCTCAAGGACTTGCTTTGTGCCGGTATAATATCGTGAACAAAATACCCTTTGGCGAACGATTCGGTTATCTCCAGATGGAAGCCCTTTTCCCAAAACCGCGTCGGCACTACCCCTTCTGATTTTTCGTACATTCCGTTAGTGGCCTTCAAAGATAATGGATCGACAGCATTGAAATATTTCTGAAGCAAACTTTCTGAAGCTGTGAGCAGCTCCAGCGTATAATTTTCGGTAGTTGTATCTTTTATTTGAATGCTGATCTTCGCACTGTCGGATACCGCCTGTAGCGCGCTTTTTATGTTTTGTTCTTTGCCATATATGAGAAAAATAAGAGAGTCCTCGGCAAAACCGGCGTTCTTCACTTCGGCGTAAACGCTGTTCAGAGCATGTAAAATGCCACTTTGGTCAGCCACTTCCCGGTGGAGCAAATACTGCCCGGCCAGCGATGCCGACGAGATTAGTTGAAGCACTTCGGGTGCGCCTTCCACAATGGTCGCTTTCGCCCGTTCGTCCCATTGGTACCGTTGCCGTTGCTTCCCAAAAAAGCTCGCAAGCCCCGTAGTGTCTTTGTTCGCAAACTGCCAAACCTTTTCATTCATTATCTCGAATAGAAGCGTGCCTTCATAATATTCTCTGTACAGAAACCTATAGCTGTTGTTGGTTTTCGCCAGCAACCGGATTTCTAAGTCCTCCAATGTCTCAAACAAGAATTGATGCCAAAGCAGATCGGCATAACTTGTTGAAGACATACCGGTAGTTTTCCGTTGTTTTTGCTCCACGTACGTGTAAAAGTCTTCCACAGTCAAAATTGTGTCGGCACTGGAAAGAAGCTTATTTTTGAGAAAAGGTTGGGAGGCGTCGTAAGTCCACTTGCCGTCGGGCAGTGAGCCGTCTTCAATTCTCTTTGCCTGTTGCAGGGTTGAGTCGTAAACAGTGGCACCTAATTTTTCTATAAGAGCCTCCGCGGCCAGGGCATTTTTTTTCTGTGACCGCTCATCTTTCGAAATGCGTGCCTCGATCATATCTCTCACTTCTTCGAGCGGAGGTACCGGCTTCTTTTCAAGCAATTTAAAAATGTGCCATCCAGCCTCCGACTTTACCGGCTGGCTGATGGCCCCCGGGGCTGCTAGCTTTTCAATTTCGCTGGCAAATGCAGGAGGCAGCTGCCGTAGCGTTAGCCACGGAAGCTCACCGCCTTTGTCTTTGTTCGTTGCTTCATCGGAATACCTGCGCGCTAGCTCGATCCAATCGTCGCCGTTTTTCAGCCGGTCAATTATTTCTCCGGCTCTTTTTCGGGCCAGGGCTGAGTCGGCTTGCTGGGTTTTTAAAAAAATGTGAGCCAGACGAAATGAGCCCTGAGCCGGCCTTCTGCTATGCACAAGCACGATATGATATCCGAAACTTGTGCGAAAAGGATCGGATACCTGACCGACGGGGGTCTTAAAAGCGGCGTTTTCGAAAGGGTAAACCATCTGAAAAGCGCCAAAGAACCCCAAATAGCCGTTGTTTTGCTTTGCCGAGGGGTCTTGAGAAAGTTCGCGTGCCAGCTTCGGAAACGCTTCGCCCCGGGCCACTCTTTGTTTTATTTCCTCCAGCTTCTTCCACGCCTGGAGGGTGTCGGCCGGCGACGCATTTGGCGGGAGTTCAAGAAGAATGTGGGAGGCTTCTACCTCCTCCAGTGTTCTTTTGTAGGCCTCGTCAACCAGGTCGTTGCTTATTATTTTTTCGGTGAGATATGGCTTGGCCAACTGCACACGGTAGGTGGCCATTTCGTCGTTGAAAGCCGGGGATAGGTGATAGCCAAGCGCCCTCGCTTCTTTTACTTTCAGCTTAAAATTGACATACAAGTCGAAATATTCTTCGAGATCGGCCTCAGAAAACTGGCTGCTAACCGCCTGCCTGTTTTTGTTGTAAGCGTACATGAATTCCTCTGCCGATTGAGCTTCGCCGCCAATCCAGAATAATGGCGTAGATTGCTGAGCCGCTAGCCTGAGCGAGGAAAAAACAAGAAAAATATATACGGAAAAAAGAATTCTTCTGAAGGAAGAGTTCATAGGACAAAATTTCTCTCAGCCTGCAAAGATAAAGAATGAGTTGAAAACCAAGGGCCTATATCAGGAATAATCAAAGGAGTGTCAGCGGCGGCTTTAGCGAAATAAAAGCCCGGTGTATTAGGAGTGCACATCTTTGGTAAGCCGGCAAATGTTGTAACCTTTCTCCTGGTAAAATTCAATTTTGTCCATAATCCTGTTCACCAGCATCAAGCCTATGCCTCCCTTCTTCTTCGATTTTATAATTTCGGTAAGCGAGGGTTCTTTGTATTGTGCAATATTAAATGCCGCTCCATGATCTCGTATCTCAAAAATTGTTTTTTCGTCGGTAAACTCAACAGACAACTCAATCGATTCTTCGGCATTGCATCTGTGGGAATGGATAATCAGGTTAGCGCACACTTCATCTACAGCCAACACTATCTTGTGCGTATCAACTTCGGATAAGCCATGCTGCGTCAGCACATCCTCCACAAACTGGCGAATTTCCTGAAGCTTATCGGTACTACATGATGCCTTATAGTTATACAACATTCAATAATTCCTTAGCAGATTTCTTATCATCAACTATTTTTAACAACTGGTCAAGACCTAAAATTTGAAAAACATGAAACACCTTTTCCTGGAGGGCAAATAAAACCATGCTGATTTCCTTTGCCTCCAATTCCTGGATGTAAGACATAAACACACCCAACCCGGCGGAAGATATATAGTTAAGCTCGCTGCAGTCGACCATAATCTTTTTGAAACCCACTTCAATTGACTGCTGAATGGCCGAATCGAGCTGGATGGACGAACTGGCATCCACTTCGCCCGCAACGCTTATACATACAAAGTTTTCATCTTCCGCTGTTGATATATCTATCATCTTTCTTTGTTTACGTATTCACCTCTCCAACGTTTTCTTCCGACCGGAACTTTACGATGAGCATCGTATAATCATCGTCCAGTGATTTTTTTCCGCAGAAATAATATAAATCCTCAATAATCCCTTCTTTTATTTTATCAGGGGTAAGGTGGGCGTGTTTCTGTAAAGACTCGCGGAGCCTTTCATATCCGAACTCTTCCTGGTGAACGTTGGTAGCCTCGGTTATGCCATCAGTATAAAGAATGAAGACATCGCCGGGTTTGTAAAAGAACGAGTTTATTTGAACATAGTCTTGAAATGAAGAGTTTCGCAAAATACCCAGTCCAAGCCCCTTGTTTTTAAAATAGGTAGTCTCTTTGCTTACGCCGTCCATATACAGCGTGGGGCAATGCCCTGCACGGGTAAACCGCACCACTTTACTTTTGGTGTCGATAATAAAGTACGAAGCCGTGATGAAAGAGGTTTTTTCGAGGCAGCGGCTTAGTGCGTTGTTTGCCTGCACCATAAATTCCTTTGGCTCCAGGTCGAGCTGTGCCAGGCTGTGGAATATGCCTTTCATTTGCGACATGTGGAAAGCAGCAGAGGTACCCTTTCCCGAGACGTCGGCGATAATCAGGGCGATTTTATGAGGGTTGAGCAAAATGGTGTCGTAATAGTCGCCCCCCACCTCATCGGCCGCCATAGAAAATGCAGCGATATCAAAATCGTGGTTCTTTTCAAGCGTCTGCGGAAGGAGGCTTTTTTGCACTCTTGAGGCAATCTTAAGCTCTTCTTTGTAACGTTCGTTTTCCAGAGCCTCGCTCAGTAGCCTGAAGTTTTCAATTGAAATGCTCGCCTGGTTTACATAAGTGTTGATTATGTCGATCATTTCCTTATTGAAGGAATCGTCAACTTCCTTCAACAACGCCAGGTTTCCAATTTGCTGGCCCTTAACAACGATCGGGTACACAAGTATGGATTTAAACGGCACCCGCTTCAGGGTAGCTGTCAATTTTTGGCTGGCCGTGCTTCGTTCCAACTCGGAGTTCAGCACTCGCTTTAGAGGGCTATTGTTGGCCGCTTCCTTTATTTTCTCAATAAGATCGGGATTGAGGTTGCGAACCATCAGGTCTTGCTTTCCAGCCTTTTCATCTGAGATCTCCAGCCAGGCGGCGTCTGCAAACACGGCGCTCACGGCGCTATCGAGCAAAATCTCGAATACCTGCTCCTCCTTTTGCCCGGCCGGAATCGTTTGGCTCAGCCTTTGGAAATTGATTACCTCTTCCAGCTTGCTTTCGAAAACTGACGATGTGGGGAGATTGAAGAGAATAACGAGCAGCGAAAAAACCGAGTATAGAAAAATGAAGGCGAATACAGCCAGCACGAACACATTGTTGAGCAGGTCGGTTACCAGCGTGCTTTCGTTTGAATAGCCCACGAGGCTCATTAAAAAATACCAGAGGTATATTATTACCAGTAGCAGAAAAAGGATGCTTTTCCACTTTTGCTTAAAATTGAGATAGGCTACCCATTTCAGGTTTACCGACAGGACGAGGCCAATACCTACAAGTAGCAGGATAACGGTATTGAACGGAACATCAAAAAGCTTATAGCCGGTAAACTGGAACAGCAGGCTCAGGAAAAGGAAGTATTCAAAAAACTGCCAGGTGCGCAGTAGCTTCTTCGACTTTTGATAGAGGATGAGCCTTTTCCAGACAATGAGGGTTGAAATGAGAAAAGACAGAATGAGCCCCAGATTGATCAGGTAAAAAAAGTTGATTAGCAGCACATTTTGCGTGAGCATGGTGCCGCCAAAAACATAAAAAAAGAACTTTATTGACAGGGAAACGATGGTGGTAAGAAGGCCCGTAACAAACACCCGCCACAGCAGGTCGATAAAATTGACGCTCTCGGCTTTGCCAATAATATACCTGTAATAAACGCCCAGGCTTACGATAAAAAGAATGAGGAAGGTGTTGGGCAGGAAATCCGGAATGCCCAGCGAAGCATTATTTTTTCGGTCGAAGAGTATTGCCAGGTCAGTTACCAATAGCAATACCCAGAAGATTATTCCGAATATGATACTGAGCCTGACAATGCCTTTGCTGGATAACATTAAGTGCTACACCTGTTTAAAAGGTGAATTAAAGAAATCACGGTATAAATAAAAATAGAAAAGCACTCCCGGCCTACTCAAAAAGCGGGAAGCTACTACCTTGTGGAGTAGTTGGGCGCTTCCCTGGTTACGGTTACGTCGTGCGGATGACTCTCTCTTACCCCTGCGGACGTAATTTTAACAAACTGGGCCTTTTGAAGGTCTTCAACCCGGGCAGCGCCACAGTAGCCCATGCCGGCTTTGAGGCCACCCACTAGCTGATAGAGCACTTCCGATACCATCCCTTTATACGGAACCCGGCCAACTATGCCCTCAGGCACCAGCTTTTTTACGTCGTCTTCAGCATCCTGAAAGTAGCGGTCTTTTGAGCCACTTTCCATAGCTTCCACTGACCCCATGCCGCGGTAAGTTTTGAACTTGCGGCCCTCGTAGATGATGATTTCGCCGGGCGCTTCTTCGGTTCCTGCCAGCAGGGAGCCAATCATGATGCAGCTTGCACCCGCTGCTATGGCTTTCACCAAATCGCCGGAAAAACGGATGCCCCCGTCGGCGATTACAGGCACGCCGCTGCCTTTTATTGCTTCGGCCGACTCCATTACCGCTGAAAGCTGCGGCACGCCTACGCCTGCAATAACGCGGGTAGTGCAAATACTTCCCGGGCCTACACCTACTTTTACTGCATCAGCACCTGCCTCTACGAGTGCTTTGGCTGCATCTCCGGTAGCAACGTTACCCACTATCAGGTCGAGTTTAGGGTAGGCAGCTTTCACTTTTTTTGCCACTTCTATCACACCTTTCGAGTGGCCATGAGCAGTATCGATACTAATTACATCCACTCCAGCCTTTATCAAAAGATCCACTCTATCAAGAATATCTTCGGTTACGCCTACCGCCGCACCTACCCTTAGCCGTCCAAATTCGTCCTTGCAGGCATAGGGCCTGTCCTTTTTTTTGAGAATGTCTTTGTAGGTAATAAGGCCGGTGAGTTTGCCTGATTTATCAACGATGGGGAGTTTTTCAATTTTAAACTCCTGCAAGATGTCTTCCGCCTTTGTGAGGTCAATGCCTACCTCGGCTGTGATGAGGTTTTCCTTGGTCATTACATCCCTCACCGGCACATTCATTTTCTTTTGAAAACGCAGGTCACGGTTGGTGATAATGCCGACAAGCTTTCTGTCTCCGTCTATTACAGGTATGCCACCAATCTTGAATTCTTTCATTATAGCAACGGCATCCCCCACAGTGGAGTCGTCCTTTAGCGTAACGGGGTCGAGAATCATCCCGCTCTGGGAACGTTTCACTTTCCTCACCTGCTCGGCTTGCTGCTCAATCGACATGTTTTTATGAATAAACCCAATGCCTCCTTCCAGAGCCATGGCTATCGCGAGAGAATATTCGGTCACGGTGTCCATAGCTGCGGACACCAACGGTACGTTTAACCGGATATTTCTGGTAAGTTGCGTGGAAGTGTCTGTCTGCCGTGGAAGGACTTCTGAATAGGCAGGAATTAGCAGTACGTCGTCGTATGTTAGCGCTTCGTACTTAAGCTTGGGATTGTTGGAGGTCATCTTGCAAATAATAATTTACGTGATATTATTTGCGGGGCAAAAGTATAAATTATTAAAATCATTTGGAACGACTTGTCCCGAATTAATTTTTACGATAGAATATTTTGAGATGGAATGGTTAGTTGAAGGATTGAGAATCGGGCTGGCGCAAATGACATGGCTGGAAGCGACCGCCGTTTTTTTTGGGTTGCTGAGCGTGTGGTATGCCAGGCAGGAGAACATACTGGTATACCCCACGGGCATCGTGAGTGTGCTTATATACGTTCATATTTGTTTTGGGGCCAAGCTTTATGCCGACATGGGAATTAATGCCTACTACTTCGTAATGAGCGTTTACGGATGGATTGTGTGGGCACGAAAAAGCAATGACCGGCCGGCGGTACCCATCAGCTACAACACCAGGAGAGAAAACCTGTACAGCCTCCTGCTTTTGGTGGTTTCCTACCTTGTGCTATTTTATACCCTGCGTGAGCATACCGACAGCGACGTGCCCTCGTGGGATGCCTTTACTACCGCCGTTTTTTTTGTGGGGATGTGGTTGATGGCAAAAAAGAAAGTTGAAAACTGGGTAGCCTGGATTGTGGGCGACCTGGCGTCGGTACCTTTATACTTTTATAAAGGCCTGATCTTAACGAGCCTTCAATACCTTGTGTTTACAGGACTGGCGGTGGCGGGTTTGATTGCCTGGATGAAGGCAACAAAGGAAGAGGAAACAATTGCAGCATGAGTATTAAAAGAATCGCCATAATAGGGCCGGAGTCTACGGGTAAATCTACTCTTAGCGAAGACCTGGCCAAACGGTTCGGTACCTTTTGGGTGCCTGAGTATGCCCGTGAGTACCTCGAAAACCTGGGGAGGCCTTACCAGGAAGCGGACCTGCTGGAAATAGCTAAAGGACAGAAGTTTTTAGAAGATAAATTAACGAGGGAAGCGAAGGATTACCTGTTTTGCGACACAACGCTGGTGGTGGTAAAGGTGTGGAGCGAACATAAATATGGTAGGTGCCATCCGTGGATACTGGAGCATCTTAGCGCGATGCAGTACGACTTTTTTTTGCTGACGGACATTGATCTCCCCTGGGAACAAGACCCGCTGAGGGAACATCCTCACATGAGGGAACACTTTTTTGAAGTGTACAGGCAGTATCTTGAACGAAACGGGCTTCCTTACAAGTTAATTAAGGGGAACCGGGCCCAAAGGCTAAAGTTGGCAGTGGGGGCAATTAGCGGAATTTAGTATATTTGAAATATGAGCATTGTTTTAGAAGACAGCGAAATAACAAAGCACAAATTTACCGTTGGAGAATTTTACCAAATGGGCGAGGCAGGAATTTTTGGCGAGGATTCGAGGGTAGAATTGGTCAGCGGAGATATCATTCATATAGCGCCTATTGGATCTAACCATTCATCTGTACTTGCTTTTCTTTATCACTCCCTGATAGAACAGTACAAAAGAAAACACATAGTTTCCGTTCAAAATCCCCTATTGGTTGATGTAAATACAGAGTTGCAGCCGGATATTCAGATTTTGAAATTCAGGCCCGACTATTATCGCTCGCAGCATCCCTCTCCTCAGGATGCACTAATGATAATTGAGGTAGCCGATACTTCGTTTAACTACGACAGAACCGTGAAAGCCGAACTGTATGCAATAGCTGGAATTCCGCACTATGCGGTAGTTAATACTATTGCTGAAACTGTTGAGTAATATTCGATCCCCGATAAGGGCGTTTATAAAAAGCGCCTTCACCTTACTAAGAATGACCGCCTCGATATAGCCGAAAGCGATTTTAAGCTGGAAATGTCTGTTACTGACATCTTTCCGGTTGCCGACGGTCCGGCCAGCCAGGGCTAATTGAGGTCTGCTTTGAATCTTCCCGATTTCTTCTCTAACTTAGCCGCATAATTTTACCAGGGGTGCCCAATCCCGATTCGTCGGGAATAAGTTCGGGCTGAGATTATACCCTTTGAACCTGATCCGGATAATGCCGGCGCAAGGGAAAGGAGGTGAAACGTTAAGGTGGCAAAAACCCCTTGATGCCACTGATGTTTAACCGAAAAATTATTTAAAAATGTTCAAGAGAATGATGCTGGGTGCCGGCTGTATGCTGGTATCACTATTTGTGTTTTCGCCTGGTGTGTGGGCACAAGCTATCAGCGGCAAGGTAACAGACGCCGAAACCAAAGAAGCTTTGCCAGGCGCAAACATTGTTGTACTCGAAACAGGCCGTGGTGTGTCAGCCAACAACCTCGGCAACTACTTTATCAGTGGCTTGCCCGCTGCTGCTTATACACTCAGGGTGAGCTATGTGGGGTACGAAACCATAGAAAAGCAGGTGAGTTTACCAGCTGCAGGCGCCGTAAACATTGCCCTGGCTAAAGACGCCCTCCTCGACGAGGAAGTAATGGTATTTTCGACCCGCGCCAATGAAAAGACTCCGACCACATTCACCACTATATCGAACAAGGAGATCCGCTCACAGAATTTGGGCCAGGACCTGCCGTTCCTCGTTAATTGGTCGCCGTCGGTCGTTACAACTTCCGATGCAGGGGCTGGTATAGGCTACACGGGCATTAGGATACGGGGCAGCGACCCAACCCGTATCAACGTGACGATCAACGGTGTGCCGCTCAACGACTCCGAGTCGCACGGGGTTTTCTGGGTAAATACGCCCGACCTGGCCTCATCCACCAACAACATTCAGATACAGCGCGGTGTGGGGTCTTCTACCAACGGAGCAGGGGCATTTGGAGCCACCATTAACATGCAAACCTCCATGCCTTCCAAAGAGGGATATGCTGAACTAAACAACTCGTTCGGCTCCTACGCTACCCGCCGGCACAATGTCATTTTCAACACCGGCCTTATTAAAGATCACTGGTCGTTTGAAGGCCGGCTCTCGAAAATTGCATCGGATGGCTATATCGACAGGGCTTCGTCCGACCTTCAGTCGTATTACCTATCGGGTGGTTTTTATGGCGATAAAACCATTCTGAAAGCCCTGGCTTTTGGCGGAAAGGAAGTTACCTACCAGGCTTGGTGGGGTACACCTGAGTCGAGACTGGAAAACGACGTTGAGGGAATGCAGGAGGTAATTGGAAACAATGGCTACTCCGATGAGCAAGCCGCAAACTTGCTTAATTCGGGCCGCACTTTCAATTATTACCTGTACGACAACGAGGTCGACAATTACCAGCAAGACCATTACCAACTTCACCTTTCCCACCAGCTCAGCAGCGTGTGGTCGCTCAATGGTGCTTTGCATTACACATATGGCAGAGGTTATTTTGAGCAATTCAGAGAAGACGACGACCTTGCCGACTACGGCCTTGTGCCGGTCGTAATAGAAAACACCACCATCGAATCCACCGACTTAATTCGCCGTCGCTGGCTGGATAATGATTTTTACGGCTTCACCTACGGTATAAACTATAATGAGGGCAGGCTGCAAACCACACTGGGCGGCGGCTACAATGTATATGACGGCGATCATTTTGGTGAGGTTATCTGGGCGCGGTTCGCGAGCAACTCTCAAATTCGCGACAGGTACTATGAAAGCTATGGACTGAAGAAAGACTTCAATACCTTTTTAAAAACCAACTATGAGCTTTTGGATGGGTTCAACGTTTATACCGACCTGCAGGTGCGTACAATCAACTACACGTCAGAAGGGAATGATAACGATCTTACTCCTATCGATATCAGGGAAAGTTTTGTGTTTTTCAATCCCAAAGCTGGCTTAACCTATTCTGTAAGCGATCGGTCGTCGCTGTACGCATCGTATAGCGTGGCCAACAGGGAGCCCGTTCGCAGCGACTTTATTGATGCGCCTGACGGTGCCACACCTTCCCATGAAACGCTCGGCAACTGGGAGGTGGGCTATAAGGCCGCCGGTACGAGGTATTCGGGCGGAGTTAATCTTTACCTGATGGACTACAAAAATCAGCTGGTGCTTACGGGTGAAGTAAATGACGTGGGCTCCTCGGTGCGTACCAACGTAGCCGACAGCTACAGGGCGGGCATTGAGCTGCAGGGTTCGGCGCAGCTTACGAACCAGCTAATGTGGAATGCCAACCTTACACTTAGCCGAAATAAGATCAGGGAGTTTACTGAAGTGCTCTACGACTACGGAACCAACTTTGATGAATACAACGTGATAAGAAATACTTACGAGAACACCGATATTTCATTTTCACCTGCGCTCGTGGCCGGCTCACAGCTGACCTACCGGCCGGTGGCTGCTTTTGAAGCGGCACTACTCACCAAGTACGTAAGCCGGCAGTACCTGGACAACACGCAAACAGACAGCCGGTCGATAGATCCCTATTTCGTGAACGACATCAGGCTTACCTACGACTGGAAGCCAAAGTGGGTTCAGAACATTGGCGTAAGCTTGCTTGTGAATAATGTATTTAGCAGCCTTTACTCATCTAACGGCTATACTTTCGGGTATTTTGGAGGCGCTTACGAAGTACGGGAGAACTACTTCTACCCACAGGCTCCCCGAAACTTTCTTGCCGCTGTTTCAATACGGTTTTGATGGATTTCGTGCCTTTTTACCAAGCCCGTAAGGCCCACCGCGAAACTGTAGCCGCCGTGGATTGCTTCCTGCCGGGTGCGCTCAACCTGAGCCACTGGCGGGGAGCAAACCCCCCGGCTGAAATAACAGCCGATACCAGCGCTGCTATCGTACTTAAAGCGCTGGAGAAGGGCGCTGTGCCGGCCCAGGCAAACTGCTGTACCAACAACCACTTTGATGTAGACGGGTTTGTTGGCGTTTGGTCCTTGCAAAACCCTTTGCTGGCACGTCAAAATGCCACCTTGCTAAAGGCCATGGCCCGGCTGGGCGATTTTCGGGAGCTTCCGGAAGACCGGTCACTTGCCGACGAAGCCATCAAGCTTGTGGCATGGCTCAATAGCGTGGAGAAGACAAGGTTTTATGCGCCGTTTGGCAAAAAGAGTGACGAGGAAAAAGCCTGTGTTGAAAAGTACAGGTATTTCTTGCCTGCGTTTGCCGAAGTACTGCGAAATCCCGAAAGCTGTAAAGACGAATGGCAACTGGAAGCTGACCGGGTGCAAAGCGACCTGGCAAAGCTGCAAACCCAGGGCAGCTTCCGGTATTATGAAGACATCCGTCTGCTGGTGGTTAGAGCCCCCGAACCGCTCCACTACTATGCGATGTTTGGCCAATCGGCCAAAGCCGACATCGTATTGTCGATTTATCCGCATCGCCGATACGAGCTGGAGTACAAGTATACCACGTGGGTAGATGCATACGGCAGGGCGTCGTTTCCGAGGATTGCTTTTAGACCGCTAGTATCGGAATTGAATCAGCGGGAGGATTCGGGCCTAAGCTGGAGTGGCAGCGATGTAACCGACACCGGGCCGATACTCAGACTAGGCCCGTCTATTAAAGACAAGGAGATTCTTTTCGACCACCCGTTTAACCGGCCGTTTTTTTCTTCTTCCATTTCGCCTGGTATGCTGGAGAGGGTGGTCGTTGATTTTTATCGAAATTCGTATGAAAAGGTGACTCCGAAAGAGATTTGGACCTGGGAGGAGATTAGAAGAATTAACCAGGGGCTTTGATCCGATTGCTTTACGTACGAAATTCGGTCTTCGATTCACTAATTTCGAATGTCTTCTCACCACATTGTACGAGACGAGCAAGAGCCTGCCCTTTTGGTTCTTGACGCTCAGCTTCTCAGAAAAGATTCTATTGCCGATCTCCTGGAGTGGAGCCCCACCGTAGTGTTGCCTTACAGCCAGCTTGAGGAGGTCGTATCCCTTGGCTATAAGCCCGACATGTTGCTGGCAACCCCGGCGGAAGAAAAGGATAACCAACTGAGGGCGAGGTTGCCCTTCGGCACCAAAATATTGGAAGTTGACCCTGCTGCGGGCGTACTTGTGCCAGCACTAGAGTTTTTGCGGGAGGGGGGCCACAAGGCGGTTAATATTTTGGCTGAGTCTTTCCAACCGCTTGTTAGCGAAGCGACACGCTTTGCACATGAGCTGGACATTGTGTTTTATGTAGCAAATGGCCGTTGGCTATGGTGTAGAAATGGCCTGTACCGCAAATGGCTTACCGCCGGCAGCCGGATAACAGTGTGTGCAGGTGTAGAGAACTGCGAAATACAGCTGACGGGTTTCTCCACTACCGAAGCCGCCGTCGTTACCGGGCAGCGCCTTGAACTCTCTGCCATTACCGACGGCATTGTGGCGGTGTCGGCAACGGCCCCTTTCTTTCTAAAGGAGCCGCTATGAAGCGGGCTTCCTTCCCCTAATCATCCGGTCCCTCCCGTTAATGTCTTTCCTAAGCTCTACTTGCTCGTAGCCATGTTTTTTCAGCAGGCTCGTCATTTCATTGCCAAACGCTTCGTTGATCTCGAAATACAACCAACCCCTTTCCCGCAACCCTTGTATGGCCAGTGTGCTTATTCTTTCATAAAAAACAAGAGGCGCATCGTCGGGCACAAAAAGTGCCAGCCCCGGATCGTATTCAAGCACATTTTTGTCCATCAGCGCCTT
>CBFGTI010000097.1:0-20652 GCA_965651695.1 uncultured Imperialibacter sp. | reverse complement strand
TTGAAAGGAAGGAACAATTTCTGATTCCCCCTTCCCTGCTGCCACTGCAGGCCCGGATGAACGAAATAATTGCGTCTATACGAGACTGCGCATTTGGTCCTGCCACCCGGCTGATGTTTATAGAGGCCAAAATGCTCGAACTGTTTGCACTTCAGCTGGAGCAGATAAGCAGAATAGGTAAGCAGGAAAAAGAAACGCTGAGCAAAACCGACAGGGAGAAGCTGATGGCCGTGAAGGAATATATTGAAGCGAACTATTTGCAGCCGCTTTCGCTGTCGCAGCTGGGGCTGATGTTTGGCCTGAATGAGTTTAAGCTCAAAAAAGGCTATAAGCATTTGTTCGGCACCACGGTGTTTGGCCACATTGGCAGCTTACGTATGCAGGAGGCACAGCGCCTGCTCTCGCAAAAGGAGCTGACGATATCGGAAGTTGCCGATAGCGTGGGCTATGCCAACGTAAGCAGTTTCTCCTCTGAATTCAAGAAGAGGTTTGGCCATTCGCCGAGCAGGGCGTGGTAGTGGATTGACCCCTTCCTTCCTCCTCCCCGGTGACGGCTGTTACAAATGCCTCCCGTGGAGTTACGACTGATTTTTCCGCCGGATGGCAAAGAAAGAAAAAGTGTCTGCGGAGAAAGACCACCTTAAACGACGCAGATTTTGAGGAGAATGTGCAGCCAAAAAGCGAAGCTTGCCCTGCAACTGTGGACGGTTCGAAATAACGGCCAGCGTAAAACGCCTTTTTCGACACGTGAAGCAAATGTAGTTGAGCTCCGTTACGCCAATCGGGTTCGATGCACCAAATTCTGACAAGATGTGTTACTTTTATGCTATGAATACAAACATTTGCTATGAATACCAACATTGAAAGAATTACAATAGACCCTTTGATTTGCCACGGCAAACCGGTTGTCCGCGGCATGCGTTGGCCGGTTGAGGTTGTTCTTGATATGTTGAGCGCAGGAATGTCATCGCAGGAGATTATCGAAGATCATCCCGAGTTAGAAAACGAGGATATTATTGCCTGTCTCACTTATGCCCGTCTGGCCGTTTCCGGCCAAACACGAATTGCGCAATGATGCGTTTTTTGTGTGATGTTCATATTTCGAAGAAGCTATCCAGAAGGCTTGAGCAGTTAGGTTACGTTTCATTGCATGTTAATGATATTCTGGATAGCTGGTTTACGCAAGACGGAAAGATTGCAGAATATTGTGACCAGGAGGATTTGACAGTCATTACGAAAGATCAGGATTTCCGGAATAGCCATCTCGTTAAGAGAACGCCGAAGAAGTTGGTCAAAATCAACTTGGGAAATATTGCCAATAAAGATTTAATTCAAACAATAGAAAACCACATGGACCTCCTCCTTGAAGTCCACCGTGATTCGGAGTTCTTTATGATTGAAATATTCAAAAATGATGTTTGGGTTGTATCCCGGTGAGTGGAAATCCTTGTCGCTTGCAGATCGAAGCCATTCGCGCGATGTCTTCTTTGGCCCGTGCATTGACTGTTGACCCGACCTCAGAAACCCCACCTGTCCTCCCTCCTTTGAGCCTCTGACATACCTTTACTTCCCCTTTCCTCCCCCCTCTCAATTCCTTACCTTTGCCAGCAAACCTATACTTATGTCGAACCTGCACAGAAGGGACTTTTTAAAGAAAGCATTGGGCAAAGCGGTAAAAAGCGCCGGCTCTGCCGCTATTTCGCTGTCGGCACTTGGTGCGCTGGCCAAACCCGCAGAAAAAGTCGCCAGAAAGCCCAAGCTGGCCCTGCAGCTGTGGACGGTAAGAAACGAGATAGAGAAAAGCCTGGAAGGCACGCTGGCCAAGGTAAAATCACTGGGCTTTGAGTACGTGGAAACGGCCTTTTTCCCCGAGGGCATTACCATTAAACAGGCGGGCGAGGCACTGAAAAACACCGGGCTGAAGGTGTGTTCCATCCACTGCGAAATGCCTGAAGGCGAACAGAAAGAGGTGTGGCTGCAAATGAAAGAAGCCTACAATTGCACCAAAATGATATGGCACGGCTGGCCTGAAACGGAGCTTTACAAAACGGAAGCCGGCATTTCGCAGCTGGCGGAAAGCTATAACCAGGCCAATGCTTTTGCCAAAGAAAACGGCCTCAGCTTTGGGCTGCACAACCACTGGTGGGAACTGAGGGCGCACGCCGACGGGCGCCTGCCGCTCGACATACTGGCTGCAAAAATTGACCACGATATTTTCTTCGAAATAGACACCTACTGGGCAAAGGTAGCGGGCCACGACCCGGCCGACATTGTAACGTGGTTTGCCCGCCGCACGCCCTTTATGCACATAAAAGACGGCCCTGCCAAAACCCCCGACGATTTTATGGTGGCTGTAGGCAGTGGCACGCAAAACTTCCCTGAAATAATTGAAGCTTCCAAAGAAAACGTGGAATGGGCGGTAGTGGAATTCGACAAATGCGAAACGGAGATTTTTGAAGCGCTGGAGAAGAGTGTGGGGTATTTGAAGGGGAAGAAGTTGGTGGGGTGAGGGCATACTCCCAGCGGACGCTGGATAATGTAAGGTCCAAGATTCCATCCGGGCGAGACGCTTGAACCATCTGGGACAAAGGCAGTTTGCAACCCTTTAACTTTACTTTATTAAATTTGGTGCAAATAATAATACAGCATGATTACTGACAGGCAACGACGTAGTCTTCTATTGAAGCGCATCAGTAGGATTCCGTCTGACAAGTTAAAGGAGCTTGATGAGTACGTTTCAAAACTTGAAGATCAGGATAAGAGGGACAGCAACAACATTTCGTATGCTGGTGCATGGAAGGATATTGACGATTCCGTCTTTGAGAGTTTTACGACGCTACTGATTGAAAACCGCAGCAGAAATCGCAAACGTATCAATGAATAGGGCACTCATTGATACAGATATCCTGTCTTATTACCTGAAGGGTAATGCGGGGTTTCAACTATCCAATTGTCAGATTCACTCGTTTGCCCAACCCTATTTCCATTAACCTGTATAAAGTTGAAAGCTGAATATCACTATGTCCGTTTTCAATTCTTGAAATAAAGCTCTTTTTAGTTCCTGTCCGTTCCGCCAATTGCTGCTGTGTCATTTTTGCTTCTTTTCGAGCATCTCTGATAATTTCGCCAATTGCGAATGCTTTCGCTTTTATCTCAAAATTAGCTCTTTCCTCTGTGCCCACAATTCCATACCTGCGATCCAGATGCTCATCAAATGTAGTTAAATGCTCTTTCATTTTGAGTTACGTTTAAGTGCGAAATATTCTTCTTTAATCCTTAACGCTTTTTCTATTTCTTTTTTGGGGGTAGTCTGCGATTTCTTTTGAAATCCATTAAACAGAACAACTAGATTTCCTTCATCGAAACAACAGAAAATACGATAGATATTGCTCTGAAACTCAATTCGAATTTCATATAGACCATTAGTGCCTGTTAGATGCTGAAAGAACTTCCTGGGAATTCTATCTGCGATCCGCACCATGAACAGCACTTCATCTATTTTATTCTTGAGCTTGTCGCTCAAAGGCTCAAAAAAGTCTTTGAAATAGCTCTTAAAGAAAACCAATTGTCGTTTCTGGTCCACTTTCAAAGTTAACTAATAATGTAACAGCATAAAAGAACACATGGTGCCAAGTCACGAAAAGACGATTCCTACTTCACTTCCTCCCTCCTCTATCTACAAAAAACCAGCTGTCGCTTTCCATGCGCTTGTGGTCGTCGCCGGGGTCGCTTACGAGTTCACATTCAAACGTCACTTTGGCCTTCCCCTGGGCGAAAGATGTGGCGCAGGCAAATTGCGGCTCTATTACCACCCTTCCTGTGGTGTCAGCAAAGCCAATTTTTCCGTTTCTCAGTATCCGAAAAAGCCCTTCCTCTACATAATCGGGGCCGTTGTCGAACCAATAGATCTCATACAGCCTGTTGCCCGCCTGGTCTATGCCGATCAAGTCCGATGCGGAATTTCCTTCTTCCACCACAATTCCAAACGTGCGGATGGTGTCGGAAAAGCAGTGGCTGTACTTTCCCACCGGCAAGATGGTATCACCTTTTTGATTAACATACCCGCAAGGAGCGCCCAACTCATACTCCTCGCCTTCGAAAATTCTGAAAAGCGTATCTGGCGGAGAGAAGTCGGTAATGTCGGAATAGGCTTTACCGGCTGTCAGGGTTTTTGGCTCTGCCGTACAGGCGAAAAGAGCAGTAATCAATAGAAGCAGCAAGGATTGGTTGGATTTCGGAGGCATCGGGGTAAGTTACATAATATCCTGGTTCGAAATCCCTTCAGTGTCTCAACTTCCTTAATTTGCCAGCTGAATTTTACGTACCCATCGCATAATCGAATTTATGTCCTCCACCGACGCTACTTTTCACATTCTAGGCATCTCCGGCAGTATCAACCCGGGTTCAACGGCTGCCCGTTTATTAGAGGCAATCAGCCGTCTCGCCAGTCCCACTTTTCATTTTACTCTTTACGAGGGCATCGGCGAGCTGCCGCATTTTAATCCGCAGCAGGCCCACAGCCCAACATCGGAAGCGGTTCTTCACTTCACAAACCTTTGGAAACAGGCCGATGCCGCCATTATCTGCACACCCGAATACGCCTACGGCATGCCTGGCACATTGAAAAATGCGCTGGATTGGCTGGTAGGCAGCGGAGTGGTTTATCAAAAGCCGGTTGCTGCCCTCAGCTACTCCCCTTCCGGTATGGGTGGCGAGCATGCCCTGTCTACACTTCAGCTAACGTTAACAGCTCAAAACGCAACGATGAAGGACGGAAGCTGTTTTCCCATTCCGTTTATAAGGCAAAAGCTTACGCTGGAAGGTGAGCTAGTGGATGAAGAGCTCACGGCGAAATTAAAGAAGGTGGTAGCATTGCTTGCCGAGTAAAGGCAGCACCTTGCCTGCGCATTTATGTGCCGTGGGTATCTTTGTAAACAACAACCGGGTGAGGGTGACATAGGGGTGTCAGTGGCGGGTTCTAAATTACCTCACAAACAACTCGAACAATGACCAAGCTTGATTTAACAAAGGAAGACAGGGCGTATTTTACGGCGAAAACAAAGCCGGAAGAATATGAACCGGGGCCAGTGAGGTACCTGGCGGTAGAAGGCAAGGGGGATCCGTCTTCCGAAGATTTTGCCGCAAAAATTTCGGCGCTTTATTCAACTGCGTACACTGTTAAGTTCGACTGCAAAGCCGTAGGTAACGATTTCGTGGTTTCGAAACTGGAAGGGCAATGGTGGTACGACGAGCAGCGGTTTGGCACGCCTTCGATGGAGGACGCACCCAGGGCCATTCCGCGCAGCGAATGGGAGTACCGGCTGCTGATAAGGCTGCCCGATTTTGTGACTGAAGCGCAGGTTTCGTCTGCAACAAAAGCCGTTGTACAAAAGAAAGGCATTGCTGGGGCTGCGCAGGTGCGCATGCTGGAACTGGATGAAGGCCGGGTGGTGCAGATGCTTCACGTGGGGCCGTTCGACAAGGAACCCGAAACACTGGCTCTGATGATGGCCTTTATGCGAGAGAAAGGGATGCAAAAAAACGGGCTGCATCATGAGATCTACCTCTCCGACTTCCGAAAGACACCACCCGAAAAACTGAAAACAATTTTGAGAGAGCCGGTGAAGTGATTAAGGGTTGATTTCTTTTCCTTGATGTGGCAATTACTCCATGCCTGATACGATTATCTGTTCAATTGCGCTTTCTGGCTCTTCCGGAAAGAGGCTCCTATATTTATATTTCGTTCGATTCCGAGCTTTTTGTCCTCGAGCCAGACGGGCTCCTACTTTTTATTGATAAAAAGTAGGCAAAAATCAAGGAGAATTTAAACGCTCAAGGCCTTTTCGCGCATCGCCCGCCAAATTCTCCGGCCACACTCCTGACTGGGCGCTACTCCTTTTGGAGATTTGTTTTAACGTTAGGTTTCTTTTTCAATTCTTTACCGGCTATTAATAATTTCAAACAAGATCTCGGCTCACTCGGCCTCAGGGTCATGTAAGGCTTTTGAGCTTGTCTTCACTTTCTTTTCGCATTTCCCACACGCCGGACCAAATTTGAAAATCATTTGAATCGTCTAACTCCCCTTCTGAAAACCTGGCAATAAAGTCCTCACTTGACATTCGATATTTCTCTTCAAATTTCCTTAAATCGAAATTCATGTGGGAAATCTCTCTCCGGAGCTGATTCCTGTAAAAATCCAGAAATTTTTCAATTAAGCCCTCCTTATCGGCGTAAGACTGAATAAATGAGTTTAATTTTCGAGCCAGTTCTGATTCTAATTCAAATATTACTTGTGACATGTCGATCAATTCAAAAGAAGAATAAATCTAATCATTTTTAGGCGCTCCGAAAACGGCCAACGGGGACGCGCAATCCCGTTAGCCAACACACCTCAAGGCAACACCTTTTCCGCCCTAAACCATTCCACAGCTTCGTGCACTGCCTCCTCAATGGGGGTAAAAGGCAAGTCCAGCTCTAGCCTGGCTTTTTCGGGCGTATAATAATTGGGTACACACAGGAGACGGGCATTGGTGTAGTTGAGGGGCACGGGCTTTATTCCCAGGGTGTTCCAGAGGCCGCCAACAAAGCCTGTACCTTTCAAAACAGCCGCCGGAACCCGCACCTGCCGGGCCTTGTGGCCGGTAACTTTGTTGAGCGTGCGGTAAAAATCGGCATAGCTCATGTTTTCGCCAGCCAACAAGTAGCACTGCCCAATGTGCCCTTTGGTAAGGGCATTTACAATTCCCACCGCTACGTCCCTCACATGCACAAAGTTTTTACCACCCGGCGGGCACAGCTGCACGGCCGACTTCAGTCCCTGCAGGATAATTACTCCTGAACTCGGCTTGCAATCGTACGGCCCCAGCATAAACGTGGGGTTTACCACCACGGCCGGCAGGGCGCCTGTTTCGGCCATGCCCAGCATGTACTGCTGCGCTACAAATTTGCTGTTGATGTAGCCCGAGTTGTAGCCAAACAGGCTGAACTCCGAAAGCTCGTCGCCAGGCGAGGCAAGCGATCCCGGGCCAAAGCAATTGGCGGTGCTTACGTGTACCAGCTTTTCAACCTTGTGCCGGATGGCAGCCTCTGCTATCAGCCGGGTGCTTTGCACGTTTACACGCTCGTAGTGCTGAAAGCCCGTGGGGTACTGTGTGGTGTTGGACGCCGAGTGCACAACATAACGGCAGCCGGCTACTGCCCTGTCGATGTCGTCCTGAATGGCGAGGTTGCCATAAAACAGCTGGCAGTCCAGCCCTTCGAGGCTTCTGAGATTGGCCCCCGGCCGCACCATGGCCCGTACCTGAAAGCCTTTTTTCAGCAGCTCTCTGGCTACATTGGCCCCCAGCAGGCCGTTTGCCCCTGTTATTAAAACCTTGCTCATATTTTAGTCTGAAGCTCCTTTTTGATTGCCCTCGACAGCATTTTCAGCTTTAAGCCGGTAGGCAAAATCCGCATCAGCCAATAATTTAGCTTATTCATCCATCCCGGTATAATTACACCCTTTCCCTTAAGGGAAGCGGCTACGGCAATTCTGGCAACCTCCCTTGCCGGCAGCAGCCCCATTTTTCCCTTGTAGCCCTGCTTTATAATCCGGCTGCTCACGTTATAGTTCGTGAGAATCGGCCCCGGGTATACCACGCTAACGTTCACTCCCTTGCCCGAAAGCTCCTCCCTGAGGCCCAGCGAAAACGACGAAATGAAAGATTTGGATGCGGGATACACCGTTTTGTAGGCAATAGGGCTAAACGCCGCCATGCTCGAAACATTGATAATACGAGCCGGCTTGTTGGCCAGCAGCGCCGGCAGCAGTTGCTGTGTAATGAGCGCGGTAGCTTTGATGTTGAGCTGAATGACCCTGTCGATTGAGTCGACCGTGCTGCTGGTTATCTCTTCGGTTCCGCCTGTGCCGGCGTTGTTGATCAGCAATCGGACATTCGGAAAAGCAGCCAGTTTTTCAGCCAGCTGCAGCAGCTGCCGGTTGCTGGTAAGGTCGGCTTCAAACACCTGTACGTCTACCGAAAAACGCCGTTGCAGATGCCTGGCCAAATGCTGAAGCGACGCTCCGTAAAGCGCCACCAGCAGCAGGTCCATTCCTCTTCTGGCACACTCAATGGCAAACTCTTTGCCCAAACCACTGGAAGCTCCTGTAATTACGGCATATTCTCTTGTCCGTGTGTTTACCATCCAATGTTTTTAAATCTCACTTTCTTCGAGCAGGCGCCGCAGGGTGCTCATCGATCTCACCATTTGATGGTGCACAATGGGGTCGGTGAGTATCTTTGGCAACGGGCTGGGTTTAGAGCTTACCTGATAGCTAACTTCTATCAACGACGGATTGATTTGCCTAATTGTCCACTTACCCTTTACCAGCTGCATTCGTTCCACTCCTTTTTGCTCGGGAATTACACCCTCCACACTTTCAAGGTACACCTCCAGCAGGTTGCCGGAATGCTTCTGCACAAAATGTTTTACCACCGCATCGTGGTTGCTAAGCGGCCAGGGGAGGTCGTACTCGATGTGGGTAATCCAGTTGTCGTCGCCGTAATTGAGTACGTTGTAGCTGCAGGCGCCGGCGTTCCACTCTACTCCCTTTCCCGGATCTTTCAGCAGTTTAACAAGCGCAGGCACCGACGCCTCCACGGCAAAAACGGCTTTTATTTCCCTGGTATCCTGCCCTTCGTCGTTTACTATGGGGCGTTCATGAAGCGTTACGTTTTCCCGGGAGTAAACCACCTTGTACGAACCGGCATCTTTGGCTCCGCTATCAGGGTTATGGCCGAAAAAAGTGGTAGCGGGGATCGAAAAACAGAGTAAAACTGAAAAAACTGCTTTGCTCAACATGTTCAAACTACTGAAGTAATGAGTAAAAATATTGTGGTTGAATACAGATTGTACAAAAACCCGATTGGTTGCTTCGCACTTGCTGTTTTTTCTGTTTAAACCCTATCAAAGACGCAGCGCTTGCGCATTGGTTGCCTTTTTATCTTACACGCCTCTGTTTTATTATCATTACAATTAAAAAAAGGGCCTGAGCCCTTTTCTTTAATGATTTAGATTATCTGGCTAAGCGCCAGCGACAGTGTGCGGTTCTCCGCCCCCGACTTAATGGTTAGTTGCACCTCCTTGCCATTTTCCGATAGCTTCTTCCGTATTTCGGGAAGCGACATGGAACTAACCGGCTTTCCATCTACACTCAGCAGTTCGTCGTCTACTTTGATGCCGGCTTTGCTGGCAGGCGAACTTTCGTGCACCCTGTGAATGAGCAGGCGCGTCATGTCTTTGCTGTACTGCAGGTCGAAGCCCGAGGCGTCGTCCTGAATCGGCTTGCCGTACCGTCCATTCTGCTCGAAATAAATTTTTTTATGGGCGTAGTCGAATATAATGTTGAACTGCATAAGTATTTCGTTGCCAATAATGCCGGCCACTTTGCTGTTGTTTTGCAGCCCGCCGTTAGCCTGCGAAAGCCCCACGGGAACGTCGCTGAACTGAAAAGTACCGAAGCTGAATTCCTTCACTTTGCCCCTGTGGTGCAGGCTTTCCGTGTCTCCAAGGCCCGACACCAGGTAGCTGTACGTTTTGGGGAGCTTGCTGATGAGGTTGTGGGAATTAACGTAGGGTGTATTGAAATCGAGCGCTGCCTTGGCACCGGAGTCTACCCAAAATTCGCCGGTGAGTGTTTCGCCGTTCAGCAAAACCACCTTGCCGGTGATGTGAGGAATGTAGGTGGTAAGTTTTACGTCGAAAGCCAAACCGGTACCTGTATAGTTAAACGTGGATGGGTCGTACAGCCTGAATTCCATTTTGTCGTAGTCGATAGCCACGGCATAGTTATCGAGAATGTCATAACCAATAATACCGTCAATTGAGCGCCCGATGCTTATTTCGAGGTGGTTGAGGTCGGTGGCGTACACTTCAATGTTTTTTACCTCCAGGTTTTCAATTTCTACCTTCTGGTGCTTTACCGAATATCCGGAGCTACTGCCCCCGGCACTGGTTTTGGTAGCTTTGTGGTCCATTGGCAGACCAATTTCTTTCGCCACTTTTTCGTTCACTACAGTCAGCGCATCGGCCGAGTCAAAAATAAAATTCAGATCACGGGAGTTATTCACCTTAATCTTAATGAAGGTATGATCGCCGTAGAGTTCGAATGGAATTACAGCCGACGGAGTTTGGGCATGTGCCTGAGCGAGAAAAAATGAACAGGCTAAAAAAAGGCCCTTGAAGAGGTTTTTCATAATTGACAGCAGATTTAAAAAGGTGGTAAGATTTTTCTAGTTTGGTTTTTAAGAGGCTAAATATAAAAAAAGGCCTCAAGAATCTGAGGCCTTCAACGGGATGAAATTATTCGGGCTACTGGCCCGATTCGTATTTACGTTTAAATCTGTCGTAAAGCATCTGCTGCTTGCCATCGAGATTGACCAACCTGCCCAGAATAAATGCGTGAGTAACCACGCTGGTCCGCATATCGAGCAAATCGCCCTCCGATACCACTATGTGGGCGTCTTTGCCCTGTTCGAGCGTGCCGGTAGTGGCATCCACGCCAAGTATCCGGGCGGTATTTGAGGTAATCATCTTCAGGGCTTCTTCCTTGCCAATGCCACCATAAGCGGCCACGGTACCGGCGAAGAACGGAAGGTTTCTCGAGTTGTGAAGACTCTCGTAGGTAAGGCCTACCGTAATACCCGCTTCGTGCAAAATAGCTGGAAGCCTGTATGGCATGTCGTAGTCTTCGTCTTCCCGGCCCGGTATGCGGTGAACATCGGCCACAAGCACGGGAATGTTATTTTCCTTTAAATAAGGAAGCACGTACTGGGCATCGGTGCCACCTACGAGCACAAGGCTATGCGCCCCTTTACTCTTCATAAACTGCAGCCCTTCCATTATCTCAATGCGGCGGTTGGCATGCAGGTACAACTTCTTTTCACCGTTAAACACCCCGCGCATTGCCTCGAGCTTGTGGTTTACCACGGCAGGGTTTTCCACTTCGCTGTATGCCTTCGCATCTGCTATAAAGTTCTCAAGTTTGGCGGAGGCCAGCTTGTAATTGGGGTTTGGCCGCGGGTCGGTTTCGCCCATCCACCAGCGGGGGTTAAACATCTTGTTGGGCCAATACACATGGATGCCGTCATCGGCTTTGTAAACGGCGTCTTCCCAGTTCCAGCCTTCGAGCATCATTACCGACGACGAGCCGGCTATCAGCTCACCCAGCGGTGTGCTTTGTGCAAGCAGTATACCGTTGAAACGCAGCGTTGGAATTACTTCCGAGTCGGTATTGTAGGCTACCAGCGACCGTACATTGGGGTTGAGGTCTCCTACCTCCTCTTTGTCGAGCGTAGCCCGTACAGCCGAGATATCCTCCAGACCCAATTGCGTGCCCGGCAGTATAAGACCCGGGTACACGTGCTTGCCTTCGATATTAATAACCTCGAAGCCGGCCATATCAAGCCGAACTGTGCGGGCATCGCCAACGAGGGTAATTTTCCCGTTTTCAAAAGCAACCACAGAGTTTTCAATCACTTCGCCGTTGCCAATATGCGCGGTGCCGTTCATTAACAAGATCGGCTTCTGTTGTGCAGCCACGGGTTCAGGCACCTGGGCAAAAGCCCCGAAGCCCGCCGCAACCAGTAAAAATATATATGCTAATTTCTTCATGATCATTTTCTGTTAGGGTTAGTTAGTCTTCCTGTGCTTCTTTGATCAGGTCGCCAATGTATTCGTCTTCGCACTCCCAGCGGTGCTTGTACTGGCGGGTTGGCTTTTGTGTGGCAGCTCCGGAAGCTTTGGCGTCTTTCATTTTCGCAATGATCCTTGCCCGCTCGGTTTCAATAGCCTGCCGCATTTGCTTGTCTTTTTCAAGATCGAAATAGACAATACCGTCTACCATCGTTTTCTCCGGTTTTGCATAAATCGACAACGGGTGGTCGTTCCAGAGTACCAGGTCAGCGTCTTTACCTACTTTTATGCTGCCCATCCGGTTGTCGAGGTGAAGCAGTTTGGCAGGGTTAATAGTGATCATCTTCATTGCCTCAACTTCGTCCATACCGGCATATTTCACCGACTTGGCCGCTTCCTGGTTCAGGCGGCGGGCCATCTCAGCGTCGTCGGAATTGATGGCTACCGTTACCCCGGCCATGGTCATCAGAGCCGCATTGTACGGAATGGCTTCTCTCACTTCGTATTTGTACTGCCACCAGTCGGCAAAGGTGCCGGCACCTACGCCGTGCTCAGCCATTTTATCGGCTACTTTGTACCCCTCCAGTATGTGAGTGAAGGTGTTTACATTAAAATTGAACTGCTCGGCCACCTTCATCATCATGTTGATTTCGGACTGTACGTAGGAGTGGCAGGAGATAAAGCGCTGTTTGTTCAAAATTTCAACCAGGGCGTCGAGCTCCAGATCTCTGCGAGGCTTCACAGCTGTGGCCTTCGACTTGGCCGGCAGCCCGTTGTAGTTTTTCCACGCCTGCTCATATTCTCTGGCTCTTGAGAAAGCATCTACCATTACCTGCTCCACACCCATACGTGTTTGCGGAAAGCGGATGTTGCTTGATGGCGGGCGGTTCGACTGCTTTACGTTTTCGCCAAGGGCAAATTTGATGTATTTATCAGCCCCTTCAATCAAAAGCTCCTGCGGGCTTGCCCCCCAGCGAAACTTAATAAGTGCCGATTGCCCGCCAATAGGGTTGGCAGAGCCGTGCAGCAGCTGCGCAGCCACTACGCCACCGGCCAGCTGATAGTAAATGTCGGTATCTTCAGAGTTAATGGCATCCTCCTGACGAACTTCGGAGGTTACCGCTTCTGATGCTTCGTTTACGCCGCTAAGGGCAATGTGCGTGTGCTCGTCGATGATGCCGGGAGTTAAGTGCTTGCCTGCGCCGTCGATGGTAACAGCCCCGGATGGAGCCGAAATACCTTTTCCAACCTGGGCAATCTTACCATTCTGTACCAGCACATCCATGGTTTCGGGCCTGGCATTACCTTCCATGGTCCACACGGTCGCACCTTTTATCAGGTAAGTTTTGGCTGTTGGCCGCTCCTCGTTGCCATAGGCTACAAACGGATAAACCACTTTGCCAATGGATGGCGCCGTTTTGGTCTCTTCTTTTTTATCGTTTTGCTTTTCTTCCAGCGGCCCCTGGTAAGTGGCCGTCCAGTCTACCCAGCTGCCATTTTCGAGCTGGCCCCTTCCTTTAAGGTTCTTACCCGACAGCCAGCCGGCTAACCGGATGTTTCCAGCCTTTCCTTTTTCAGGCTGAAAGCTGAGGCTGATGTTTTCGCCGTCGATCTTTGTTTTGGCGTCGACCGATGTGGTATCGTTCGTTTTTACTTTCGCCTTCTGCGACCCGGGTTTACCTGAAATTTCAAGCGCATAAGTGCTTCCGGCTACGCTTAGCTGGTACTTGCCTGCATAGTCGCCGGCGTTCATATCAACCAACTCATACTTGCGCCCCAATATCCAGTTTTCGAAAATGGTTGTTTTTTCGTCGAACAGGTTGCCGGACGTAATAATGAAGTTGGCAAGCAGTCCTTTTTTCAAACTTCCCACTTTGTTGTCGGCTTTGAGCAATGCGGCAGGTGTGTGAGTGATCGCTTTGAGTGCTTCCTGCTCGCTGAGGCCGTACTCTATGGCTTTTCGCACGTTGGGCAGAAATTCGGACGGCTCTTTGAGACCGTGTGCGGTGAAAGCAAAATTGATTCCGTTCTGTCTCAAAACCGCTGCGTTCGAAGGGGCCATTTCCCAATGCTTCAGCTGCGACAGCGATACATTCAGGGCATCGTAGGGGTCGTCTACGTCGTAAGCTTTGGGGTAATTCACCGGCACAATGAGCGATGCATTGGTGGCTTTTATTTCATTTACCCGCTGGTACTCGTCGCCCGAACCTTTGATGATGTACTGCACTCCGAATTCGTCGCCCACCTTATCGGCCAGCAGCAGCCTTAGCTTGTTGTCGGTCTCAAAAATCTGCGGCAGCGCCTTCAGTTCGTTAAATCTGGCCAGGCTGTAGTTGGTTTGCTTCTTGTTGAGTGAAGAGGTATACCACTGGGCATCGTAGTGTGTTTGCCTCAACAGCGCCACCGAGCCCATAATGGAGTTGGGGTAGTTCTGCTCGGAGCTGCCCTTGTCGAACGAGTAGTTGCCGGAAGCCCTCGGGTTTACAATGGCCTCATTAACCGGGCCGTCGCTGAGGGTGGTAACTAGCCCCGTACCCCGTACTATGCCGTCGGGCCTGAAAGCGAGCACCGTTCCAAACCCCTCCTTGCGCCATTTCTCAGCAGTTTTGGGGTCCAGTTTAAATTCTTCAATGGCATCAAAATCGGCTTTAATGGCGTCGTTCCAGCCAAAAGCTCCGTCCCGCTTGGAGTCGATTTGCGGGGGTGCCATCCAGTTGGTTCTGGCGGGCTTCACCTCCGGCATTCCGTAATTAGTGAAAGGATCGACGATGGAGGGGTAGATGTACTTCCCGCCCATATCGGTCACAATCGCACCTTTGGGAATAGTAACGTTGGCACCAACTGCCTCTATGAATCCGTCCCTAACAAGGAGGGTTGCGTTAGGTATGGTTGTTTGGTAGTCTACCACCACGGTAGCATTGGTAAAAGCATAAATATTCAGCCGTTCGTCCTTTACGCCGTTCACAGGGAAGGTTTCCTGCGCAAGCAGCGGAGCGGCTATGAATACCATACTCAAAAAAAAGAGCAGTATTTTCTTCATGTCCTGGTTTTTTGGGTTTTCGAAAAAAACAAATATACAACCGGGTACCGAGCATGAGGGCACATTTACATAAATGGGAATGACGGTTTGCAAACAGTATTTTTGAAGTGGTGCGTTGGCTTGTCAACATTCCGCGCCGGCCGGTTGCTTCAAACCTGTACCATGAATACATTTATATATTTTATGGAACCTTATGGCTAAGAAAAAACGCAGGCGAGAAATTGATTGGGTAAACCAACTGCTCAATTTTTTCGGGGTGGTACTTGGCGTGCTGATTGCATTTTGGCTCAACAGCTGGGCGCAGAACAGAAAGGAACACAAGGTATCGGTGACGGCCCTCAAGAACATTCGCAACGAGCTGGTAAAGAATTCTGAAAGAGTAGACAGCACAGTGGTGGCTCACAGAGAGCTTTATCAATTCCTCGAAGCGTACCTGCAATACATAGACGACGATATGGCGCTAAAAAAAGGGTACAGGCAGGTAGATTCGTTGATGGGGGTTTATCCGCAATATTTGAAGGAACGGTCCAGCATTGCTGTTAACACCAAAATCTACCAGCTTTCGGAAGTTGCCTGGAACACCGCCGTAGATGCCGGCGTAGTGGCGAACCTGGATTTTGATATAGCATACAAGCTGAACCATATTTACGATTTTCAGCATAAGGTGACGACCCTTGACGAGACAATTTTGGAGAACATGAAAGAAATAACCGGCAGAAAACAGGCTTTCGACAACCTCAGAAGAACAATGCTGATGTCGCAAATACTGGCTGGCAACCTGAAAGACAGCAGCTTTTATTATTCATCCATCGTGTCGATCGACTCGCTGATCGCGGGGAAATGAGGTTGCTAAGACAGCTCAATGTCGGCCAGGCGATAAATTTGGTGTTTGTGCCCGAAATCCGTATCCGAAGCCCTCGTACTTTCCGTAATTTCACCCATGGTTTGTAAAAATTGCGGTACCGTTTTCAGTGGTAACTTTTGCCCAACCTGCGCCCAGAGTGCTCATGTGGACCGTTTCGACATGCGCAGCCTGCTCAGGGAGTCGCTGGCTTCGTCGCTCGATATTGAAACCGGCCTGTTTGGCACCGTGAAAAAGCTGGCCCTGCGACCGGGTCCTGCCATAAGAGACTACATAAACGGCAAGCGGCTGAGTTTGTATGTGCCAGCCAAATTTCTGTTACTTATTGGTGCTGTAGCTACCTTTCTGGCCCTGCGCTACCACATCTTCAAAACCACCACCGAAAACGAAATTTTCACCAATTGGGCGTGGTACACCCGGCACTTTATCGGCTTTTGGGATATAGCCGGGGAGTTTACCACCGTCATCAATATCATAGCCATACCCATTTACGCTTCGGCTACTTGGATTTTCTTCCGGCCCATTGGCGACAATTTTGCCGAGCACCTGGTAATGAATGTGTACGTGGTTGCCGAACAGCTTGCTTTAATAATTGTAATGGTACCGTTTCTGCAGATTTTCCCGGCCGTTAAGCTGGAGGTTGTTGGCGTTTACAGCGTCGTCGTTTTCGTGTACAACATCTGGGTGTATACTACTTTTTTTAACCTAAAAAACTGGATGGGCATTGTGCTGTCGCTCATGGCCAATGTCTACGCTTTTGTGGGTACGGTTGTTGTTACCCATCTCATCTATCTGCTGCTCGAAATAAACGGATTGATAAAGTATTTGCAGTTTGAGTTTTAGGTAAAACCATTTTAGGGTAAATTGTGCAAAAAAATGCTCTACGTAATGGTACAGTTCCGGGTAAAAGTTGGCCACGTGCAGGAGGCTGAAGCGCTTATCCGGGAGTTTGTAGACCAGGTGCGGGCCAACGAACCCGACACCCTCTCCTACCAGTCATTCCAGTTCAACAACGACATGCAGGAGTTTGTACACCTTATGTGCTTTACCGGCGAGGCAGGTGATGCCCGACACAAACGCACCGAGTACGTAAAGTCGTTTGTCGACAAGCTGTACCCGATCTGCGAGAAGGAGCCCCGTTTTCACCACCTGGGGCTGGTGGCAGAGAAGTAGCTGCGTTTTAAACTTCTTTTATCAGTTCCGCTCTTCCCATTCCTCAAAATGCTCATCATCAAAGACATCATCCATTAGTAAATGATCGTCGTTGTTCTTGTGAAGGCACTGAAAAGCCTCATTCCAACCCTTACGAGTTGAAGTGTAGGCGTTTTGATGGTGTAAGCCTTCGTATTCAGCATTAAAATCGCTCGTATTCTTCTTCATTTGTGCATTTCGACAGGTCGTACATCAACAAAAAAAGTGCTGACATCTCAAGAATTACCTATGGATCGAGTTTTTATTGAAGTGACAACTCATGCATCCCTGACCTTCATCAAACTCACATTTCCTCCTGCCACATTTCGTTTTTCCGCTAAGGCTACTTTTTGTAAATAGCCGTAAAACAGAACAACCTAAAGATGAACAACCGAAACCTCCTGCTCTCACTGGCAATGGTATTTGCGTGCCTTCTGCCTCTTTCAGCTCAAAAAAAGAAAATTACTGCCGAAGCCATACCAGCAGCCACCCCGGCTGCCGAACGCTGGCAAGGCTACCAGCAGCGGCTGCAACTGGCCGAGCATTCGCTGGTGAAAAATATTCCCTTCCGCAATGTGGGCCCTACCGTCATCAGCGGGCGGGTGGTGGACCTGGAGGTAGACCCAAAAGACCCTACTCATTTCTATGTAGCGTACGCTTCGGGCGGGCTTTGGGAGTCGAAAAACAACGGGGCCAGTTTTGAGCCGATGTTTCAGAATGAAATTGTGATGACTATTGGCGACATTGCCGTAGACTGGCAAAACGGCACCATCTACCTCGGCTCGGGCGAAAACAACTCCAGCCGCTCGTCTTACTCGGGCTACGGCATCTTTAAAAGTACCGACGGCGGTAAAAACTGGACGCACCTCGGCCTTGAGGAAACACACCACACCGGCCGCATTATTCTGCATCCGGCCAACCCCGACGTGCTGTGGGTAGCAGCCGTAGGCCACTTGTACAGCGACAACCCGGAAAGAGGCGTATACAAAACCACCGACGGTGGCAAAACATGGACAAAAACGTTGTTCCACAATGACAAGTCTGGCGCCATAGAGCTTACCATCGACCCTTCCAACCCAGCCGTACTCTATGCGGCACTTTGGCAGAAAGACCGCAAGGCCTGGCATTTTGAAGGTTCTGGAGTTGGTTCGGGCATTTATAAAAGTACCGACGGCGGCAACACCTGGGCCAAGCTGAATTCGGCAAACAGCGGTTTCCCTGCCACAGCGGGGGTTGGCAGAATAGGCCTCGAAGTGGCCCCGTCTAACCCGTCGGTAGTGTATGCCATGCTCGACAACCAGGACATGCGCGAAAAGAAGGACGACAAAAAAGAAGAGCAAAAGGTAACGAAAGACCTGCTACGGACGATCAGCAAGGAGGACTTCCTGAAGCTGGACAACAAAGACATTAATGCCTACCTCGACGCCGGCAGGTTCCCTTCAAAATACAATGCTCCCGACATTAAGAAGGATGTGGAAGCCGGCAAGGTGAAACCGCTCGACCTGGTGGAGTACACCGAAGATGCCAACTCACTGCTTTTCGATACTGAGGTAAAAGGTGGCGAAATGTACCGCTCCAACGATGGCGGAAAAACGTGGTTCAAAACACATGAAGGATATATAGAAGACCTGGTGTACAGCTATGGCTACTATTTTGGCCAGGTGCGGATTGATGCTACCGATCCCAACAAAATATATACGATGGGCGTGCCCCTGGTTCGCTCCGACGATGGCGGAAAAACCTGGAAAGCTATCGACAACGCCAACGTGCATTCCGACCACCACGCACTGTGGGTAAATCCCAACCGCAGCGGCCACCTGCTGCTCGGCAACGACGGGGGTCTCAACATTTCATACGACGACGGCGAAACCTGGATCAAATGCAATCCTATTCCTCTCGGGCAGTTCTACTCCGTAACCTACGACATGCAGGAACCCTACAATGTATACGGCGGCATGCAGGACAACGGCGTGTGGTTTGGCCCGAGCACCTACACCTACAGCAATGCTTGGCATGGCACGGGTGAGTATCCATATAGGGAAATTTTTGGCGGCGACGGCATGCAGGTGCAGGTCGACTTCCGCGACAACACCACCTTCTACACAGGCCTTCAGTTCGGCAATTACATCCGTGGAAACACGAAAGAGGGCGGGCAAAAACGCATTACCCCGCAGCACGAGTTGGGTGAAAGGCCCTACCGCTGGAACTGGGAAACGCCCATACTCCTCAGCCGCCACAACCAGGACGTGCTCTACATGGGCTCCAACCGGTTTCATCGCAGCATGAACAAGGGCGAAAGCTTCGAGACGCTCTCCGGCGACCTGACCAACGGCGGTAAAAAAGGCAACGTAAGCTACGGCACGCTTACCACCATCACCGAATCGCCCAAACGCTTCGGGCTGCTGTACGTGGGCAGCGACGACGGGCTGATACACGTGAGCAAAGACGGGGGATATAGCTGGACAAAAGTGTCGGGCAGCATGCCACAAAACTACTGGGTGAGCCAGGTTGAAGCTTCGAAACACAACGAAAGCAGAGTGTATGCTTCGCTCAACGGCTACCGGTGGGACAACTTTGAGCCGCACGTATATGTATCGGAAGACTATGGCAGCACCTGGAAACGCCTGGGCACCAGCTTGCCGAAAGAGCCGGTAAACGTGGTGCGGGAAGATCCGGAAAACGAAAATGTACTATATGTAGGCACCGACCACGGCCTGTACGTATCCGTAGACCGGGGCAACTCTTTTATGGCGATGGACGGCGGGCTGCCCAATGTGGCTGTGCACGATGTGGCCATTCACCCCCGTGATAAAGACCTGATCGTTGGCACCCATGGCCGCTCGATCTACATTGGCAACGTAACCCACCTGCAGCAGCTAACCAACGAGGTGCTGGCAAAAACGCTGCATCTGTTTGATGGTGATAAGGTGACGCACAGTGAGCGCTGGGGAGGCCCAGGCTGGAGCAGCTGGCAGGAGCGGAACGAGCCAAAGTACAATGTTGCCTATTATTCGAAAGACGGCGGCGATGTAACGGTTTCGCTAACAACTGAAAAGGGCACCAAAGTATATGAAGCCGGGCACAAAGCAGACAAGGGCATTAACTATTTCGAGTACGACCTCACCGTGGCAGATGCACTGGCCGACGCATTAAAAGCAGAGTTGGGAGAAGAAAAAGCCAGGCTGGTGAAGACGGCCGACAATGGGAAGCAATACCTGGCACCCGGAATATACACCATCACGGTTACACAAGGCAGCGGCACGGCCACCAGAAAGCTGAACGTGGAAGAGCCAAAGAAGAGAACGGAGAGAAAAGGTTAGATGTGTTTTAGTTGATGAGTGTTTAGGTTGGCAATACCGATGGCCTGAGGCATTTTGCTTTGGGCCATCGGATTTTTTGCGGCCGCCAATTCGAAGTACGCCCATGTGGTAGCTACCTTCGAAATCACAAACTGCGACCCGCTGCATTCGCTATTCCAACTGCTGCTTTGGTTCCCGACATCCGAAGTTCGCAGTGTTCCAATAGTTCGGAAGTTTCTTCCTGAGCAGACGCCAAACCCTCGATTTCGCACACGGCAAGCATTCCAACTACGGCTTGTAACCGGAGATCCGAGATCCTTCCTGTACCCTCGGGTAGCCGTGTGAGATTGTGACTGCCTCCGAAATTACAAATCGAAAACAGCTGCTGTCTCCATTTCAACTACAGTCTCGGCTCAGCAAATCCGAAATCCGCCCTCCGCCCTCCGAAATCCCTCTACGTGTTTCACGGTATATAAAAATGCCTCATTCTACGGATTACATAAGGCGACAATCCTCCGGAATTTAGCATTGTAATAAATCTCACAGCCATGAACAAATTCAAACTTTTAGCCGCTATTGCTTTTATG
>CBFGTI010000096.1:0-21130 GCA_965651695.1 uncultured Imperialibacter sp. | reverse complement strand
CACGGTGGTGTGAGAGGACAGATAGGGAAATAATCCCTATCTTCCTACTCGATTGTTTAGAGCACCTGCAATAACGCCCCTCTTCCATCCCCATTCCGAATATCTGATCTACAGACATCCTGGGCAATCATTAAAAAATTTAAATGCTTATGCTTATTATTGTTTGGCAATTTTTAATCGACCTCTGACAGGATAAATTTTGGGGCAAGGGTTGCATCCCAATTTAAAAGATGTCTTTAGCAGATCCGATGCGTATGCGACTAACTCCCTATTCCCTTCTACTGGTTTCGTTGATTTGCCTAAGCGGCTGCAGCGAAGGCGCTCTGAGCGGCAAGGGGGATGGTGATACCATTGCTAAGGCAGACAGCGTCGAGACAGCGATAGTTGAGCTATACGAAAAGGGGTTTCGGGTAGAAGCTGACAGTATCCTGAACCATGCATTTACTGCAGAGGAGATGGAGAACCGCTATGTGCTAAAGAAATACTACGGTATGAAAGGTCACATCAGGGTGAGAGAGCAGAGGTTCCAAGAGGCGTTGGAGTTTAGTACGAAGTATTTGTCTGTTATCGATACAACAAATGCGGCCGAAAGACAGGAGTATGCGCGGCAGCTCACATCGCACGGCAGCATTTATTTCAACCTCCAAAATTATAACGCGGCATACCGATACTACCACAAGGCCCGGAGGCTACTCCCGGATGATAAGTGCTTTGTAGGCTATTCGGATTACAGCATCGCAATGGTTCTGTACCGGCAGGCTGACTTTGAGAGCGCCCTTGCGTCTTTTAAACATGCCTTCAACGGTTACCAGGCCTGCGAACCGGAATTTGTGTATGAGCTTCGCAAGCAGGAAATCCTGAGTAATACGGGCTTATGCTATACGCACATGAAAAAATATGATAGTGCACTGTACTACTACAACCTTGCAGCTGATTTTATCAGGCAGATGGAGGAAAAGGAGCCCTCGCACACTAAATGGAAGGAATTGGCATTGGGTGTGATAGCCGGAAACAAAGCCAGGGCCTTCGCTGGCCAAAACCAGCTGGATAGCGCTATGCATTATGTGCTACAAGACATTGCGGTAAATCTTAGGCCCTCCTATGACCTCGGGCAAGGTGCTGGCTCATTACTTCACCTGGGGGCATTACAATTCCGAATGAAGCAGTACAACAGTATGGATACCACTCTTCAGTTTGCCGATGGGCTAATAGCCAATTTAGGTGAACCGAAATTTCGGCTAGAGTGGCTTGGTCTAAAGCGCCGGTATGCTCATGCTACAAAACAATGGGACAGCGCCGCTTATTATGCGGAGCGGTATATCAACTTGCAGGATTCATTAGTAAACGATGAGCGACAGGCATTCAATAATCATGTGGAAATGGCGCTGAGTAATCTTGACAGTGAATTTGAAATGGGTTTGCTGAAACGGGAGAATGAATATAGAATTGCTTCCTTTAATTATTTGCTTTGGATTCTGGCGTTAGTACTGGGTGTTATACTGGCCACGGTGTTTTTTCTGGTTTCTTCACGCAGAAAAAACAGGCAACTGGCGTCGAAGTCGGAGGAGTTGCAACACAGCAACAAAGAGCTGCAATTGCTGAACACCGAGAAGGATCGCATTTTGGGAATTGCCGCTCATGACTTGCGCACACCTATTGCCGGCATTATAGCCATGGTTGCCATGCTAAAGGAGGAGAAACTGACGGCGCAGGAGCAGAAGGAGTTAATTGCCCTCATCGAGACCTCGGGAAGAAGCTCTCTTGAACTTATAAACGAAATTTTGCTACTCGGCGACCTAAAAGACGGTGGAATTGCGAAGAAACTTATAAACATAAATGAGTTTCTTGCTTCAACCGTAGCTTTGATCAGGTTTAAGGCCGACGAAAAAAGGCAGGAAATTAAGGTATCTCTTCTCAAAGACGATACTGTAATAAATGCGGACCCCGAGAAGTTAAGAAGGGCATTGAGTAACATCATTATTAATGCTATTAAGTTCAGCAACGAAGGAAGTGTTATTAGTGTGGGTGCTGAATTACTGGAACAACGGGTCAAATTTTTTGTAAACGACAAGGGAATTGGAATTCCATCATACCTGAAGCAGGGGTTGTTTAATAGCTTTACCAACGCAAAGCGCCCGGGAACAAATGGAGAAAAACCGTTTGGAATGGGGTTGAGTATTGTAAAGCAAATTGTTGAGAAGCACCAGGGCAGGGTGTGGGTGGACAGCGAAGAGGGCCAGGGCTGTACTTTTTTTGTTGAACTTCCTGCCTGATCCATTGAGTCATGCCCAGAAATATTCACCTTATGCGACATTACTTTCACCATAAAAAGAAGCGGTGCTACCTGTTAAAGTATGCCCACTGTGGAAAAATAGTCACATCCTAAATACTGCTGTTCCAAATCAGCCACATAAAGCCCGGCGGAACCCCGCTGGCGCCAGAGGAAATAGTGGGTTCTTGTTCTCCCTGATTGTGTTTTTCGCAAAAAGTTCACTTTGGCATTATCTTTTCCATCTATGGCCAAAACAACTAAACAATCGTGAAAAATCACCGCCTCTCAGATATATACAAATATCATCAACAACACACTTTGAAAAGAGATGTGCTTATTGCCGGGTATCGTACTGAGTTTCCCGCTGGACACCCGGCACCGCTGGTACCCCGCTTCCATAAGATCTCTACCTATCTGCACGATGGAGATATTGACATGAATTCGATATGCAGCTTGAATATCGGTGTGGAAGAAGGAGAAGTAAAAAGTATTATTGCCGGAACTAAGTGCCGTAGCAAGACCGACCCGGACTTTCACAAAGAGTGTGCTTCGAAGTTCATTCATCTCAACTAACCTGCCATTTTAATCGGATTGTTCAACGCATTATGGCTATGATAGAGATTATTACAAAAGAAATAGAAGATACAATCGCTGTGCGAATGTCAGGCCAGCTAAAGTCGTCGGATTATGACGTGGTTGTTCCCTTGCTGGAGAACAAACTAAAGACCTGCGGAAAAGTAAATCTGTACTGTGAGTTGGACGAAATGGAGTCCATTACGCCTGGTGCGCTTTGGAAGAATGCCAAGTTAGACACCCGCCATTTCTGCGATATCGATAAAGTAGTGATGGTTGGCGATAAGAACTGGCTCGACTGGATGTCGCGCCTGACTCGTCCGTTTACGTCGGCCAGGGTTAAATACTTCGACAATTCCGAACGGGACGAGGCGATGGAATGGGTGATAATAAACAAAGAGCAAATGGCCGAGGTGGAAGTGTGAGACAGTTGCCTTAGCCACTTGACCTCCGCAAAACTTTATTTTATTTAAAAAGCACAGTGGCCCGAAACAACACAGTTCGTTTTGATGTTTTGTTATTGGAAATCAGCAATAACTGACTGTTATTCAGTACTGTACCGTAAAAAAGCCAGCCTATGGAAATATTAACCGCATCCAAAAGAGACTCGTTAAGAAAGTATTTACCCCAGTGGATTGAGCCAACGACGCCTTCCCTCAGGGAAAGAAGTTTTTCCCACTCCGATTGGCTTTTCGAAAGAAAGCTGAATGGTATCCGATGCCTTTGCTACAAACAGGGCAAAGAGGTAAGGCTTGTTTCTGCAAATAAACGTGATATTACCGACAATTTCCCCCAAATAGCCGAAGCCATGACATCGCAGCGGGGAAGTTTTATTGTCGATGGCGAAATTGTTACCGCCCTCACTTCCAGCGTAAAAACGCCTTTGTATGTGCTGTACGATATGATGCATGGCGGAGACTACGATCTTACCGGCCTCAGACTGCGCACCCGCAAGGAAATATTAAAAACGCTACTGGCTTTTGAAGGGCCCTTACATTATTGCGAGCATGTTGACGAGGATGGACGGAGATTTTATGAAGAGGCATGTTCGAAAGGATGGTCGGGCATAATAGCAAAGAACATGAACAGCGCATATGAACCAGGCCTTTCTGCTAACTGGCTTGAGGTGCCGTGCGCAAATACTACTGGATAGCAGGCGGTAAAAACCCACCGAAATGAAATTTGGCAAGTATACCGTTGATATCAGCAATGGGGAGAAGGTGTTGTTTCCGGAACGGAACCTAACCAAAAATGATATAGTAGCATATTATATGGCTCTTGCCGACGTAATGCTCCCTCACCTGAAAAACCGGCCGCTTATGCTTCAGCGATTTCCAAACGGGATAGAAGGTAGCGGATTTTACCAGAAGGAAGCCTCAGACTACTTTCCGGACTGGGTAGCAACCGCTGAGTTGAAAAAAGAAGGTGGAACGGTGAATCATGTGGTCTGCAACAACAAAGCAACCCTCGCCTACCTTTGCAATCAGGGCACCATAAGCTATCACACCTGGCTGTCAACTGCCGAAGAACCCAATAACCCCACCAAGTTCATTATCGACCTGGACCCTCCTTCTGATGACTTTGCACAGGTACGCGAGGGGGCATTTTATGTGAAGCAACTGCTGGATGAGCTTGAATTGACCAGCTTTGTAATGACAACCGGATCGTCGGGTGTTCATATTGTACTGCCGCTCGATGGAAAAATGGGCTTTGAGTCCAGCCGTGAATTTGGCAAGTCCGTAGGCGAATTACTGATAGACCAACATCCGGACCTTTTTACTTTTGAAAGGCTGAAGCAGAATCGTAAGGGTAGAATTTACTTCGATATCCAGCGCAACGCTTATGCCCAAACGGCTGTTGCTCCTTACAGCTTGCGGCCGTTGGCTTCGGCACCGGTGGCTACCCCAATAGCTTGGAAAGAGCTTGAAAATAAGAATCTGCACTCAAGAAGCTTTACATTAGAAAATATTGGCAAACGGCTGGCCCGCCATGGCGATCCCTGGGCCGGCTTCAGAAAACGTGCAGTATCCATTGCAACAGTTTCGGACAAGCTTGCCCGAATGGTGTAGGCTTGGGCATCCCCTTTCACACTGTGCATGCTGTTGCACAAAATGAAACACCAGGTTGAAAACGAAAAGTCAGATTCTTCTTCAATCGCGAAGATTTGGACTGTAGCACAACGATAGGTGTGTTACGACTTTCGTGTTTCAACCAAACCAAGCAGACTTTCTCTACAACACCAGTTTTGCCGCCCCAGGGCTCATAACCGCCATACTGGCACAAGCAACTTGTCGATTCGATCTTCCCGTGCCACCATCAATCTCAAATTTAATTCGCGTTAACTTACAGGCTGGCACAGATTTATACCTACACTGGCAATCACATTAAAAAATAAAATTTATGAGCATTGTAAAGGTAATAGAGGTTATAGCTGGATCTGAAAAGAGCTTCGACGATGCAGCGCAAAAGGCAGTAGACGAGGCTGCAAGAACAGTAAAGAACATAAAGTCGATAAACATTGAAAACTTCAATTGTTTTGTCGACAACAACAAGATTACGTCTTATGGAGTCAATGCAAAAATCTCCTTCGAAGTGGAGAGCAACGGCAAGAGTAATTGACCCTGCGAGTATTCTGATCAACCAGCCGCTGCTGAACATTTGGGTTTTGTGAAATTTTGTGTAAACACTAAACCGATTAATATGGCACTACATTTTGAAAAATTTGCGCAAGAGGGCAATGAATTCGTCAACAGGCTGGCCGCAGACCTTGGCCATCCGGAAGAGAGAGACCGGGTAACACTTTTGCTAAAGGCAGTACTGCACACCCTCAGGGAACGGATTTCGATACCCGAATCGTTTCATTTGCTTGCCCAGCTGCCCATGGCACTTAAAGGTGCATACGTGGATCAATGGAAGTATCGGGAGCAGCCCGAAAACTATAAGTCGTTGACGGAATTTCTCGGCAACATTGAAAGGCTCCAGCATTCGTTCGGGGAAAGGGAGTTTTCGTGGAACCAGTCAACCGAGCAGCTAACCCGTACAGTATTGTCGCATTTGGGTGAGATAATAACTGATGGACAGGTAACTCATATAGTAAGCAATCTGCCGGAAGAAATCCGCGAGTTTGCGGAGAGCGCGATGATAAAACATGAGGTGGAATAGTGCTATTAAATATTATAGAGCAAAGAAGAAGCTGAAAGGGCATTTATTGTTGCCAGGGCAAACTATTCGGCCCGCCAGAGGTGTTGAAAGTATATGCTAAAAATTCTTGCAGTTGCTATTTCAGCGGTATGTCTTTTGGGGTGCAACGGCGTGCAAACGGTTTTCAAAAAAGAAGTGCCGCCGTATGAGGCTTACATAGAGTCGCTTGAAAAAGCTGCCCTACTCAAAACGCCCATGAGCCAGGCATGGATCAAAGCCGGTAAAGACGTTTTCGCCGATTCGGTTTATATATCCTTGCCCTTTACAGAATCGGGCTACTTTGCCCCTGGCCAACCGGAGGCCCGCTCCTATCGCTTTACAATGAGAGAGGGGCAGGTGCTTACAGTGGAAGGTCTGGTAAAATCGGATGCACCCAGCAGGTTGTTTCTCGACCTGTTTGTTTGGCGGGACAATCGCTGGCTGTGGGTAAACCACGCAGATTCACTGCTGAATCTCGCACATGAATTCGACAATAATGATACATGCCTGGTAAGATTGCAGCCCGAGTTGATGATACAGGCGTATTACACCATCAGCATAAGCGCTACTCCTGTGTTAATCAATCCTGTATCGGGGGCTAATAACCGGTCGATAAGAAGCTTTTATGGCGATGGGCGTGATGGCGGCACACGATCGCACGAAGGGGTAGACATATTCGCAAAGCGCGGCACGCCTGTGGTTGCGCCTACTGGTGGCACAGTGTCGAAAGTAGGCACCAACAGGCTCGGAGGCAAGGTAATATGGATGCGCGACCACCAGCGAGGCCACGCTTATTATTTCGCCCACCTGGATTCGCAGTTAGTGCATCCGGGTAAAAAAGTAATGAAGGGAGACACACTGGGGTTGGTAGGAAACACAGGCAATGCCCGAACCACCCCTCCACATTTGCATTTTGGCATCTACCAGCGCGGAAGTAAAGATCCGCTGCATTATTTGCAACAAATGGAAGAAGTGGTAGACAGAGCCCCTCTCGACACAACCTTTCAATCGCAGGTTTTTAGTGTGACGGCCTCTCAGCTGAATTTACGCACTGGCCCGGGACAGAAGCATGAGGTGCGCCGGGTACTCAAAAAACACGACTACCTGAAAGTAGTGGGGCAAAGCGGCAGCTGGTACAGGGTAGTGTTGCCCGATAAAATGCAGGGATTTCTCTCTCGTAGTATGGTGAAGCCTGCTGAAGATGGAGCTGACTACCAGCTGGTAAGCAGTGGCACCTTGCTGTCCGATGTATTTGCCGGAGCGGTGCCGGTGAGGTACCTGCCCGATACAACTGCAGTTAAGATACTGGCCAGGTACGAGCAGTTCGCTTTTGTGAAAACAGAAGAAGGTGAGGTGGGCTGGTTGATTCTTTAGCTGACACAATTAGCCGGCGTTTTTTTTGCGGCTATAATGAGCAAAACGCCTCATCAAAACGACTTTGCAATTGAGCAGGCTCGCTATTTTTTTATAATTACTTCCCAATCGTCGGGCTTACCGTTTATGTTTATACCCACGTCGTCGGCATACCGGTAGATCTCCATGCTGATGTCTTTCTTCTCTCCGATGGGAAAGTCGCTGATCTTTATGAAATCGAGGTAGACGGGCAGTTTTGGGTTGCGGAAATAAATGGTGCGTTTTGGGGCATCGATGCGGATACAAAGGCATGCCTTGAGCAACATAAATACGCAAGCTACCGACCATGCCTGAGGCGAACATGCCACCGGGTAGTCGGTGGGCCCTTCGCCGGGCCGGCGTGTAAACCCACAGAACAGCTCAGGCAGGCGCTGGAAATCGATGAACAGGGAGGCATCAAACAACCCCGTCATTAGCTGCAGTACTTCATCGCGGTAGCCGTATCGTGAAAGGCCCTCCGCTATAAGCGCCACATCGTGCGGCCACACCGAGCCGTTGTGGTACGACATGGGGTTGTACAGCGGAGCATCTTTGGCAAGCGTACGCACGCCCCAGCCCGAAAACATTTCCTTGCTTAGCAGCGTCCGGGCTAGCTGCTCTGCTTTTGATTTGTCTACAATCCCCGTAAACAGGCATTGGCCCGCATTGGAAGATTTTACCCGGCATTTCCTTTTTTTACCATCCAGCGCCAGCACAAAACACTGTAACTCTTCATCCCAAAATTTGTCGTTGAAGTTTTTTTTGAGCGCTGCAGCCGACACCCTCCACTCACGGGGTATCTCTTTGTGTAGGGCTTTTGCCATTAGTATCGCCTTTTTTTTGGCGCTGTATACGTAACCCTGCACCTCGCATAATGCTATCGGCGGTTCGGCCAGGTTTCCGTACTCATCATTTACCGAGTCCTGGGAGTCTTTCCAGCCCTGATTTGTGAGGCCATTGTGAGATTTGTGTATGTACTCTACAAACCCGTCGTTGTCCAAATCGCCGTATTTATCAATCCAGTCCATGGCCCTTAAAATGTTCGGCCAAATTTTTTCGATTGTTTTAAGGTCGTTAGTACGCTGGTAGTAGGCACCGGCCAGAACAACAAACAGCGGGGTGGCGTCTATGGTGCCGTAGTATTTGTCGAACGGAATTTCACCGGTGTTTGCCATTTCCCCGTCTCTCATCTCGTGCAGTATTTTGCCCGGTTCCGCATCTTTGGCAGCGTCTTCGGTTACGGCCTGATGTTCGGCCAAAAACAGCAACACTTGTTTTGAGATATTGGGAGCCAGCCAAAGGGTTTGGTAGGCGGTGAGTAGTCCGTCTCGGCCAAAGGCGGTGTTGTACCAGGGCACGCCGGCGTAGGGATAGCTATAACCGGAGCTGGTTTGTGCCAAAAGCGAAATGAGATCTGTGCGCGACCTGTTGATCCAGTGAGTAAACTGCTCATTTGCCGTTCTCACATCGGCCATAATTTCCTTATGATATTGCAGGTCGTCCTTCAGCTTGAGTTTAGCGCCCTCGTAAGAGTTTGGCGACAGGTCGTTTTCAATGTGAAACTTAACCGCGTAGTGGAAATGAAACTTCTCTCCTGCCGCCAACTCCAGGCTGTAACGTATTTCTCTTCGGTCGTGAGCGGCGGCACGGGGAAAGGTTTCTACCTCTATCCAGCGGGAGATGTTGTCGAGCCCAATATATGTTGAATGCCCGTTGCCATTGGAAGTATATTCGCCTTTTTTGGATCGGGCGGTGCCGCGCAGTTCGAAGATGTCTTTAAAATCGGATTCTACTGAAACGGAAATGTCGATTTTACAATTCTCTTTGTGATAGTTAAAAATGTCAATTTCTTCGTAACAGCCGCCATCTCGTATAAACTTGTTTCTCATTATATGAATGTGCCCCTGCGGTATTACCCTTCCTGAAGGTTCCCTGTATTTGGGGTTGGTAAGGTCTACCGAAAGCATTTCATTTTGCTCTTTTATGGTCGACCCCAGCAGAATGGGGCTGATGCCGTTGAGCAAAAGCTCCATGTGATTGATGAATCTGGTGCCTTTATGGTAAATTCCCTGAAGGCCCCGCTCGTGTGTGTTAATAATGTCGCCGTGCGGGTTAAAAACACCAAAGGTATTGGAGTGATTGAGTATTCTTTTGCCTTCCAGTATCGAACCGCCGTCCGAAATTACCTCGAACGACTGTTCTTCCGTTAAATTGAGTACATCCTCCATACGCTGCTATTGTTTTACTAAATGACCTATATCACTTGAAAATTGTGGTATATCGACGCAGTTTCTCTATTAAACCTTCTCGCCTTTTCTATCTGGGTTTCGTACACCTTCAGGTAGTCGGCGGCCATACGTGCCGCGCAGAACTTGTGTTCAAAACACTGCCGTATTTTACTCCTGCTTAAGCTGGTGATGCACTTTACTTTTTCGATTGCCTCAAGCGTAGAGTTGACGATGTAGCCGGTAACTCCGTCGTCGATAATTTCCGGAACCGAGCCATTTTCAAAGGCAATAACTGGTGTGCCACAGGCCATCGACTCTATCATTACCATGCCGAAAGGTTCGGGCCAGTCGATGGGGAAAAGAAGGCATTCGGCACTGCCAAGGAGCTCATTTTTCCCGGCTTCATTTATCTCTCCGAGGAATTCGATCAACGGGTTGTCCAACAGTGGCTTTATCTCCGTTTCGTAGTACTCCTGGTCGGCCTTGTCGACCTTGGCGGCGATCTTTAGCCTTTTGCCGGCGGCCACTGCTATTGCTATGGCCCTGTCCACTCTCTTTTCCGGCGAAATGCGACCCACAAAAGCTGCGTAACCACCTTTACCCTCGCCCTCGCTGTAGAGGTCAGGTGGGAGTCCGTGGTAAACGTTGGCCACCCAGTTGGCCATAGGCAGCGGAAAACGCTGGGAATGGGAGATTGAAACTACCGGTTGTGCAGAAAACTTGCTATAAAGTACCTGTAGCTCAGCGAGGTTCAGCCGGCCATGCAGGGTGGTAATTCGGGGCGTGTGGCTACGGTATGTAAAGGGATAATGCAGGTAATCGGTATGGAAGTGGATGATGTCGAAGTCGTTGCTTCGTTCGAACACCTCCTGCAGCTGTACTATGTGATAGGCCAGCGAGTCGATGCAGTTTGTGTCAGAGCGCAACGAACGCTCCGAGCAGGGAACAAGCCTTGCTTTTGTTTCCGAATCTCCCGTTGCAAACAATGTTACCTCGTGCCCCATTCCCACCAGCGCATCAGTAAGATATGCCACAACCCGCTCAGTTCCGCCGTAATTTTTTGGGGGAACCGACTCAAATAATGGGGCCACCTGAGCTATTTTCATATGGAGTCTGTCTAAATTTCATTCTGGCTTGGCAAAATCTGTACCGCGCTCAATCTGTAGCACTCTCTCTGGGGTGAGCCCCACAGTTGAAGGAAATTTCGCCCCACTGTGAAGATTTTAATCTACATTACAAACATGTTACTATGCAGTTTTTTTGTGGGCGGGAGGTTTACTGCCGATTATCTTCAACACAAGCTTTTCATTGTCCGACAATAGGCTTTTATACTTGATGCCGTTTAGTTTCCGCTCCTTAAACTTGTCGATCGAATTGTTCACCAGCGTTTCGAGCACCTGTGGATGAATGTAGTATTCTCTGCAGATGGCAACGGTATTGTTGAGCTGCAAAGCCACCTTTTTGATAATGGCCGATTTCAGGTTCAGCCTTTTGTTTTCAGCTACTTCCTGCCGGGCGGCCTCAAAGTATTCTACTGCCAGCACCGAGCCACCCCAGGTGCGAAAATCTTTGGCCGTAAAGTACCTTCCGGATATGGTGTTGAGGTACTCGTTTACATCACCCGAGTCGATGGGCTGGCTTCGTCCGTTCTCATCTATGTATCTGAAAAGCTCATGGCCCGGCAGTTCCGACACCTTTTTTACCAATCTTGCAAGGCGCTTGCTTTCAATGGTAACCTTCTGGTCTTTGCCGCTCTTTGCTTTGTAGCACAACGCAAGATTTCTCCCCTCTTTTTTTAAATGCTTGCGCCGGAGGGTGGTAAGCCCGTATGTTTCGTTTTCCTTTTCGTAAAATTTGTTACCTATCCTGATGTAATGATGATCGAGCAGCATCACAACTATCGCCAGTATCTTTGTTTTGTTCCACCCTCTTTGGTTGACGTCGCTTTCAATTTTTTTTCGGATAGATGGAAGACTTTCTCCAAAAAGCAGAAGCTTTTCATATTTATTCCGTTGCCTGAACGACGACCACTCCGGGTGATAAAGGTATTGTTTTCGTTTTCGCTGATCGAAGCCCGTGGCCTGTAGGTGTCCTCTGGCTTTTTTGCAAATCCACACCCGCTCCCACATGGGAGGAATAACCAGGTCTTTGATGCGCTGCAATGTTTTTGAGTCAGTCACTCTTGCACCATTTTCATCGAGGTAAACAAAGCCCTTACCTCTGCGCTGGCGACAATAGCCGGGTACCTCGTCGGTTATATACAGTATGTTGTGCGGACAATTTTCAAATGAAGTCATTCCCTGCTTTACTACGATGGTTAGCAATTCTGCCAGTGAGAATGCAAGGAACAGGCCACTAAATAAAAAGCGAATGCAAACGACACCGTAGTGTAGCAAGTGCCGTTCCGACTATTTACCCACCGCAGCAAAATAATAATTTGCGCAGCAAGTTCTTTTCTTTAAGTTGACAAGCCGGGGCCGCCGCCCTTTTTCGTTGACAAACTACTTTAACTGATGACGCCACCAAACTCTTTGAACCGGGTTCTTAAGCCCATCCACCTGTGGGGTATTGCTGTTGGCCTGGTAATATCGGGCGAGTACTTCGGATGGAACTACGGATGGGGAGTGGCGGGAACCGTGGGGTTCTTAATAGCAACCGTAGCGGTAACTGCCATGTATGTTACTTTTATTTTCAGCTTTACCGAGCTAACCACGGCTATTCCCAATGCCGGAGGTCCGTTTGCCTATTCCTTTTACGCCTTTGGGCCAATAGGTGGCTTTGTGGCTGGCTACGCTACGCTTGTGGAATTTTTGCTGGCTCCCCCGGCCATTGCTTTTGCACTGGGTAGCTACACCCACTTTCTGTTTCCTTCGGTACCGGTGGTAAGCACGGCGGTAGTTTGTTTTGTGGTGTTCACGGCCATTAATATGGTGGGTATAAAGGGATCGGCTGCGTTTTCGCTGGTGGTTACTGTGCTTGCGGTAGCCGAACTCCTGGTATATATGGGTGTAATAGCGCCGCATTTTGCTTTAGAGAACTTTGTTGCCGGAGCGATGGATTTTGACCCAGGCGGAATTTTTGCTGCTCTGCCTTTTGCGATATGGTTTTATCTGGCCATTGAGGGCGTGGCCATGGTAGCGGAAGAAACTGCCGACCCGCAGCGGGCCATTCCCAAGGGCTACACACTTGGCTTAACAACTCTGGTGGCGCTGGTCTTTGGTGTGATGCTACTTACAGGAGGCATTGGCGATTGGCGAAGCCTAAGCAACATTGATTATCCCCTGCCCGAGGCTTTGAAAATGGTGCTGGGCGAAGTAAGCGCACTTACGCACATTTTCGCCAGCCTTGGGTTGTTCGGCCTTATTGCCTCGTTTCACGGAATTATCATCGGGTACTCACGCCAGATTTTTGCACTCGCCCGGAGCGGATATTTGCCTGCTGTGCTGTCGAGGGTAAATTCCCGGTTTAAAACTCCCAACAATGCCTTATTGGCGGGAGGGGTTTTTGGTTTGCTGGCAGTTGTTACCGGCACCACCGATAAGCTTATCGTTCTTTCGGCCCTTGGCGCGGTGGTAATGTACATGGTAAGCATGATTAGCCTGTTTTGGCTCCGCAGAACCAAACCGGAGCTCCAAAGGCCGTTTAAAGCGCCTTTTTTTCCATTTTTTCCGGCGGTAGCATTTGTGCTGTCGTTTATATGCCTGGCCGCTATCGTTTATTTCAATTCGCTGCTAAGCATCGTTTTTTTTGCCGTGCTTATAGTAGGGCTGGCCATTTTTGTGGGTACTGGCAAGCATCGGCGGGTTCGCAATATAAGCGACGCCGATTTGACGGCTGCGCTGGGCAAGTAAAGCCTCGCCGGGTGGCAGGAGGCCAGTAGAAGCATTTTTTTGAAACATTTGCGTACATTAGGAGTACTTATAGCTTAAGACTTCCGCAACAACAACACGATTGGGCAAAAGCAACGCAAAGGTCATTTCTCTGCGTGTGTTTCTATTTACAGCTACAACGTCCCAAACTATTTACCCAAAAAAGGCTAATCATGTTAAAAAACCTATCGCTTACGGCTTTCCGGAGTCTTGTAAAAAACAAATTTTTCTCCACTCTCAACATTGTAGGTCTTTCTATCGGCATGGCGGTTTTCATGCTCATAGCGCAGTATGTGTATTTCGAAAAGAGCTACGAGCGGTTTATTCCCGATGCTGGGAATATTTACAGGGTACAGCTGGATGTTTCGCGCAATGGCGAGCATATCCTTTCCAGTGCTGAGAATTACCCCGGTGTAGGTCCGGCTTTCAAACAGGAGTTTCCCGATGTCGTTTCGTTTGCCAGGCTTTATAACCTCGGCTATAAGAACAACGCGATCATTACCCACACCCCCGAAAGCGGCGAACCTGTAGCTTTTAAGCAGCGGAGGTTTTTATATGCCGATTCTTCTTTTCTGCCAATGATGGGGTATGAAATGCTGGCCGGTGATGCCACAACTGCACTAGCCGAACCTTTTAAGGCGGTAATTTCTGAGACTCAGGCGAAAAAATACTTTGGTAACGAAAGCCCCATAGGTAAGATGATCCGCATGCAGGACGACGACTTTAATAACGAACTGTGCGAAGTAACCGGCGTGTTCAGGGACATTCCCCCCAACACTCATCTGAAATTCGATGTTCTTTTTTCCTACAAAACCCTGTACGCCAGGGGCGACCACGCGCCGGCGAGGTACAACACCAGCTGGTCGAGAAAAGACATGTATGTGTATGTAAAACTGCGGCCAGGCATTGACGTAGCATCGCTCGAGGCCAGGTTCCCGGCAGTTGTGGAGAAATACAAGCCCGGCGAACAGGAGATAACGGTGGAAGATAAACTGAGTTTACAGCCTATTAAAGACATTCATTTATACAGCAGCCTTTCGGAAGAATTTGAAACGAACAGCGAGGCTGGCGTTGTACTCTTTCTTAGCATCATCGGCGCTTTTGTGTTGTTCATTGCCTGGATCAACTACATCAATTTATCTACTGCCCGTGCTATGGAGCGAGCCCGTGAGGTAGGAATAAGAAAGGTGATGGGTGCCTACAAAAATCAGCTTGTCGCGCAGTTTATGGTAGAAGCGGCCCTCGTAAATTTTATTGCTATTCTTATTGCAGCAGGGCTTTCGTTAGCGGTCCTTCACCTGTTTCGCGAGGTGTCGGCTGTTCCCATTACCGCGAGCTATTTTTTATCGGGGTGGTTTTTGGCTATGCTGGGCTTGGTTTGGGTGGGTGGTACTTTATTGGCCGGCTTCTATCCGGCATTTGTGCTGTCGTCTTTCACCCCGGTTTCGGTGCTGCGCGGTAAAATGGGTACGAGTCAACGAGGAGTGGTGCTGCGCAAAGCGCTGGTATTTTTCCAATTTGTGGCCTCTGTGTCATTAATTGCCGGTACGCTGATCGTGTATGAGCAGCTACATTTTATGATGAACCGCAACCTCGGCATGAACATCGACCAGGTACTGGTGGTGGAGCGGCCGGGTATTTCCCCCCGCGACAGGCAGGCTTTTAACTCGGCGATCGATGTATTTAGAAACGAGCTCAGGCAGAACCCTTCAGTAAAAGCCGTGACTACCTCGCTCACTATTCCCGGCAAACAAAGAGACTACATTTCAGGTGTGAAAAGGTATGGCTCCTCCAATGAGGCCATAGTGCCTGTACGATTCAATAGCATGGACTACGACTTTGCAGATGTATACGAAACCGAGCTGATTGCCGGGCGTTATTTTGCAAGAGAATATCCCGTCGACCAGGATACCTCCGTCATCATTACGCTTTCGGCAGTGCCGCTGCTTGGCTTTAGCTCACCCGGCGATGCCCTGGGGCAAACGCTGCAGGTGCCGGGATTTGGCGGATGGGCACCTCGCATAGTGGGCGTAGTAAACGATTATCATCAAAAGTCGCTGAAGAATGCCATGGAACCCACGGTATTTTTCTGCACACTTTATGGTGGCGAGTTTTACTCGGTACGCATTCTTACCCAGGACGCCCGCATGGTGGTGGGGCATGTGCAGCAAGCGTGGGAGAAGGCATTTCCGGGCAATCCGTTCGACTATTTTTTTCTCGATGATTTTTTTAATGCACAGTACGATAACGAAAAGAGGTTCGGAAAGCTCTTTACGACCTTCTCAGTACTTGCCGTGGTGGTGGGCTGCCTTGGCTTGCTTGGCCTGGCCACTTTTACGGCTCACCAGCGAACCAAAGAGGTTGCCATTCGTAAAGTGCTGGGCTCCAGGGTCAGTGCCATTTTTGTACTGCTGCTAAAAGAGTACCTTGTGGTAATAGGTATAGCTATTTTGGTGGCTGCTCCGGTTGTTTATTTCCTTATGCAAAACTGGATCAATGGCTTCCCCTATCAAACGCAAATTGGCGTGGGTGTTTTTGTGCTTGCCGGTTTGGTGGTGCTGGGCATTGCCATTCTTACGGTAAGTTACCAAACACTAAAAGTAGCATCGGCTAACCCGGTGCGGTCGTTACGTTACGAATAAGCGGCCTTTTAATGCCACGAAACCTTTCAAACATTAAAAAATTACATATTTAATGTTTACCTATTGATTACTCTTTAGATTAAGGTGGGTTTGCCTACTAAACATTAAAATATTCAAGTTTTAATGTTTACTATAGAAATTCACCTTAAATTAGAGTCTTCAGCTGATGGCAAACATTAAAAGTTTATGAAACAGGCTTCTATTTACTCTATCAACCCCGACAGGAATAAGCCATGGAACGACCTGCCGGATTTGCCAATACACAAGGACCTGTACCGCACCGTAGATGTGCTTGAGCACCTTGGTAAAACCAAAGAAGCTTTGGGCAGGCTCCAGGGCAGAAGCATTGCCATCCCCAACCAGGGCCTGCTCATCAATACGATCAGCTTGCAGGAGGCCAAAGCTTCGAGTGCCATAGAAAACGTGTTCACTACCGACGATGAGCTTTATAAGGCGTTTAGCGAAGAAAAAGGCGAGCAGGATGAAGGGCCTGCCAAGGAAGTACTGCGCTATAGGGAAGCGTTGTGGACGGGCATGAATTATTTAAAGGAAAAAGAAGCTTTCGACAGGGAATATTTTGTGCGGATTGTGAGGGAAATAAAGCAAATGAACGAAGGCATCAGGCCATCGTTTGCGCAAACGTACATCAGGCAGGGGGGCAGCGGACCAAATGCGGGCAAGCCCATTTATACGCCTCCACGTGGCGAAAAGGTAGTGGAAGCCAAACTCGACAACCTATGCGAGTTTGTGAATAACGACGAGGCCTACCCGGTAGATCCCTTGCTTAAGATGGCCATCGGCCACTACCAGTTTGAGGTGATCCATCCATTCCGCGATGGCAACGGGCGCACGGGCAGGGTGTTCAACATTCATTACCTCACACACAAGGGCTTGCTCGACTACCCGATTCTGTTTCTGAGCAAATACATATTGGAGCACAAGCACGAGTACTACAACGGGCTGTCGGGGGTGTCGCAGCGTGGCGACTGGCAAACGTGGCTGATCTACATGCTAAAGGCGGTGGAGGTTACGTCAAACCTCACTTTTGAAAAGATCAACCGGATATTGTCTGCCAAGGAAGCAATTCTTCACGAAGTGGAAAAAAATACCGATATGCGGCGCCCCGACCAGCTGGTAGAGGCTATTTTTACGCAACCATACTCGAAGGTGAAGCACCTGACGCAAAAAGGGCTGTATGCGGAAAACACGGCCCGCGATTACCTGAACAAGCTGGCCGACATGCAGGTACTGGAAAAGCGAACCATACGAGGCCACCACTATTACCTCAATCTGGAGCTGTACCATATTTTGGGAGAGTAGAAAATGACCATCCACTTTATCCTTAGCCATCCGGCGGTACCGGAAAACATAGGCTTTGCCACACGGGCCATCAACACCATGGGTTTTGCAAAGCTGCGGCTGGTGAACCCTGCTGACCACCTGTCGCAGGCGGCCAGAAAAACCGCTTATGGCTCGCACGAACTGCTGGAAAGCGCCCTCGTTTATACCACACTGGAGGCAGCTGTTGCAGACATGGACCTGGTAATCGGTACGTCGGCCAAAAAACGTCTGGCCCGCCACGACTACTATTCGGCAGACGAGCTGGCCACCTTGCTGCAGACGAAAGAAGACGTGGTAAGCGATGTGGCCGTTGTGTTTGGTAGCGAAAGGGACGGTCTTTCTAAAGAGGAAATTGGCTGCTGCGACATACTAAGCTCGATACCACTGGCAGCACCGTACCCGTCGCTCAACCTTGCGCAAAGCGTGCTTATTTATGCCTACGAGTTAGGAAAACGAGCCTGGACAACCGGGCCTCCCACACGCTTGCCCGAGCAGCCGGAGTTGAAGGAAAAGGCGCTTGGAATTCTCCAGGACCTCGATGTAGCCCGGCAACCCAGCCTCTACCACCGGCTTAAAGACCGCATCATGGCAGCCAATGCGGAAGACACCAAACTTATGCTATCGTTCGCCAGGTTTCTTGTGAATAGATTGAAGTGAGGCTATCTCGTTTCACAGGAGAATCGCAAATTGGTATGTGAAAACGAGCAAAGACAAGCGGTAAAGCAGGTTCATTTTACATAACGGTATGTTTTGCGCCAAAAAATGGCAGTATTAGAGTCAATGCTGAAGTTTGGGTTAAAAAACCGTATCATTGACCTGAAGTTTTCAGTCGCACTAATCATGAAATACCACTTTACCACTCTACTGTTTTTCGTTTTCGCAGTCAGCCAGCTTTTCGCCCAGGATCTCTCCGATCCCTCCGACCCCGTAAACTATACACCCACCGGAGCGCTCACCGAAAGGATATACCTCTCGGGCACTGACAAGGACAATACTGTAGCATGGGATTTTATGGTAACGGACGGGCGCAAGGCCGACGAATGGAGCAGGCTGCCCGTGCCCTCCCACTGGGAGTTTCATGGCTTTGGCACCTATAACTACGGCCACGGCGAAAAGGAGACGAAGGAAAAGGGCTTGTACCGGCACACCTTTGCAGCAGAGCCTGCCTGGCGGAAAAAGAGGGTTTTCATTGTTTTTGAAGGCTCAATGACCGACACCGAAGTGAAGGTGAACGGGCGGCTTGCAGGCCCCATCCACCAGGGTGCTTTTTATAGATTCAAATACGACATCAGTACCTTGCTGAAAGCTGGTGAAAACCTTCTTGAGGTAAACGTGAGTAAACGATCAACCAACGCTTCGGTAAACGAAGCCGAACGCAAGGCCGACTACTGGGTTTTCGGTGGCATTTTTCGTCCGGTTTACCTGGAACTTGTGCCGCAGACTTTTATCGACCGTGTGGCGATCGATGCACGAGCTGACGGAGGATTTTCCGTTGACGTATACCACGGAGGCTATAAAAAAGGCCAACAGGTGGTGGTGGAAGTACGCGAGATTGGCGGAGGCATGGTCGGCTCCTCCCTGTCGGTGCCGGCAGCGGCTTCAGGGCACTCTATTCTCAACGGCAAGTTCGACTCGCCTCAAAACTGGTCCCCCGAGTTTCCCCGGCTGTACGAGGCAGTGGTGCAACTGAAAAATGGCGACGAGCTGCTTCACGAGATAAAGCAGAGATTCGGTTTCCGCACGGTTGAGGTGAGAAAAAATGATGGGATTTACGTAAACGGTGCCAAAGTGCTTTTCAAGGGGGTGGACCGTCATAGCTTCTGGCCCGAGTCTGGCCGCACGTTAAGTCCGGAGATTTGCCTGAACGACATCCTGTTGATGAAGGAAATGAATATGAATGCCGTCAGGATGTCGCACTACCCGCCCGATCCGTATTTCCTTGATATGTGCGACTCTCTGGGATTGTTTGTGATAGATGAGCTGGCAGGCTGGCAGGCAAAATACGACTCCGAGGTAGGGGCAAAGCTGGTGAAAGAGCTTGTGCAGCGCGATGTAAATCACCCAAGCGTTGTGCTGTGGGCCAATGGCAACGAGGGTGGCTTCAATCGTGACCTCGACGATGATTACGCCCTCTACGATCCGCAAAACCGCCACGTGATCCACCCATGGGAGCGATTTAACGGCACAGATACCAAACATTACGTCGATTTCGATTATATGGTCGACGCCAGCCTTTACAGCAGCGACATCTTCTTTCCCACCGAAATAATTCATGGTTTGTACGACGGTGGCCATGGCGCCGGCCTCGACGACTACTGGAATCAAATGCTGAAGCATCCGCATGGTGCAGGCATGTTCCTCTGGGTGCTCGCCGATGAAGGAATAGTGCGGACCGATCAAAACGGAAGAATTGATACTGATGGCAATCACGGGGCCGACGGCATAGTGGGGCCCTATCGTGAAAAAGAGGGCAGCTTTTATACTATAAAAGAAATATGGTCGCCGGTGCAGCTTGGGGCGAGGAGCATCACGCCCGAATTTGACGGAAGTCTTTTGCTGGAGAACCGTTATCATTGGACCAACCTAAAGGACTGCAGTTTTCGGTGGAAAACCATCAGCTACCCGGCTCCATCAGATGAAGAATTGCAGGGCAAAATATTGGCCAGTGGCGAGCTTGCCTCTGCTGACGTAAAGCCGGGTGAAAAGAAATGGGTAAAGCTCGACCTGCCGGATGATTGGGCTCTTGCCGATGGACTTAGCTTTTCGGCTTATGATCCGTCGGGGAATGAACTTTATACATGGACATGGCCGGTACGGCCACCGCAGCAAGTGAATGCTGAGCTGGTAAAGTCGGCTGTGTCTGCCGTTAGCGCCGAAGAATCGGCCGGCCAATTGATAGTAGCTCATGGCGGAAATCGCTATTTTTTCAGCAAAACGAGTGGTCAGCTTGAAAAAGTAGAAACCGCAAATGGCGCAGTGTCGCTCTCCGGTGGCCCGATAGTAGCTGGCGTAGCCCACAATATGAAAGAGCTAAAGCACTACAAGCAGGGAACGAGTTATATAGTAGAGCCGGTGTATGAGGGTGAATCCCACTTTCAAGTGAAATGGACATTTTCGGCCGAAGAGCTTCCGCGGCTCAACTACAGCTATTCGCAGAAAGGCGAGGCAGACTTTATGGGCATCTCATTCAACTACCCTGAAGAAAAAGTGACAGGAATGAAGTGGATGGGGCGCGGCCCTTACCGGGTATGGAAGAACCGGCTGAAAGGGCAGCAATTTGGTGTTTGGCAAAAAGACTATAACAATACCATTACTGGTGAATCGTGGGAATATCCTGAATTTAAGGGATACCATGCTAACCTTTACTGGGTGGAGGTGCAAAGTAAAGAGGCGAACTTCCGGGTGTATTCAGGCAACGACAAGCTGTTTCTGCACATGTTCACGCCGGAGCGGCCAAAGGGTGCGGGAAACGAGAATACCACAGGCACCTTCCCTGCAGGAAACATCAGCTTTTTGCATGCCATCAGCCCTATCGGCACCAAGTTTAAAGACGCCGCACAGCTGGGCCCACAAAGCCAGAAAAACAAAATGATGAACTACACGCCGTATGCAGGGACGCTTTGGTTTGAGTTT
>CBFGTI010000095.1:0-21752 GCA_965651695.1 uncultured Imperialibacter sp. | reverse complement strand
CATTTTCGATTTTTGCGATCCGCCTTTTTACTTCTGCGGCCGACGGATTCAGCTTTAGCGACTTCTTATAAAGCGTGAGGGCTTTTTGACTGTCGCCCGTCCGCAGCCATGCATCGCCCAGGTTTCTGTGATTTACATAGCTTTCCGGGTAGTGATCGACCGCCAATTGGTAGTACTGTACCGCTTTCTCGTAGTCTTTCGCACTCATGCTATTGTACCCCAGCAAAACGATCATCATTTCCGGCGGTGGAAAGCTAAAGCCAATTTTGCCGGAAAACTTTTTGAAGTGGGCTTCTACTTCGGCCGGGGATGGGTTCAACTGAAGCGGGAGATCATACCCGTCGAAGATGAAATGAAGGCCATCGTACGTCGCGATAAGTGGCACGGTGCCATGCGTTTCGTTTTCGTAATACCTGTGTTTCCAGTTCAGGCTTTGGTGTTTATGCTCATTAAGCTTTTCTGCGTATTCTCTTGCCGGATGAACCACAGTATCGCCCAGGTGCGGGTGATTAGCCTCCGCCAGAAATAAGGTTTTACGGTGGAAATCCATGCGTGAAAGCGCCTCCAGTTTGCGGACATACAATCTATCTTCCCACCACAGGGTCGGGTCTATGGCAATGTAAGCATCAAACATATCCGGCTCCGCACACATGGCGTGAATGGCCAGCAGGCCGCCCAGCGAATGGCCTATCAAAATACGATAAGGCATGGTTCGGTAGGTCCTTTCAATATGAACGAAGAGCTCTTCTTTCAGAAATCGTAAAAAAGCAGGGCTGCTTCCACTGTGCGGAGCGCCATCAACTGAATCTATACGTGTTGGCGCAAGGTCCCTCTCCCTGTCGGTATTTCCTATGGCCACTAATATCATTTCAGGCAGGGAAAATGCAGCATTGATGCCCGAACTTTTACTGTCGAGTATTCCGCTTACCGAATGAAAATGAGCTTCGCCATCGAGCAGGTAAATAACCGGGTACGGTTTAGGGTGCGCTGTTTTGCTGTCATAGCCCTTGGGCAGGTACACAGCGTAGTTTCGTTGCTCGCCAAGTACTTCAGACCGAATACTATAAGACTTGCCTATGACCACATCGGCGTTTCTGGTCTGCCCGAGTAAAGCAATGGGGAGAAGAAAGATTACAATCCCGAAAGTAAGTTTCATAGGGATAGGTTATACATGTGTTACGTTCCGTCAACTGACAACGCCTGAAGTCACCTCAACTTTGCCATATCCCGTACCAATATCCTTCTCCTGTCAAAGTTTATCACATTCAGTGCTTTCAGCTCGTTCAAAATGGTGGTCACCGTTTGGCGGCTGGTGCCCGTAAGACTCGCTATGTCCTTATGGGTGAATCTGGTCTTTATCAGCATTTCATAGCCCACCTTCTGCCCCCGCTCTTCCGCCATTTCTCTTATAAAATCTACTACCCGGCTACGTGCATCCTTAAAAACCAGCGCCTCCAGCTTTCGTTCCACCCTCCGCAACCGCAGGCCCATCAGCTTAAATATCCGCAAGCTCAGCGCCTGGTTGGCTTTCATTAGCTCCTGCATATCGGCGATCGTCATAGGGCACACCATCGTATTGGGGTCCAGGGCCTGTGCAAAATCCGAGCGTTTCTCCTCCCCTGCTATCGCCATTTCGCCAAATATTTCGCCCGGACCCAATATCGCTTTCAGTATTTCCTTCCCATCTTCTGTATAGGCGCCTATCTTTACACGCCCATCAGCTATCAGGAAAATGTGGTTGGAAGGTTCATTCGGAAAATAGATGAACTGGTCTTTTTGGAAATGATTGAAGGTATGCTTTTCTTTCATACCTGGTACCTTGTGCGGACAAAGGATGTCGTACAGATCAACATCCTCAAAAAACCACAAACGGGTGAGGTCACTCATAGAAGCGGGCGATTAGGTTAAAAAACAATTTCAGTAAAAGGAACCATTATTACTATTTAAAAAGTTCAACACCGCATGGCGCTTCAAATTAGCGAGCTGTATATATACCCGGTAAAGGGGCTTCGTGGCATTAGCGTGAAGGAAACCGAGGCTGTAGAAAAAGGCTTCAGGTACGACCGCCGCTGGCTGCTCACCGACAAAAAAGGCCATTTTATTTCGCAACGGGAAGTTGCCGCCCTCGCACTTATACAAACTGCCGTTATCGGCGATTCGCTGGTGATAACCTATGGCGACAGTTCAATCATGGTTCCGCTGAACAGTGCAAACTATTCGGGCATTACAGATAAAGTGCAGGTATGGGACGACACGGTGGAAGCCAATATGGTGGGCATCAACTTTAATGAATGGTTTTCTGACGTGCTGAATATGAAGGTATCCTTTTACTTCATGCACGAAAACAACAAGCGGGAGGTGGAAAAAAGCCATGGCGCACAGTCGACCGTGAGCTTTGCCGATGCATACCCCTACCTGGTCATTTCTCAGGCATCGCTCGACGACCTCAATGGCAAAATGGATGCACCGCTGCCCATGAACCGCTTTCGGCCCAGCATAGTAGTAGCAGGTTCTGCGCCGTTTGAGGAAGACTCCTGGCAATATTTTTCTGCAGGCGATGCCATCTTCAGGGCAATAAAACCCTGCAGCAGGTGTAATGTGCCTACCATCGATCAGGCCACTGGCATACCTGGTAAAGAACCGCTGGTTACACTATCAAAATACCGGCGAAAAGCCAATAAGGCAATTTTCGGAATGAACGCAGTGCTGGAAAAACCCGGCGCAGTAAAGGTGGGCGATGTTATCTCACTTTTGTAGTCATTTCTGATAAACTCCACTTATTTTTACCGCAAAAAACAGGCATGTCTTATCAGTACCTGAAAGCCCTCCATCTCATTTTTATCGTTACCTGGTTTGCAGGTCTTTTTTATATCGTACGGCTTTTCATTTACCAAACCGAGACACAGGAAAAACCTGAACCGGAAAAGGGCATCCTCACCAAAGAATATAAGCGGATATCAAAACTGCTTTGGTACGGTATTACCTGGCCGTCAGCCATACTCACCCTTATTTTCGGGGCAAGCCTGGCCCATGCCTGGTGGGGTCAACAGTGGCTTTTTATTAAGATCGGATTTGTGGCGCTATTGTATGTGTACCAATGGGTATGCCATGTCAAATTCAGGAACCTGCAAAACGATATCTACAAAGACACAGGCTTTTACCTGCGTGTTTTCAACGAAATAGCAACCATTTTGCTCGTAGCCATTGTTTTTTTAGTGGTTTTAAAAAATGTACTGAGCCTCGTTTGGGGACTGGTAGGGCTGGCGTTGTTTACCGCGGCGTTGTTGCTCGCCATTAGGACGTACAAGAAAATAAGGGAGAAGAAAAATATAAAGAACTGAAAATGATTTTAAAAAAAGACCTCCGAGTGCATCTGCTTTCCCTTTTAGTCCTTTCCGGCATTTTTACTGCTGGGTGCTCTTCTTCTGGCAAAAAGAAGCTGCCCATACTCGGGCGGAGCGAAATAACCATGAAACAGGTTAATGGAGCCGAAGTACCCGACACCGTATACCATACCATAGCGGACTTCCGTTTTCTCAATCAGGACAGCGCCTGGGTGACGAACGAATCCTTGGACGGAAAAATTTATGTAGCCGACTTCTTCTTCACCAGTTGCCCCACTATTTGCCCGATTATGAAAACGCAGATGGTTCGAATTTATGAAGAGTTCGAAGCGAGCCCCGATGTGGTGCTACTCAGCCATTCGATAGACCCGGAGCACGATACAGTGGCGGTATTAAGAGACTTCGCCGAAAGATTGGGTGTGAAGAGCAGCAAATGGCACTTCTTAACGGGTGACAAAGACGCGATTTACGATCTGGGCGAAACGAGCTACATGGTGGTAGCCGGCGAAGACGACACGGCACCGGGTGGCTTTATACACAGCGGGGCATTTCTGCTGGTAGACAAGCAGCGACGTATACGGGGCGTGTACGACGGCACCGTAAAAGAAGAAGTTGATCAACTCATAAAGGACATTAGATTACTGCAAAAAGAATACAACAAACGATCATGAGGAAAACCAACATCTCAGTAGCACTGGCGTTTCTTATTACTGCTTCGGCAACAATAGTTAGCTGCTCCGGCGATAAAAAAGAGGAAAGCAAATCTGCTGACATTTACGAAGGGCTCGACGAGCGCACCACCCTCAGGCTGCGGCAGTACATGAGCGAAGGTGCGCAGCTTTACAAGCAATACTGCAGCAACTGTCACCAAATGGAGGGCACCGGCCTTGCACAACTAATTCCTCCCCTCGCCGGCTCCGACTTTCTTTTGGACGATCCGAAAAGAGCTGCCTGCATCATCAAAAATGGTCAAACAGGAAAAATAACCGTAAACGGCGTGGAATATGATGGCGTAATGCCACCGCTTGGGCTTAAGGATTTGGAAGTGGCGGAAATTCTTACCTACATTTCCAATTCGTGGGGAAACAAAAAGGGGCTGATGGGAGTGACCGAGGTAACGGAGTATTTGAGGGAGTGTTCCGATACCAATAAGTAGCCTTTGTGTCGAGAGGCCTGCCCTAGCTGGTGTATCCCAACCGCCGGGAAAGCACTGACGGTAACCGGGTTTCCCAACCTGGTTCTATTAAACATGGGTTGAAAACCGGTGAACCAACACTACTCCGGAAAGATTTTGAAGTAGCAGAGCACTGACACTGGTGTACCCTGCCCCGCCAATGGAACCATTGCGAAAACATTTTGCTAGCGGTAGCTATTCCCTTTTAATCCTTTAGCCAACTTGATTGAACGTTTCAATGAATTTATATTAGTCCAGTCGTGATGTGAAACGATAATATATTTTGGGTTAGAGCACTTTTTTTGCACTCTCCTTAAAGTTATTTCGTATTCAGTAACATTTGCATCTCCCAAATAACCCAAGTTTTCAGCATCAGCACCTTTTATTAAACAGCCACCATACAACACTTTTTCCTTTTCAAACCAGATTATGATATTGTCAGCGGTATGCCCTTCTCCTGGATAGTAAACTTCAAACGAATATTGTCCAACACTAAAAACTGTGTCTTTGGTCATCAAAAACTCAGCTCTTTTTTTACTATTTTCTTTACTGAATTTGTCTGTCAAAGTAGTTGTATATGTTTTAATCCGTTGCTTTTTATAATATTCAAGCCCTTCTGTTCTGTCGCTATGCCAATGAGTTGCTATACAGATATTAACATTTTTATTATGCTTCAATTTAATACTGTCCAACAATGGTTGAAATTGTGTCGTGTCCCAGGGTGTATCAAATAAGACAGCCCCATCGTCAGTTAGAAGATACATTCCGTGAGCAGGTATGTAGTTTCCTTCATAAAAATTATATGTTGTATAAATGTAAAAGTCGCCTGTTAAAGGTGTGATTTTAAGTTTGGCTTTTTCCATCTGTCCAAAAATATCGGTCAATGAAAAAATAAAAAGTATTGATAAAAATATTGTCCGCATTTGTCTGTTCAATAATTTTGTGCCTGTTAAAATTACCGCTAATGACGATAGTTTCGGGGTTTATCGGCGATAGTCAGCGACACTTTCAGCGATAGTCAGCAACACTTTCGACGATAGTGTCGGAGACATTCGACGATAATTTGGCATACTACCGACGACGATAGTTTTAGAAATCGCTGGCGGTTATTGAAAAATTGCTGGTCAACTATTAGCGCAACGCCTCCCCTTCCTCGAGCGACTTCAGCATATCTTCCCTTACTTTGTCAATTTTCTCCTTCTGCTCCCGCAGGTACACAAGCACTTCAGCTACAGGGGCCTCATTGTCGGGCATCTCAAACTGCCGCATCCATTCCATCATGCTTTCGTTGGCAGCTTCAATTTTTTCGGCAGTAGTCCTTAGCTGCTGTATCCGATCGTTATAGGTGCTGTCGCTAAGGGCCGCAAGCGAATCGGCCTTCTCACCCAACTCCTTACTCAGCCTTCTAAGGTCGCCCATCTTGGGCATCACCTCATCGTGCGCAGCCATTACCTGGTCCATCAGGCTCTCTTTTTCCTCCTTTTCCTTATCGGAACAAGCACTAAGCGTTAATGCAAAAAAGAAAACAACATACAATTTCTTCATCTTCTATTTCAGTTTATCCAACTATCAGCGAATTCGCAGCCATCAGTAAAATCAGGCAATCAGTGAAATCATGGGTAATCAACGAAATCAGCGGTCATGAAATCAGCGGTTATCATGGCCATCAGCGAAAACAACGGTCAGCGAAATCATGGCAATCATGGTAATCAATGCAATCAGCGGTCAATTAGCCGGCCCTACCATCACGGCATCTTTAAGAATATACATCAACTGATTATAGTCGGTCTCATTCAGTTCCAGCCTCCCCCTTACTTTTATGCCATTGGCTGTGTACTTAATCGGTTCTTTCAGGTACACCTCTATCACCGACTCAGGTCCTCCGCTTCCGCAGAAAAAGCAAGCGGCAATCGGCAGGGAAGAAAGGATGATGTGGTCAGGCTTAAACATCCCGTCGAAAGGTATTATGTACCCAGGCAGTTCAATCTCCTTTCCTTCCAGCTTTTTTATTTCATCACCAAAAACAGGCACACTCAACTCTCCATATTCGTCGTGCCCTACCTTGTAAGTCACCTTTGCCAGCGTAGACCAACTGGCCGAATTTAACGTTTTGTTATTGTCCTGTGCTGTACTCACATGGCCTGCTGCCAAAAACACCAGCATAAACGCACCAACTATATTTTTCATCTCAGGCTCCTTTTGCTAAAACTTTGGAAATATCTGTTTTATAGGCATTAATAGCCGGAATAACCGACGCCAATATACCCAATATCAAACTTACATAAATGATGTATAGTTCAGAAGGTAAAAACACCAATCCGCTTATACCTGTTTGCTTGTCCAGGAAAAATCGGCCCAGCATTTCTATCACACCGTGGCCCAATACAAAACCCAAAAGGCCGCCCAGAAAGGTAATGATGACGCCCTCAAGGGTAATGTGTACAAAGAGCTTCATCCGCGAGGCACCCAGCGATCGCATAACGGCCAGGTCGTACTGCCGCTCTTTCAGAGAGTTATACAAAGCAATAAACACGCTCAGGCCCGCCATAAAGATAATGAGGTAGGCGAATCCCTCTACCACCTCTACACCCACACCAATTAAAGAAAACAACCGGGCCGTTTCAAAAGCTGGCGACGCAGCCTGCATTGAGCTTTGGCTGTTTACAATTCTCGGCAGTTGTACCGCAGCCATGGGAGAGCGGTATTGAATAAGCATTGCAGTAATTTCCTTTTCTTCCAGCTCCTCGGCAGTAACCGTTATTCCAAGCACCTGCATGGTGGAATCGCTCCGGTGGCCGTCATGGCCCTCTTCCTCCTCATGTGCATCATGCATCAGCCACACACTTTGCACACTTGTCAGTATCAGGTTGTCAGTTACCTTTCCTGTTGGTTTAAGCACACCTGCCACTTCATAAGCGTGGCTTTCGTGCGCCTCGCCACCTTCGGCCATACCGTGTTCGCCAAAGAAAGTATCACCCACCTTCAACTGCAGCGTTTTAGCAGCTGTGGCTCCCAGGGTCACCTCGTAGTCGATTTCCCAGAACTTTCCTTCTTCTATTTCCAACTCATACAGCTCCGCATAGGCAGGAGCAGTGCCTACTATTCGTTGGGTTTTGTAACTATCGCCTAAAGCCAGCGGGATGGTGTTTTTCACAAGCCTGTTTCTTGAAAGCGCCTCTGCCTCCCTCAGGGGTATGTTGCCGGTAGGGTAATCGATATGATAAATGCTCGCCAGAATAATCTGCAGCGGGCTTCCTTTTGCGCCTACCACGAGGTCAATACCACGAGCATTTTGGGCGAGTTTGTCCTGCACCTGGCTGCTCAGCAGCAAGAGTACCACCATTATCCCAATGCCGAACGAAAGCAGAAGCACATTGAGCAGCGTGGAGAGTGGCTTTCCTTTTATGTATTTCCAGCTTAGAACAAATAAATTCATATCGGTCCAAGCTTTAGATGATGAGGAAACTGATTTTTAACCCGCTGGTCGTGGGTGGCTATAATGAGTGTTGCATTATAAGCCCGGGCCTGCTCTGTCAATATATCCAATACATTTTTGCAGTTGAGGTCGTCGAGGCTTGCGGTTGGCTCGTCGGCCAGCAGCACCTTTGGTTTATTCAGCACAGCCCTGGCAATAGAAATCCGCTGTGCCTCTCCCTGGCTTAGCTCATATACCCGTGCATGCAGGCGGTCGGCAAGCTGCAACGCAGCAAGCGCCTCTCTAATCCGGCGTTTGTCTTGCGGTAGCTCGGCCATGTATTGTGCCAGCAGCAGGTTATCTTCCACTGTCAAAGCCGATATCAGGTGGGGCCGCTGAAAGATCAAGCCGATGTTTTTACCTCTGAAAACGTCAATTCTGTGGCCTTTCATCAATGCCAAGTCGGCATCAGCCACTTTTATCTCGCCGCTGGTTGGCCGCAGCAGCCCCGCCAATATATGCAGCAAGGTGGTTTTTCCGCTACCGGAACCGCCAAGTATCAGGTTGTGCTCCCCCTGCGCCACCTCCCATGCTGGAAAAGTAATGCCCCTGGCGGAATCATAAGAATATGTCAGACTTTTTACACTAATCATAACTTCTGCTGATGCCAAAAATAGCCGGAAATCTATTCCATAAAAATGATGCGGCGGGTAATCCTCCCATAATTTGCTGAACGGCTCGCTGAAGTAGCTTTTGGGAAAAAATTAAAGATTTTTGAATCACGCACCAAATCTGCTTGTCACAAGCACACCTCTTTTGCGGCATCAAATGCTGCCCGCTGACGAAAAAAACGCCTCCACCCTCCCGTTACTCTACCAATCCTTAGTTTGTCAACATTTCTTATTCATGTAAGTAAGCGTTCGTTTGCCCAAAAAGTGTCTGCAGTGGCGCCTTTACCTTTGTATCGATAATTAGCAAAGAATGATAGCCGTGCAGAATTTTAGTAATGTCTTAACTCTCGCCAAAGATGACGATGACTTCATAATGACCTTTATTGCCAAAAGCACTGAAGACCTCGCAAATTACCTTCAATCAATAAAAGCCGCTTCGGCGTCGGAGAATTTGCCACTGCTGCTTTTTACAAAACACAAATCGAGCACACTCCTGATGCTGCTGGGCGATACGGAGGTGGCCTCCCTTATTGATGCAATTGTAGAAAAAGCTAAGAATCGTGATTGGGATCTGGCACCAGAGATCATCAAACTGGAAATAGAAACTCGCGGGCTTATCTATAAAATAAATACTCAATTAAAAACACAGGAGGATTACAGATGACAGTTCTTTTTGCATTCGTGGGCATGGCTTTGCCAATGGTGGGGTTCATTTTGGTAAAAAAGATTTTTGATGGGGATATCAGCCAATAAGCTTATCTACCTGCCGCTTGTGGTGGCGGTAGTGTTCGTTGAGAAACCCCACGGTATCTGCCATATTGATCCGTCCGACAAAGGGGTGCTTGAACAACAACCATTTTAACTGGCTTTCAGATAGCTGCTCTACGAGTTGCTGAAATTCAACCCTGGTGCCTGACCAGTCGGCATCAATTTTTTCCAATTCAAGCTCCTCCGGAAAAACGTCGAGCCCCGCCGGCGCTTTCATTTTTAGAGGAGATTTTAGTGTTGCTTTTATCACAAGCCCTTTCAAGGCCGAAATCACCGTCGACTGCGGAAGGCCCTCCGGCGAGTATCGAAGCTTCTTTTTAATGTACCTTAATGTGCCGGCTTCCGACAAATAACAATGGTAAAGTATTTCAACCACATTCCATTTGCCAGGTTTTGGGCGACTGGCAAGCTGCTGCTTGTCAGCTTTTTCCAATCGTTGAAACAACTGGCGCCGGTCTTCTTCCAATCGATACCATTTCTGCAGTATTCTTCGCCTTCCCAATGTTGTCGTATTTAACGCCTAATTTGATAATTATTCTCCATATCGTAGCACAGCCTAAAATTTGTATCGAATTTTCTTCTTAATAAAGTAAATTTGGCCAAGCCGGATAAACCTGGCATTTTATTTTTTAAAAGCAACTCAGGCATTTCGGGAGCCATTTATGCACGTACTTGACGTTATAGCCATTTTTGTTTGCCTTGCCGGCGTCTTCATTTATGTAAATACCTATTTCATCAAGCTGCCGTCGTCTATTGGCCTCATGATTATGGCGCTGTGCCTTTCACTGTGTATTCTGGTTACGGGTTGGCTATTTCCCGGGTTTATATTAGGAACAGAACGGGTTATGGGCAATTTCGACTATGCCGACGTGCTGTATCAGATTGTGCTCAGCTTTATGCTTTTTGCCGGCGCTCTTCAAATCGACTTTCGAAAGCTGGCTAAAGAAAAGTGGCCCGTTATCATATTAGCCACCACAGGCATCTTTATATCTACCTTTGTCGTGGCAACGGGCATTTACTACGTGCTGCTGTTTGCCGGCATCCACCTCGACTACATCTACTGTCTGGTATTTGGTGCATTAATTTCTCCTACCGACCCCATTGCGCTTACCTCAACCATCAAAAAATACAACCTGTCCAAAAGACTTGAGGTGCAGGTATCGGGCGAATCGCTATTTAACGATGGCATCGCCGTAGTGCTGGCGCTCACCCTGCTCGACCTCGCCCATGCCGGCGAAGACCACCGCATCAATTTTCTCGACGTCGGCATCATCTTCTCAATGGACGTAGGCGGGGGCATTATTTTAGGACTGGTGCTGGGCTACCTCGGCTATCAGCTTCTAAAATTTATTGACAACGACCATACCGAGCTCGAAATACTGGTGACGCTGGCGCTGGTAATGACAGGCGCTCAGCTGGCCGACATCCTGCACGTATCGGCTAAACAGGCCGCTGTAATGGCCGGCCTTATCATCGGCAACGAGGGCCGCGGAACCTACATCCAAAGTGTTACCAGCGATTACGTGTTCAAATTCTGGAGCCTGATGGAGGAGTCGCTTAATGCCATGCTTTTTGTACTTATCGGGCTCGAAATGCTCGTATTATCCCTCCGGATGGATTATTTTGCTGCTGGATTCTTCGCATTCAATATTATTCTGTTCTCACGGTTTATCAGCGTCGGCATCCCTGTAAAGCTGATGTCTTCATTTAACAGGCACCATTTCGAAAAACACTCGATTACCATTATGACGTGGGGTGGCCTGCGGGGCGGCATTCCCATTGCGCTATCTCTTTCGCTGCCACAGTTTGAAGGAAAAGACATCATCGTTACGATGACGTACACCGTGGTAGTGCTATCAATTCTGTTTCAGGGGCTAACCGTCAGGCACCTGCTGGAATATACGTTTGGTAAAAAGCTCGATCCCAAGGTCGCCACAAAGGGGCATTAAAAGACTTCGGGGTCAAGTAAAAAGGGCAGCTCAGGCTGTTTTTTCCACTGTTTTTACCGGGCTCTCTCTGCTTTCCTCCGATGCCGTTTCCTCACTTTCATTATCGGTCAGGTAATCATTTATCTTCTTCCTGATATCCTGCGGCGATAAATTATGGAAGATGCGGCCGTTTCTTACCGTCGATAGCTGCCCTGTTTCCTCCGAAACCACCAAAATAAGCGTATCGGTTTGTTCAGACATCCCAATGGCGGCACGGTGCCTTAGTCCAAACTGAGCCGGCAGGTTGTCTCTTTCCGTTACGGGCAAAATACAACGAGCCGCTATTATTTTGCCATCATATATAATAACCGCACCATCGTGGAGTGGGCTATATTTGTTAAAAATCGAAAGCAACAGCCTCTTAGATAAAGTGGCATCAATTCTATCGCCAGACTCAGCATAAAATTTGAGTTCCGTATTTTTAGAGACCACCATCAATGCCCCGGTATTCGAACCACCCAGGCTTTTCATGGCTTCAACAAGGGGGGTCACATCAAACTTTCCGTGTTTCGATTGGCTTCTCCACAGCGCTCCGAAGTTTTTAAAAAAGCCCTCTCTGTCAAATGCCGTAGTACGTCCTATAATTAAGAGAAACTTTCTTATCTCCTGCTGAAACAAAATAATGGCAGCCAGCACACCAACACCCATAAACTGCCCCAGTATAATAGAAAGCAGCTCCATTTCAGCAGCCCTTACCACCAGGTAAATAAGGTACAGGAACAAAAAGCCGAGGAAAACACGTATCGCCACACTTCCTCGCATGAGTTTGTATACATGATAGAGCAATACGCTAACCAGGCTGATGTCTATCACATCGACCCAGCCAATTTCCAAAAAACCTATTTTAAATGCTGCTATCAAGCGTAAATCCTCCTGTATAACTCTATTGCTTCCACACCCTCTTTGGTGTCGTGTACTCTTAAAATACTAGCTCCATTCTTTAACGCAATCATATTCAATGCTGTTGTGCCATTTAAAGCATCACCAGCAGTTATTTTCAATGTGCTGTAAATCATTGACTTGCGCGATAATCCCGCCACCATTGGAATTCCGAAAACGTTGAAAAATTTCAAATCCCTCAGAAGTTCAAATCCCTGTACAGGTGCTTTAGCAAAACCGAAGCCAGGATCTAAAATCACATCCTTTACACCGTTGGCATGCAAGTAATTCAATTTGGCCGAGAAATAATCGGTGATGTCCGAAATGAGATCCTTATATATATTCAACGAACGCATCGTTTGGGGCGTTCCCTTCATATGCATAAGAATGTAAGGGACCCTTTTCTCTATCACCAGCGAAAACATCTCCGGATCAAGTTCTCCACCAGAAATATCGTTGATCATGTCGGCACCGTGCTCAAGCGCTGCTTTGGCAACCTGCGCCCGAAAGGTGTCTACCGACAACACTGCCTCCGGAAAATGCTTCACAATCGCAGATAGTGCCTGCACCATCCGCCGCATTTCTTCGTCAGCAGTTATATCGTCAGCCCCCGGCCTGGAAGAATAGCACCCAAGGTCCAAAAAAGCCGCCCCATCCTGCAGGTGTTTTTCGGCCAGATTAAGAACATCGCCATCAGACTTCAACCTCCCTCCATCATAAAACGAATCAGGGGTGAAGTTCACAACCCCCATCACCTTTGGAGTTTCGAACGAGATTAATTTCCCCTTTACCTCGATACTCCTTTTAGCAACAAAGGATTTATGAATTGAAAGCAATTTAGTTATTTTTAGCGCCCTGAAAGAATTAACAGATACTCCCTTGGAAGAAAAAACTGTTGGCGAATATACTCAAGTAATAAAGGCTTGTAAAGAATTATTTGAAAAGAAGACCCGCGACTACGGCACTGCCTGGCGAATATTGCGTCTGCCTTCACTTACCGATCAAATATTTATAAAAGCACAGCGGATCAGGTCAATTCAGGAGAAAGGGACTCAAAAAATAAATGACGATGTGGCTGGCGAATTTGTTGGAATCATCAACTATTGCATTATCGCCATGATCCAAATGGAATTAGAAGGAAATGCGCCTCTGGAGCTCCCCTACGAAACACTGGAGCCGCTGTACGACAAGGTGTCGGAGGAAACGATGCACCTCCTTCTGAATAAGAATCATGACTATGGCGAGGCGTGGCGCGACATGAGGGTAAGCTCCATGACCGACATCATCCTGATGAAACTGCTACGGGTAAAGCAGATTGAAGACAACCGGGGCAAAACACTGGTATCTGAAGGTATAAAAGCCAACTACCAGGACATGGTTAATTACTCTGTTTTTTGTTTAATTAAACTTAACTTTTTAAATAGATGAAGTGGCTATTATTAGTTTCCAGATACCTTGTCGGTGGTTTATTTATTTTCTCCGGCGCTATTAAGCTCAACGATCCCGTTGGTACGGCCATTAAGCTAGAGGAGTATTTCGAGGTGTTCTCGAGCGACATCGCCTCCTTTTTCCATCTTTTTGTTCCTATTGCACTTCCTTTGGCGCTCTTCTTATGCGTGCTGGAGGTGGTGCTGGGCATTGCTGTATTGCTCAATTACCGGATAAGGCCTACCTACTGGATATTGCTTGTGCTCATCGTATTTTTCACTTTCCTTACCTTTTACTCAGCTTACTTCAACAAGGTAACCGACTGCGGTTGCTTTGGCGATGCCATTAAACTTACGCCGTGGGAATCCTTCACTAAGGATATCATTCTGCTCGTGCTCATAGTCTTTCTGTTCGTCAACCGGAAAGAGCTCGAACGAAATTCGTCGAAGGGCATGGGTAAAGACCTTGCAATTGCAGGATCAACCGCACTTTGTCTTTTTGTGGGCATATACGCCATCCGTCATTTGCCCTTTATCGATTTCCGGGCGTACAAAATCGGCAATACCATTCCGGAGCTAATGGAGCCGTCGGGCGAGCTGAAGTATGAATACGTGATGCTGAAGGACGGCAAGGAGGTTCGCCTGCAGGAATACCCTACTGATAAGTCGTACACTTTTAAAGAAATGGTGGTACTTAATCCGGAGGTGCAGCCTAAAATTACCGACTATTCCGTGTGGAACGACGACGGCGACTTTACCCAGGAGACATTCACCGGCAACAAGCTTTTTCTTATCGCCTACGACGTAAAAAAGGCTGATAAAGAATCATTTTCAGACATAAACGAACTTGTCGGCGATTTGGCCGGCCAAGTGGAAGTATGGGCGCTTACTGCTTCCGACCCGGCTACTTTCGAAGCTTTCCGGCACGAAGTGCAGTTGGCCGTGCCTTATTATTTCTCGGATGCCACTGTGCTTAAAACAATCATCAGGTCCAATCCAGGTCTCTTTTTAATGAAAGATGGTGTAGTAAAAGGCAAATGGCACTATAACGATGTGCCTTCCGCCAGCGAAGTGCAAAGCTTGCTCAGGTAGGAAATGGGGGCGGTGCCAAAATTTGTTTTCCTTATTGGTCTGCCTGGCGCGGGTAAAACAACTATTGGCCGGGAACTGAGCACCCGTTTGCAGCTTCCGTTTATCGACCTGGACGACGAAATTGTCAAAAGAGAAGGGACTTCAATTAAAGATATTTTCGAAAAAAAAGGGGAGGACTATTTTCGAAAGTGTGAAGCCACTTGCCTGCATGCGTTAATTGAAAGAAAAGAAGTCGCCATTGTTTCCGTGGGAGGAGGCACGCCTTGCTTTTATGATAATATGGCCAAAATGCAAGGAGCAGGAAAAACCTGCTACTTGAAAGTGTCGTGGCAAGCACTCGCTTCCCGGGCGTCTGTTCAAAATGGTGTGCGCCCGCTGTTCAAAAATCTGCCATCTGAAAATCTGGCTAAATCTTTAAAAGAGAGGTTCAGCTGGCGTTTGCCCTTCTATGCCCAGGCAGATATCATTGTCGAAACTGACACGCTGGCGCCACCGCAAATAGTCGCCGCCATTTTGTCAAGCCTTTAGTTTGTGGTTGAGTCGATCAGAAAGAGAAGCCTACCGTTAATAAGGCACGGGTACTCCTGTTGCCAACAGATACTTCGGGCGTGCCCTGGCTTATTACATAGGGCGAATAGGTAGAGCTGCCGAAAGTACTTACCACCCCTAGGTCGGCGAAAAAGTTTCGTATCAAAATGCCAACTCCTCCTGAAACAGCCTGTTGCGCACCTACCGAATAGGTAGAGTCTTCGTAGGGGTCACCATAGAGCACGTATCCGCCTCTTATTCTGAATATGTCGAGACGGGCTTCGGCACCCAGCCTGTAATTGAGAGCAGACCTGTACAGATTGCCAATCGAGCGGTTGTCGGCTGACGCTGAAAAGTCATCAGACTTCAACCGCGCGGTTGCGTAATTCACCCATTCCACATCAGCTGATACAAACCCAAGCTTGCCGGCAAACACAGCCACACCCGCGGTTAGCCTGCCTGGCGTCGACATCTGGTAAACCGACTCCAAAATTTCACTCTCAGACGACAAACTTCCTAAAACAGTATCCTCAGGGGCAAAATAGTAGTTGTTGTACGACGTAGCCAACGACGAAGAACTTTGCTCATTCAGGTTATACAACGTGGGAGTGGTGTACGAAACTCCTACTCTCACTACATCCAGCGGCCTATAAATGAGTCCAAAGGTACCGTTGACCCCGCCACCATTGATCTCCAGGGTTTCCCTGGCTGCAAGACTGTTAATGGATTCATCATCAGCTCCAGCCTGAAAGTCGTAAAAGCTATCTTCTTCGTATCTCTTAGTGTTTTTATACCTCAGGCTCACCAATCCGAGCCCCACGCCGAAGTACAGCTTATCATCGTAGTTTCCGCCATAGGAAAAACTCCATTGGTTTTGCCCCCCTATCGACCGCACTGTTTCCCGCTGCCTCGGATACCCCAGCACGAACGAATCGTATATCCCATTCTCGTCGGGCACCGGATTAATAAGGAAGTTGTAATAAGCCAGGCTTACCAGGCCTCTGTTGCCAATGTCGTTTACCGGAATGCCATTGGCCTGCTCCAGGAAATAATCGATGATTGAATTATTGTCGTTGTAGGCCTCGTAGGTAAACTCGTTATAGAAATCGTTAATTCTCTGAAAATTGATAGCGAACGATCCTCCCTTAAATTTTTGCTGCGAAAAATCCCCTTTCGAGAAGTTGAACACTGCCCCGAGCGTGTTTAGATTGAAGTTGTTAATAAAGTTATCTGTTGTCTCGCCAAAGTATTCCGCCTCCGAGGTATGGAAGTTGAGCGTAGGTGTAAACACTATAACTGACCGGTTAAAAAAACCCAACCCTGCAGGATTTGTCGCCGCCGATGTAATGTCGCCGCCTAATGCAGCATTCGCACCCCCTATGGCCTGCATCCTGGCAGTACCGGTATTTGAAGATAATCTGCTGAATCGTAGAGCATCGGTGTAATACCCAAAAGAGCCGTTTTCAATTTGCGCCTGGCTGCTTACCACACCCAACAGCAATAGTACACTCACCCATACGAGTCTCAAATTCTTCATCGCTTCAAGTTTCAGTTAAGTTAACTCAGTTCCCGCCCCTTCTTGATCCGCCGCTGGAAGATCCGCCTGATCTCGATCCGCCGCTACTGCTGCCCGAACTCCGGCTTGGGGCCGAATAGCTCGGCGACGAGCTTCTGCTAGGTGCAGAAAAACTGCTGCCAGACGAACTGCTCCTGCTGGGGGCTGAGTAGCTGCTACCTGAAGACGATCTGCTGGGAGCAGAAAAACCCGAGTTGCTTCTGCTGTTGCTATTTCCTCCCGATCCGCTATTTCTGTAAGAAGGCGCCGAGTAGGAATTACCTCCGGATCTTTTTGGTGGTGTGTACGATTCTCTGGAAGGCGCCGGAGCACTGTATGAGTTGTTAGTTCTTGTGCGGCTATTATTTCCGGGGTCAACCTGACGGCTTCTTTGTGTATCAGAACTTCTGCTGTTGGCCGGGTTCACTCCTCTGAACTCGGAGCCACTACCCGATCTTTCATTCGTACCCGGAACTATAGTTCTGGACCTGCTTGGTTCAATTGTCCTGTCTGTCGACCTGCTATTTGCCGCAGGCGTATACGAGTTTCTTGAGCGGACATTGTCGGAGTACGAGTCTCTTGCGGAGGTCCGGCTGGAAGCTCTTTCTGTTACAGCCCGGGTATTGCGATCGCTTGTGCCTAAGCCGGAAGTGTAGCCCATTCTCGATCTCTGGAAGTACTCATTCTGGGTTCCCGAGTAATCTCTTGAGTTGGCGGATGAAACAGTCCGGCCCCGTGTGCCTTGCGACGCATCTCTTGAACCGGTCACATTTTGTACATTCGCATTTCTGTACCTCGACGACACTCCGTTGCTGGCATAAGTAGTGCCAGCTACAGCACTTCGATTTACCCGGCCGCCTCTTACCACATTTCTGGCATTCAACCCTACCTTTTTGCCTACATAATAGCCATCGTGAAAGCCTGTGTTGTAGGCCCAGCTATTATAACCCCAGCCGCCGTAGTAAGGGTTGTTCCAGCGGTTCCAGCGGCCCCACGACCCATAACCCCACGACGGTCCAAACCAGGGGTCGTAAAAGCCGTAGGAAGGCCCAAACCATGGATCATAAAAACCCCAGGGAGAACCATACCAGCTATTCCAGCCAAATCCGCCCCATCCAAAAGAATATCCTATCGAAAATCCCCATCCGGGGTTCCAAAAAGGGCTATTCCACGAACTGAAGGCGAAATTATTATAGGGTCTCCAGTTCCAGCCACCCCCGTTATATATGTTTACTACAGTAGCTCCCGAGGTTGAATAGCCCTGGTCATAATCTTCAACAAAGTAATCTTCGCTGCTGTAGTTGGGGTTCTCCTGTGAATCCAGCTCACTTTGCTCATCAAGCTGTTCCTGCACGCTCTCGCGGGAGGCACTCTTGTATTTTGCAATGTATTCGGGGTTCACCGTTTTGGCTGAGTAGGTGGGCTCGTAAGTATTGTTGTTGTACGATTGGTACGTTGCCTGCGACTGACTTATTTTATTACCCTCGTCGTCAGTAGCATATTTTACCTGCACCCTGTCGGCTTTAGTAAAATAGAGGTCGTCAAACTCTTTCGAGGTTTGCGCATTGCTAACAAAAGGCATTGCTAAAAGGAATGCCCCCAGCATTAAAACTGTGTTAAGTTGCGTGTTGTCTGTAAACCTTTTCATTGCAATACCTTTCTTTTGTTACTGTTAAAAAACAACGTTAAGGGTTTCAGGTGGGTTTCCTTGCATTCGCTTATATTTGCGATCCTTAACAATTACAATTTAAGCAATATCTATACCAAAATTCAATTTTGAAAATGAGCAAGGGATTACCTAAACGGAGCGAAGACTATTCATTGTGGTATAACGAACTGGTAAAAAAGGCCGATCTGGCTGAGAATTCGGCAGTTAGGGGTTGCATGGTAATAAAACCCTATGGCTACGCTATTTGGGAGAAAATGCAGCAAGAGCTTGACCGGATGTTTAAAGAAACCGGCCATACCAACGCTTACTTCCCATTGTTCATACCAAAGTCATTTTTGAGTAAAGAAGCGGCTCATGTTGAAGGATTTGCTAAGGAATGTGCCGTAGTAACCCATTACCGCTTAAAAGCCGACGGCAAAGGTGGCGTGGTGGTCGATCCGGATGCCAAGCTGGAGGAAGAACTGATCGTACGCCCAACCTCTGAGACAGTTATCTGGAGCACCTATAAAAACTGGATCCAGTCTTATCGCGATCTCCCCTTGCTCATTAATCAATGGGCAAATGTTGTTCGATGGGAAATGAGAACGAGGCTTTTCCTCCGTACCGCTGAGTTTCTCTGGCAGGAGGGGCATACCGCCCATGCCAGCAAAGAGGAGGCAATTGAAGAAACAGAAAGAATGCTTGGTGTGTATGCTGAATTTGCTGAGAGTTTTATGGCACTTCCGGTTATCAAGGGAGTAAAGTCTGAAAACGAACGGTTTGCGGGTGCGCTGGAAACCTACTGCATTGAAGCCCTGATGCAAGACGGCAAGGCACTCCAGGCTGGAACCTCCCACTTTTTGGGACAGAATTTTGCAAAGGCATTTGATGTCAAGTTTCAGACAAAGGATGGCGGCCTGGAGCATGTATGGGGCACAAGCTGGGGTGTAAGTACCAGGCTCATGGGTGCGCTCATCATGGCCCACTCCGACGACAACGGCCTCGTTTTACCTCCAAAACTTGCACCTTATCAGGTTATAATTGTCCCTATATACAAGACCGACGAGCAACGCAGCGAAATAGCCGGAGTCGTGAAAAAATTGATGGAAGACTTAAGGAAGGCGGGTGTATCGGTCAGGTTCGACGACAGAGACACTCATAAGCCCGGCTGGAAATTTGCCGAATATGAACTCAAAGGTGTGCCGCTCCGACTGGCAATCGGCCCTAAAGACATCGAAAACAGCACCGTGGAAGTTGCCCGAAGAGACACGCTGGAAAAGTCCGTCATCAGTCTTGACGATTCCTTCAGCGGTAGAATTGTCACTTTACTCGACGATATTCAAAACAATATATACAAAAAGGCATTCGATTTCCGGCAAAGCATGATTTCGAAGGTTGATAGCTACGAGGAGTTCAAGAAGGTGATTGAGGAAAAAGGTGGCTTTGTTTTAGCCCACTGGGACGGAACGGTTGCTACAGAAGAGTTGGTAAAGGAAGAAACAAAAGCTACTATCAGGTGCATTCCGTTGGCTGAAGCCGGAGAAGCAGGCAATTGTATGGTAACAGGCAAGCCCTCGAAGCAGCGGGTTATATTTGCCCGAGCATATTAACTGTCCGGTTATCTTATGTTAGCTCAAATAAAATTTATATTTTTCCTGAGAAAATCATCCTATGATTGAATGGTTCACAGTACTGGGGCTGATAATATTCGGGATAATACTTATAATCGTCGAGATTGTGTTTATTCCCGGCACTACTATTATCGGTATACTCGGATGCATCTTCGGCCTTTCAGGTCTGTATCTTAGTTTCGAGTATTTCGGGAACACAGTGGGTACGATAGTGTCTGTTTGTAGTGTGCTAATTGCAGTTGTTGCCATTGTTGTGAGCCTCAAAAATGGCGTTTGGGATCGCTTCTCACTAAAGTCAGCTATTGAATCTAAGGTGAACCAGGAATATATTATTGTACTGAACGTAGGCGATGTGGGAAAAGCTATTTCAACATTAAAACCTATGGGAAATGCTATTTTTGGAGACAAAATTATAGAAGTTCGCACCAACGGCGACTACCTGCCCGCCGACACTCAAATCAGAATTGCTAAAATTGACGATAGCAAAATTTACGTTGAATCAATCATAAATTAAATATACCGATGACTGGATTATCACTCATTTTTGTCGTATTCGCCATTATTATAGGATTTTTTATTTTCCTGTATTTTGTGCCCGTCAACCTCTGGATCACTGCTATTTTCTCCGGAGTGAGGGTAGGCTTGCTTGAACTCGTTTTTATGCGAATCAGGAAAGTGCCCCCAAGTGTGATAGTCAACTCCCTGATTACCGCCACTAAAGCCGGTATCGTTATTACCGACGAGCATACCAAGGAAAAAAGACCGCTGAAAACGTCGGACCTTGAAACACATTATCTCGCTGGCGGAAATGTGCCGCAGGTAATCAGGGCGCTAATTTCGGCAGATAAGGCAAACATAAACCTAAGCTTCAAACAGGCAACTGCTATTGATCTTGCAGGCAGAGACGTATTCGAGGCTGTTCAGATATCAGTAAATCCTAAAGTAATTAATACACCGTCGGTGGCAGCTGTAGCGGCCGATGGTATCCAGCTTGTAGCCAAAGCAAGAGTAACGGTAAGGGCGAACATTCAGCAATTGGTAGGTGGCGCCGGTGAAGACACCATCCTGGCGCGGGTTGGCGAAGGTATAGTAACCTCCATTGGTTCTGCTGCTACGCACAAAGCCGTACTCGAAAATCCAGACAAGATTTCGAAGCTGGTACTTGCCAGGGGTCTGGATGCCGGAACTGCGTTTGAGATTCTTTCCATCGATATTGCCGACGTTGACGTGGGAGCCAACATCGGTGCAAAGCTCCAAACCGACCAGGCTTCTGCCGACTTGAAAGTAGCCGAAGCGAAAGCGGAAGAAAGAAGGGCTATGGCTGTGGCTCTTGAGCAGGAAATGAAAGCCAAAGCGCAGGAAGCGCGGGCTAAGGTAATAGAAGCTGAGGCAGAAGTGCCCAAAGCAATGGCAGAGGCTTTCAGGCAAGGCAACATGGGCATTATGGACTACTACAAAATGCAAAACGTGAAAGCCGACACTGAAATGAGGGAATCTATTTCAGGTTCAGGGAGCTCAAAAAGCAGTTCTAAAAAGAAAGAGTAACGATGCCTAAATTGCATCACAAAAAGGTCGGATGAAAGTTCGACCTTTTTTCTTGTGGGTGGCTGCCTCGCCAGCGCTGCACCCCAA